>NZ_CP017661.1:319441-638883 GCF_016805985.1 Microbacterium sp. JZ31
TCCTCGAAGTCGGCGAGGTCCGCGAGGTGCACGGTCGACTTCAGGACGTGGTCGAGCGTCGCTCCGTGCTGGGCGAGGACGGCCTGGATGTTGCGCAGCACCTGGCGCGTCTGATCCGCCACGTTCTCGGCCACGGCTCCGGTGGCCGGATCCTGGGGGCCGAAGCCCGCGGTGAACAGCAGGTCGCCGCTCACGATCCCCTGGCTGTACGGCCCGGCGGGTGCCGGCGCATCGGTGGTCTGGATGGCTTTCTTGGTCGCGTCGGTCATGCGTCTCCCTTTCGTGATGGCGGAACTTCCGGGTGTGCGAGGGGTCGCCCCCGCGTCCCCGCGGGCGTGGCGCGGACGCCGCCACCCGGGTGTGCGCCGGTCAGCCTGCCTCCGGAGAGGACCGGCTGCCCGGCGACGAGTACATCCTCGACGCCTTCGGCCAGCAGGCCGGGGTCGTCGTAGGTGGCCCTGTCGGTCACGGCATGCGGATCGATCAGCGCGATGTCTGCGATGCCGCCGCGGCGGATCCGGCCGCGGTCGCCGAGGCGGAAGCGTTCGGCCGGCCCCGTCGAGAGGTGCCGCACCGCCTGAGGCCAGTCGAGGAAGCCGTGCTCGCGCAGGTACGTGGCGAGGTACGAGGCGAAGGCGCCGCGAGCGCGCGGATGCGGGTGGGCGCCGATGAAGATGCCGTCGGACCCTCCCAGGTGCGCGGGGTGGGCGATCAGTCTGCCGAGGTCCGACACCGGACGCTGGTCGCGCACGGCCATGATCGCGTTCACCTCGAGCCGGGACGCGACGAGCAGATCCAGCGCGGCGTCGACGGCGTCGGTGCCGCGGCGCGCGGCGATGTGCGCGAGCGTCAGACCGTGCGCCCACGCGAACTCGGCCGACGCCGTGTGTCCGATCGTGATCAGCTCGGGCCACTGCTCGCCCAGGCTCGGGTACAGGGCGACGAGCGGGAACCACTCGCGGCGCAGGCGTTCGCGTTCGGCGGGCATGTCGATCCTGCGCGCGGCGTCGTCGGGCGGCAGGGCGTTCAGCTCGGGCGGCAGCAGCGTCATGCCCAGGATCGAGCAGCCTCTCGTGTACGGGTAGGCGTCGAACGTCGCGCTCACGCCCCGGGAGGCGAGCAGGTCCATGAGCCGCCAGGCCTCGTCGGCACGGGTGTGGAAATGCGAGATGTGCACGCCGACGTCCGCGAGCTCCGCGATGCGCGCGACCTCCTCCACGCCGGCGTGCGAGTTGTCCTCGTATCCGCCGCGCATGTGGGTGACGTAGGGAAGTCCGGCGGCCGACAGCGGCGCGCACAGCGCGGCGATCTCCTCGGCGTCCGCGAACAGGCCGGGCACGTAGTCGAGGCCGGTGGACAGCCCCGCGGCGCCGTCGGCGATGCCCTCCGCCACCAGCGCGACCATGCGCGCCCGCTCGTCGGCGTCCGCCGGGCGCGGCACGGAGCCCATCACCTGCTGCCGGACGGTGCCGGCGGGGACGAGGTAGGCGACGCCGAGCGGGATACGCCCGTCGTACGTCGCGAGCAGGTCGGCGACGCGCGGCCCGCGATACGTGGGGTGAGGGCCGTTGATGGCGGCGAAGTAGGTCGACGCGTGCGCGCCGTCCCCGGGCGCGTACGAGATGCCGTCCTGCCCGCCGATCACCGTCGTGATGCCCTGACGCAGCAGGGCGAGCTGCACGGCTTCGTCGAAGACCGTCCCCTCGGCGTGGGCATGGGCGTCGATGAAGCCGGGGACGACGAGGCGGCCGTCCGCATCGATCACCGCGTCGGCGTCGGCGAGGCCGCCGGCGATCGTCCCGACTTCGACGATGCGGTCGTCCTCGACGCGCACGTCGGCGCGGACGGGGGAGTCCCCGTCCGCGCCGACGACCGTGCCGCCTCGGATGACGACGCGCGTCACGCGCGCTCCGCGTGGAGCTCGCGTGCCGGTTCGCCCGTCCCGGTGCCGATCCGGAACGTCGCCGCCGCGGTGGCGACCGCTCCCACCGCGCAGATCACGACGACGTAGACCACGACCGGCCAGATCTCGCCCTGAGCCCAGCCGACGAGCGCCGTCGCGATGAGCGGCGCGAGACCGCCGCCGAGCGTGTTGGAGAGCTGATAGCCGATGTTCACGCCCGTCGTGCGCTGTTCGACGTCGAACATCTCGGTGAGCATCGTCTGGAGCGTGCCCTGCATCGCGACGCCGGGGATCACGAAGCCGACGATCATGCCCAGCCAGATCAGCCACTCGTTGCCGGTGCCGTACAGAAGGAAGGTCGGCCAGACGAGCGCGGCGAAGCCGATGCAGCCGGCGATGTACACGGTGCGCCGTCCGATCCGGTCCGACAGCGCGCCGTACGACGGCGCGACGACGATCTGGAGCGCGCCCACGATCATCGTGCCGATGAAGCCGACCTGCGCCGCCGTGCCCTCCGAGACCATGAAGGACAGCCCGAACGTGAGCACGACGTAGCCCGCGATCGACTGCGGCAGGCCGATCAGGATGCCGAGGACGGCGTTCTTGGGGTGACGCAGCACCTCCACGAGCGGCGCCGAGCGCTTCACCTGTCCGATCGCGATCGCCTGCGTGTGCCGCGTGAACTCCTCGGACTCCTCGAGCTGACGGCGCAGCAGGATCGCGATGATCGCCAGGACCAGGGCGAACACGAACGGGATGCGCCAGCCCCACGTCATGAAGAACGAGTCGGGGCCGAGGCCGAGGCCCGCCATCATGCCCGCGGAGGCGACGTTCGCGATGCCGGCGCCGCTGATCAGGAAGGCGCCGTAGAGGCCGCGCCGCCCGGCGGGCGCGTGCTCGACCACCATGGTCGCCGCCCCGCCCATCTCGCCGCCGACGAACAGGCCCTGCAGCATGCGCAGGAACAGCAGCAGCAGCGGCGCCGCGAGGCCGATCATCGCGTCGGGCGGGATGAGGCCGATCGCGGCGGTGGTGATGCCCATGCCGATCACGGTCACGAGGAGCGTCACCTTGCGGCCCAGCCGGTCGCCGATGTGGCCGAACACGAGACCGCCGACGGGACGCAGGATGAAGCCCACGGCGAAGGTCGCGAACGAGGACAGCTGCGCGACGAAGGGGTCCTCCTGGGAGAAGAAGACCGCGGGGAAGACCGTGGCCGACGCCAGCCCGTAGAGGTAGTAGTCGAAGTACTCCATCAGCGTGCCGATGGAGCCGCCGGCGATCGTCCGCTTCTGCGCCCGGCTGAGCGGCACGCGCGTTCCGCGATTCATGCGCCTGCTCCCCGGGCGTGCTGCTGTCGTGTCGTGTTCACAGGAATCCTCCCCGGAGGGGCTGGAGTACTCCAGCCGGACGTTCGGTGGGCGTCGCTCATCGAGCGACGTTGCGAGCACGCTAACAGCGACTTAACAGAAGTTCTAGTGTCTTAGCAGAAATTATATATACGAGTAACACCGGCGAAATGAGACAATGGCGGGACGGCGACGAACGGAGACACACGTGCCCACGCTGCTGCCCGCCACGGATGCCCGCTTCGAGAGCGTCGAGGATCTCCATCGCGTCGTGGAGCCCGTCATGCGCGCGATCGCCGCCGCGGTCGGGTCCCACTGCGAGGTCGTGCTGCACGACCTCTCCTCGCGCGACCTCGACCACTCCATCTACGCGATCGTGAACGGCCATGTGAGCGGTCGCAGCGTCGGCGGCCCCTCGACGAACCTCGGGTTCGAGGTGCTGCGCGACGAGAGCGCCGACCACAACGCCTTCGGCTATCGCGGCCGCACGGTGGACGGGCGTGAGCTCGTCAGCTCGTCGGTCTACTACCGCGACCCCGCGGGGCGCATCCTCGCGGCGCTGTGCATCAACGTCGACCTCACGCCGATGCAGAGCGCGCTGAACGCGATCGCCGCCCTCGCACCCGCACCGCAGGCCGAGGCGGAGGGGCCCAAGGAGGTCGTCGGCCCGGACATCGCCCGCGTCCTCGACGACATGATCTCGGAGGCCATCGCGACGGTCGGCAAGCCCACGCCCGACATGGGGAAGTCCGACCGGATCGAGGTCCTCCGTCTGCTCGACTCGCGCGGAGCGTTCCACATCAAGCGGGCCGCGGATCGGGTCTCCGCACGGCTCGGCGTCTCGCGCGTGACCGTCTACGGCTACCTGGACGAGGTGCGGCGCGGCTGAGCCGCCCCGCCCCATCCGCCCGTCCGACCCCAGCGGGGGCGCGCGGTCTCAGAAGAAGGTCTCGAGCGCCTCGGTGACGATGCCGTCGGCGCCGACGACCGGGATGAGCCGCCACTTGTCGAAGGCGGTGCAGGGGTGCGAGAGCCCGAGCCGCACGACGTCGCCGACGGCGACGGGAGACGATCCCTGCCAGCGCAGGAACGCGTGCTGGTCGTTCAGCGCGGTGATCTCGGCGCGCAGGGGCCGCTCCGCGCCGCCGAGAGCGCCCGCGACGCCGAGGGGCACCGGCAGTCCCTCGTCGAAGGGGAGGTCGCGCTTGCCCGCGTCGAGCAGGGCGAGGCCCGGCTCGGGCAGGGAGACCACGCGCGCGAAGCCGTGCATCGCGGGACGCAGGAACTCGGCGTCCTCGGCGCGAGCGGGATCGAGCGGGGAGATGCCCCGGTAGAAGCCGTCGTCGTGGACCACGTAGGCCCCCGAGCGCAGGATGGCGCGCGCGTCGCGCACGCGCGCGAGGCTCTCGGCCACCAGGTCGAAGTAAGCGCTGCCGCCCGCCGTGATCCAGGGCCTGCCGACGACGTGGGGCCGGACCCGCTCCACGAGTGCGGCGAGCTCGTCGCAGTACGCGCGGACGGCCGCGAGGGCGGCGGGCGAGCGGTCGTGGGCCAGGGCGCCCTCGTAGCCGGCGACGCCGCGCAGCTCCAGGACGTCCGACGCTGCGACCCTCCGCGCGAGCTCGACGAGCTCGTCCGCGTCGCGGCAGCCGGTGCGCCCGCCTGCCGCGCCGAGCTCGACGAGCACGCCGAGCCTTGAGCCGTCGGGAAGCGCCGCCTCCAGCACGTCGATCGTCGCCGCGGAATCGGCCCAGCAGACCACCTCCTGGGCCGGATGATCCGCGAGCCATGCGGCGAGGCGGCGCAGCAGCGCGGGATCGGTGCACGCATTGGCGATCTGCACGGTGCCGACGCCCGCGCGCAGCGCGACGTCCGCCTGCCACCCGGTGGCGACCGTGATGCCGGTCGCGCCGGCCTCGAGCTGGCGCCGCCAGAGCACCGGCGCCATCGTGGTCTTGCCGTGCGGCATGAGCTCGAGGCCGCGCCGCGCGACCCAGGCGGCCATCGTGCGCACGTTGTGGGCGAGCGCATCGCCGTCGAGCGCCAGCAGGGGCGTGGAGAACTCGGCGAGCGGCGTGGCGAGGGCGGACGCGTCGTGTCCCTCCAGGCTCGCGGGGAAGGACTTGTCGAGCGGTCCGATGCGGCGGGTCGTCATCGGTCGAACACCTCCGCGAGGCGGGCGAGCTCCTCCGGATCCCCGAGCGCCGAGCCGACCGCGACGACCCGCACGCCGGCGTCGAGGAACCGCGAGGCGTTGGCCGCGCTGAGGCCGCCGGTCGCGACGAAATGCACGTCGGGGAACGGGCCGCGCATGGCGGTGAACCACTCGGTGCCCAGGGCGGATGCGGGGAAGGCCTTCAGCCAGCGCAGGCCGGCGACGGAGGCGCGCTGCACCTCGGACGCGGTGGCGACGCCGGGAAGCGACGGCATGCCTGCCGCCTCGCTCGCCTCGACCACCTCGAGGTCGAGGCCGGGGCTCACGGTGAAGGCGGCGCCCGCGTCGGCCGCCGTCCGCACGCCCGCGCGGTCGAGGATCGTTCCCGCTCCGACCTTCTTGCCGCGTTCCCTCCCCGCGGCGACCACGGCGGCGAGCGCCTCGACGTCCGTCGCCGACTGGAGCGGGACCTCGACCGCCTCGATGCCGAGATCCCATGCCGTACGGGCCAGCGCGAGGCTGCGTTCCACGCCCATGCCGCGCAGGATCGCCATGAGCGGCGCCCCGGCGAAGATCTCGTCGAAGGCGCCGCGCTCGCCGCGTGCGCTCCCGGCCGCCGTGCTGTGATCCGTCATGACTCTCACTTCCTGCTCGTGGGGAGGGCTTCGCGCGATGCGCGTGGCTCCGGCGTCGACGGGGCCTGCTCATCCGCGGGCACGTCGTGCGTGCTGGACAGGGCGCGCGCGGCGAAGGCGTGGCCGCGGTAAAGGCGCTCGGCGGCGTCCGCGCCGCCCAGCAGGCCGTCGAGCCAGCCGGCGGCGAACGCGTCTCCCGCCCCCACGGGTTCCACGACCTCGACCCGCCGCGCGGGGACGGCGATGCGCTCGTCGCGCGAGAACTCGACAGCTTCGACATCCGCGTCCTTGACGACGAGGTGGGGAGCGTCGGGGAACAGCGCGCGCACGTCGTCGGCGGTCCCGGCGCCCCACAGGTCGGCGGCCTCGTCGCGGCCTGTCCACACGATGTCCGCACGTCGTGCCGCCGCGCCGATCACCGTCGCGGCGGTCTCGACGTCCGGCCACAGCGCCGGGCGGTGGTTGACGTCGAAGCTCACCAGCACGTCGTGCGCCCGTGCCGCGTCGATCGCGGCGTCGACGAGGGCGCGGCAGTTCGCCGAGAGCGCCGGGGTGATCCCCGACAGGTGCAGGATGCGCACGTCGTCCCACGCGATCCTCGTCAGGTCGTCGGGAGAGAGACGGGACGCGGCCGAGCCACGGCGGTAGTAGCTCACGCCCGCTCCGGGATCCTTCACGTAGAGGCCCGTGGGGGCGGACGGGTCGAGGCGGACGGCGGCGGTGTCGACGCCTGCCCGGTCGAGGCGGGAGCGCACCCGCCTGCCCAGCGCGTCGTCCCCGAGTGCGCTCAGCCAGGCCGCTCGTCGCCCCGCTGCGGCGAGGTGGCACGCGACGTTCGACTCGGCACCGCCCGTCTCGATGCGGAAGTCCTCGGCCGCCTCGACGCGCTCGGCGCGGGCCGGCACCACGAGCGCCATCGTCTCGCCGATGCTGAGGACGTCGACGCCTCTTGATCCGGGCGTTGCACGTGTCTGCACGGCGACCTCTCGTCTCGTCTATCTTGACAAGAATTATTCGGCCTTTACCGAAATCATGCAAGAGGTGCGGCGGGATCAGCCCACTTCGCGCAGGATGGGCTGCATCGCGGCGTCGAACGCCGCGACGTCTCCGCGCAGGGTGTCGGACACCGCAATGGTGAGCGCGCCGATCCACCACACGCCGCGCTGCGCGAGTGGCAGCACCTGCACGTCGAGACGGAAGTCGTGCGCGCGGCGGCCCGCCCGGCGCTCGAACTCCACCACGGCGCCCGCGTAGCCCCGGTACGAGCGGCGCATCCGGTCGTACCGCACGGCCGCGTCGTGCGCGTACGCGAGGGCGTGCGGACCGTGCGGGGCGGCGGCCTGGCGCAGCGCATCCGCGTACGCCGGCAGCGCGACGTGGGTGCCGAACCCCTCGACCAGCTCGAGCGGCACGGGGGAGGGGTGGGCCTCGGGCTCGACCGTCATGTCCCAGTAGCGGCGCCACAGCCGCTCGACACCCTCGCTCGCCTCGGCACCGCGCTCCACGCCGCGGAGCTGAGGCAGCTCGTCCGGATGGCGCACGCCGAGCGCCTGACGCAGATAGAGCGCGACCAGCACCGAGGGGCTGCAGTCCTCGCGGACGTGCCAGTCGGGTGCCGTCATGCCCGCCATTATTCCTGCCGCACGCACCGGCAGGGACGCGGCCGAGCGGCTCTCTCCCAGTATTCCGCCCGGTAGTCTGGACGCGTGGCTGCCGCACCCGCCGAAACCTCCCCTGCCCGCGCGTCGTCGAGCTACGCCGAGGCCGGTGTGGACACGGCCGCCGGCGATCTCGCCGTCGAGCTGATGAAGGCGTCCGTGAAGGCCACGCACGGCGCCGAGGTGCTCGGAGGCGTCGGCGGCTTCGCCGGGCTGTTCGACGCCGGTGCCCTCGTCGGGATGAAGCGCCCGCTGCTCGCGACCAGCACGGACGGCGTCGGCACCAAGGTCGCGATCGCGCAGGCGATCGACAAGCACGACACGATCGGCCACGACCTCGTCGGCATGGTCGTCGACGACATCGTCGTGGTGGGCGCCAGGCCGCTGTTCATGACCGACTACATCGCCACGGGCAAGGTCTTCCCCGAGCGCATCGCCGACATCGTGCGCGGGATCGCCGAGGCGTGCGCGCTCACCGGCACGGCACTGGTCGGCGGCGAGACCGCCGAGCACCCCGGTCTGCTGGGCCAGAACGACTACGACGTGGCAGGCGCCGCGACGGGAGTGGTCGAGGCCGACGAGGTTCTCGGTGCCGAGCGCGTGAAGGCGGGAGACGCGGTCATCGCCCTCGCCTCCAGCGGCATCCACTCCAACGGCTTCTCGCTCGTGCGCCACATCATCACGCGCGCGGGCATCTCCTACGGCGACCACGCGGCGGATTTCGGCGTCACGTGGGGTGAGGCGCTTCTCGAGCCGACGCGCCTGTACACCACGCCGCTGCTCGAACTCATCGCGAAGCTCGGCGACGACATCCACTCGCTCACGCACGTCACCGGCGGTGGCATCGCGGCGAACCTCGCGCGCGTTCTGCCCGTCGGCACCTGGGTCGACGTCGATCGCTCCACGTGGGCGCCTTCGGCCGTGTTCCAGGTGCTGAGCGACATCGCGGGCACCACGCTCGAGTCGAGCGAGGGCACGTGGAACCTCGGCATCGGCTTCATGGCCGTCGTCTCGGCCGACAAGGCCGCAGAGGCGATCGGCCTGATCGAGGACGCCGGGATCCCCGCATGGCAGGTCGGCGTGGTGCGCGAGGGCGCGCTGCCCGAGGGCGGCGACGCATTCGAGCAGGGCGCCAAGGGCGTCGACGGCGGTGCCGTGCGCCTCGTCTCGACCTACGCGGAGAGCGCCCGCGGGCGCCTCTGAGACAGAACGGATGAAGTAACACCCCTATGTGCGGAATCGTCGGCATGGTCGGGCGCGCCCCGGTCAACCAGGACATCTACGACGCTCTCCTCCTCCTTCAGCACCGCGGTCAGGACGCGACAGGCATCGCGACCGCCGAGCCGAACGGCGTGATGCACACGCACAAGGCGCAGGGCATGGTGCGCGAGGCCTTCCGCACGCGCGACATGCGCTCGCTGCTCGGCAACGTCGGCCTCGGTCACGTGCGCTACGCCACGAAGGGCACCGCCTCCAGCGAGGAGGAGATGCAGCCGTTCTACGTGAACGCGCCGTACGGCATCATCCTGATCCACAACGGCAACCTCACGAACACGCGCGAGCTCACGATCGACATGGGGCAGCGCGACCGCCGGCACCTGAACTCCTCCAGCGACACCGAGCTGCTGCTGAACGTGCTCGCGAACGAGCTGCAGGCGACGACGAGCCCCGTCGACCTCGAGCCCGAGCGCATCTTCGAGGCCGTCGCGCGGACGCACCGGCGCATCGAGGGCGCGTACGCCGTGATCTCGATCATCGCGGGCTACGGACTTCTCGCCTTCCGCGATCCGTACGGCATCCGCCCCCTCATCCTGGGCCGTCGCGTGGGCCCGGAAGGCGTGGACGACTGGGTGGTCACGAGCGAGTCGCTCGTGCTCGAGAACGCCGACTACGAGATCGTGCGCGAGGTCGAGCCCGGCGAGGCCGTGTTCATCTCGAGCGACGGCACGCTGCACACGAAGCAGTGCGCGGACGACCCGAAGCTGCTGCCGTGCTCGTTCGAGTACGTCTACCTGGCGCGTCCCGACTCGATCATGAACGGCGTGCCCGTGTACGAGTCGCGTCTGCGGATGGGCGCGAAGCTCGCCGCCACGATCGCCCGGCACGTTCCCGAGGGGCTGATCGACGTCGTCATGCCGATCCCGGACTCGTCGCGCCCCGCCGCGATGGAGGTCGCGCGCGTCCTCGGCATCGAGTACCGCGAGGGCTTCTACAAGAACCGCTACGTCGGCCGGACGTTCATCATGCCGGGCCAGGCGGTGCGCAAGAAGAGCGTGCGCCAGAAGCTCAACGCGATGTCGAGCGAGTTCCGCGGCAAGAACGTGCTGCTGATCGACGACTCGATCGTGCGCGGCACGACGAGCAAGCAGATCGTCCAGATGGCGCGGGATGCGGGCGCGAAGTCGGTGACGTTCGCGTCGGCCGCGCCTCCCGTGCGCCATCCGCACGTGTACGGCATCAACATGCCGTCGCGCCACGAGCTCGTCGCGCACGGCCGCACCATCCCGGAGATCGCCGAGGAGCTCGGTGCCGACTACCTCGTCTACCAGGAGGTCGAGGACCTCAAGGACGCCATCATCGAGAGCGCCCAGGGGGAGGCGACGTTCGAGGACCTCGACATGAGCTGCTTCGACGGGCGCTACGTGACCGGCACGGTCACGCCTGAGTACCTCGCGTGGGTCGAGGGCACCCAGACCTCCTGAGCACGCGCGACGCGACGCCGGCCCGTTCACGGGCACGCGAAAGCGCCCGGTGCCGCGGCGCCGGGCGCTTCACTGCGCGAGAGTGAGAGAGGGTTCAGGCCTTCTGAGCCTGATACTCGTCCTCGTCCTCGTCGCTCTCGTCGCCGTACATGT
Organism: Microbacterium sp. JZ31; assembly: GCF_016805985.1. Taxonomy (NCBI): domain Bacteria; kingdom Bacillati; phylum Actinomycetota; class Actinomycetes; order Micrococcales; family Microbacteriaceae; genus Microbacterium; species Microbacterium sp. JZ31. Next base: position 329,997 of record NZ_CP017661.1, read on the forward strand.
CGGCCCACTTGTCGACGTACTCGCTGTCGTCGCTCGGGTGCCCGAGCTCGCGCTCCAGCGCCGAGTAGTTCACAGTCGGGCTGAACGACTTCAATTCGCGGGCGAGCTTCGTGTGCTTCGCCTTCTGACGGCCACGCCCCATGCGCGAGACCCCCTCACGTCGAGCCGGGATCACTTTCCCTCGGCTGCTGCGGAAACCGGCACGGAAGCCGGTGAAGAGTAGGATTCAGAATACCACGCGGCCTCGGCGCCTCGGCCGACCGCGCCACCGGGAAGGGGTTGCAGGATGACCGATCAGCCGTCTACCGATGAGCCGTCCGCGAGCGCGCGGGCCCAGCAGTCCGCCGTCGACGCCGCCCTGCGCGGCGCCGTGATCGCCGCGATCATCCCCGATCAGTCGCCGCGCGTGCTGCAGGAGGCGGCTCATTATGCGGCGCTGCTCGGCGCGCCGCTCGCCGTCGTGCACGTGGATGTCACGCGCTTCGTCACGTACGAGGACCCGGACGGCTACGTGCACTCGGCCCCCGTCGACATCAACGTGCAGGCCGGCGAGGGCGAGCTCCAGGTCGTCCGGGCGAACGCGGAGTCCGTGCTCGTGAACAGCCCGGTGGCGTGGGAGGTGCGCCAGCTGGTGGGCGATCCCGCGCTCGCGATCAAGCACTTCGCCGACAAGATCGACGCCAAGCTCATCGTCGTGGGCACGCGCAAGCGGGGCTTCGGCGAGTCGATCCGGCAGTTCTTCACGGGATCAGTCGCGGCCCGGCTGTCCCATCGGCAGCACCGCGCGATCCTCGTCGTGCCCCAGGGCGAGCTGCTGCAGGACCACGAGGACTTCCCCGAGGTCGAGGGCTGATCCCAGTCCGTCCCCGCATGCGAATGCCCCGGTGTCCCGGGGCATTCGCATGTCGGCGGAGGCGCGGATCGGCGCCGCGACTCCGCCGCGCCGCGCTCAGCGGCGCAGCGACTCGCTGAGCGACGTCGCCGCGGCGTCGAGCCCGGCCTGCAGGGCGTCGACCACCGCGGCCTGCAGCTCGCCGCCCCGCGCGACGTGGGAGCGCAGCTCGGCCCGCACGCGGCCGCGGAAGTCGGCGATCGCCGCCTCGGCCCGGTGCAGCTCCTCGCGGGAGCGGACGCGCGCATCGTCCGCGCCGGGCGAGGACGACGTCGACGCGTCCGGCGCCTCGTTCGTGGCGGCCGCGAGGTCGGCGCGCAGGCTCTTCATCGCCTCGCGCACGCTCGTGCGCACCTCGTCGGCGATGAGCCGCACGGTGTCCGCGAGGCCCGCCTGGATGCCGGCGATGTCGTCGGCGCGGTCCTGCACCTCGGCCCGCCCGGCGTCCGTGATCTCGTAGACGGTCTTGCGGCCATCCGAGGTCTTGGTCACGAGCCCCTCCTCTTCGAGCTTGGCCAGGCGCGGATAGATCGTTCCCGCGCTGGGGGTGTACGTGCCGCCCGTGCGCTCGGCGAGGGACTGCATGATGTCGTAGCCGTGGCGCGGCGCCTCGGCGAGCAGGCTCAGCAGATACAGGCGCAGGTCGCCGTGGGAGAACACCGGGGGCATCAGAGCGCCTCCTCCGCGGGGGCCGACGGCTCGGCGGGCGCCGAGGCGCGGCGACGCAGCACCGTGACATCGCCCGAGACCGTGTTGGCGCGCACGTCGACGAACGACCCCGACAGCTCGCCGACCGACGTGCTGACGTTGCTCGGTCCGCCCGAGGAGCGCACGACGCCGTCGAGCACGATCTTGCCGCCGGCCGTGCGGGCCACGTAGTTGGCGGGCAGGCCTTCGTCGAGCCGCACCGTGACGGCGCCGCTGACGGTGTTCACGCCGACCTGGTCGATCGGGCCGTCGGCGTCGATCATCGTGGCGCCCGAGACGGAGTCGACCGATGCGCGGCGGATGCGGCCCGTGACGGTGACGTCGCCCGAGACCGTGTTGGCCGAGAAGGCGCCCTCGAGCCCGCGGGCCTGCACGTCGCCCGAGACCGCGTTGGCGGTGAGGTCGGCCGCGAGGCCGTCGACGAGCACGTCGCCCGAGACGGTGTTGACACGCGCCTCGGCGGCGAGGCCCGCCACCAGGGCGCCGGCGCTGACGACGCCCAGCGTGAGCGCGACGCTGCGAGGCACGGCCACGCTGATCTCGGCGCGAGGCCCGCCCGAGCCGAAGTTGCGGAAGACCTCGAGGAAGTTGTCCCACCGCAGCTGCGGGTGGTCGATCTCGAGCTCGTCGCCCGTGATCTCGATCCGCAGGTCCTTGACCGTGACGCCGTGCACCTCGACGCGCGTCCCCGGCTCGTCGTGTCCGATGATGTCGATCTGCCCGCCGGCGAGGCCCACCTTCAGGCGGCGGACGCCCTCGACGTCGATCACCCGGGTCTGGCCGGGCTGGACGATCCATTTCTCCACTGTTGCGATCCCTTCGGTGAACTCGAGATATATCTCGATGTGATGAGTAGAACACGATATATCTCGAATGTCGAGGGCTCCGTCGAAATCGTCGCTCTCGCCGGGCTTGACCTTGACGCAACGTCAACCTCTAGCGTCGGAGGCGAAAGGAAGGACCCACGGATGGACTGGTCGATCCAGCAGGTCGCGAAGCTCGCGGGCACCACGAGCCGCGCCCTGCGGCACTACGGCGACCTCGGAGTGCTGCCGCCGTCGCGCGTCGGCGCGAACGGCTATCGCTACTACGACGAACGCGCGCTCGTGCGCCTGCAGCGCATCCTGCTGCTGCGCGAACTCGGGCTCGGACTGCCGCAGATCTCGGCGGTCCTCGCGCGCGAGACCGACGAGCGGCGCGCACTCGAGGCGCACCTCGAGTGGCTGCGCGGCGAGCGGGAGCGGATCGGGCGGCAGATCGCCGCGGTGACGGGCACCATCCGCGGACTCGAGGAACAGGAGGAACTCATGGCAGAGAAGATGTTCGACGGCTTCGACCACACGCAGTACAAGCACGAGGTCGAGCAGCGCTGGGGTGCCGAGGCGTACGCCCGCAGCGACGCCTGGTGGCGGGGCATGAGCGACGACGACCGTCGTGGCTGGCAGGAGCGGGCTGCCGCCCTGTCGCGCGACTGGGCGGCAGCGGCCGAGGAGGGCGCCGATCCCGCGTCCGAGCAGGCGCAGGAGCTCGCCCGCCGGCACGTCGAATGGCTGCGGGGCATTCCGGGCACGCCCGCCGCCGATCGCGGCGACATCGCGGGCTACGTGACGGGACTCGCCGACATGTACGTGGCGGACGAGCGGTTCGCGCGGAACTACGGCGGCGTCGACGGCGCGACGTTCGTGCGCGACGCGCTGCGCGTCTACGCCGAGCGCAGCCTGTGAGGCGCGAGCGGATCGACGCGAAGCGATCGCCGCGGAGTCAGCGCCCGAACAGGTCGTCGAGACCGGGAAGGCCGAAGCTCGACCCCAGGTCTCCGAGCGCCCCGCCGGCCTCGGAGACCTGGTCGCCGACGCCCTGGACGTAGTCCCCCGCTCCGGAGACGAAGCCGTCGGCGCTCTCGGCGAGGGAGCCCATGTCGAGGCTCTCCGCCATGGCGTCGAAGTCGACGCCCGAGGTGAGCGCGTCGCCGATCAGGGAGGCGCCGACGCCCGTGACGATGGCGCCGCCCGCGACGGTCGCGAGCAGGCCACCGACGGCGACGCCGCCCGCGATCCCGCCGCTGCGGGCCAGGATGCCCCGCAGCCGGCCGGGCTGCATGGCCTCCGCGCGGGCCGCCGTGCGCGCGAGCTCCGGGGCGTCGGCCGAGCGCGGGCGCTCGTGCGGCGGCAGCTCGGACCGCATGCGCTCCGCCACCTGCGCGCGCTGGTCGGGTGTCAGGCGGGCGAACGCCTCGCGGTGCACCTGCTCGATCTGATCCGGACGAGCGGTCTGCAGCAGGTAGTCGTAGCGCGCGATGGCGGCGCGATCCTGGGGCGATCCGGACGGGGCCGCGCCGCCCCGGTGCGGTGCCCGCGCTCCCGCCGCGGCAGGCGGCTGCAGGGGAGTGGAGGGCGCACGTCCGCCGACGCGATCGCCGGGGGTGCCGAACCGGTCGGACGACGGCGGCGCCGCGTGACCTCGCTGGCCGCCCGACGACTGCGTGTCCCCGAGCAGCGACTCCACGGCGCCGCGGGCCTTGTTCATCCAGTCACCCTGTGAGGAGCTCCCTCGATGCGACGAGGAGGAGGCGCCGGAGTCCATCGCCTTCTTGGCGAGCGAGATGAAGCGGTCGAGCTTGCTCATGAGGTCCTCTCGGAAGGGTCGGCGCAGCCGACGTCTGCCAAAGTCTCCTTCGCTCCGCCGCCGGAGCCGGCGACCCGGGACTCGAAGACGAGTCCGTATTGACGGATCCACCGCGTGGAAGTACTCCCTCTGTGCTCCCGAAGGTACGGGCGCAGGCTATGGGGGAGGTGAGAGCCGCGCTCGCCGGCGTCGCGGTTCGCCCCGCCTAGGCTGATCGCGTGATCCCGTGGAGGCTGCTGCCGCTCGTCGTGGCCGGGGGCGTGCTCGGGGTCGCGCTGCGTCAGGCGCTGCTGCTGCCGTTCAGCGGCGAAAGCGCCTTCGACGCGCTGATCGCCACGATCGCGATCAACGTGCTGGGATCCGGCGTGCTGGGCGTCGTCGTCGGGGCCTCGGCGACCGCGGCCCCGCCCGGCGGGCGTTCCTCGGCACCGGGGTGCTCGGCGGATTCACGACGTACAGCGGGTTCGCCGTGCTGCTGGCCGACGTCGGCCGCACCGGCCTGGCGCTCGCCGCGATGCTGCTCGCCGGCGTGGCGCTGCTCGCGGCGGGAGGTGCGGCGATCGCCGGCGTGCGAGCGGGGGCGGCGATCGCCCGACGGCGAGGAGGGCGGGCCGCATGACGCCGCTGCTGTTCGCCGGCGTCGCGCTCGCGGGCGGGGCGGGCGCGGGTCTGAGATGGCTCGCGGACGTCGCGCTGTCGCGCCGGCTGCCCGAGCGGTTCCCCTGGGCGATCCTGCTCGTCAACGTCTCCGGCTCCTTCGCCCTGGGGCTCGTCACGGGGCTCGCGCTGGATCAGGCATTGGTGGCAGTGCTCGGGACGGGGCTCCTCGGCGGGTACACGACCTTCAGCACGGTCGCGGTCGACGGCGCACTCCTCGCGCGGGAGGGACGGCGGAGGGCGGCGTGGGGCAACGCGCTCGGCACGCTCGCGCTCACGGTCGCCGCCGCACTGGCGGGCGCCGCGCTCGGCGCGGCATTCACGGCAGAGCCATAGAAAGGCGGCGCGGGGCCCGCGCCGGCCTCATGCCAGAATGAGCGTGGATACAGCACCGTATCGGCGCTTTTCGCCGTCGGCGCCCCCCACCTCCCCCAACGAGAGATTCCCGTGTCGAGACTCGCCGTCCTCAGTCTGAAGAACCGCGCCCTCATCGCGCTGATCACGATCTGCGCCGCCATCTTCGGCGGCCTGTCCCTCACGACGCTCAAGCAGGAGCTGATCCCGGCCATCGAGCTGCCGCAGCTGCTCGTGATGACGACGTACCCGGGTGCGTCGCCCGAGGTCGTCGAGAACGACGTGTCCACGCCGATCGAGACCGCGATCCAGGGCGTCGCCGGGCTCGACGGCACGAGCGCGACCAGCACCACCAACTCCTCGATCGTGCAGGCGTCGTTCGCCTACGGCACCGACCTCGCCACGGCCGAGCAGAAGATGCAGCAGGCGATCAACCGCATCTCCGGCCAGCTGCCCGAGGATGTCGACCCCCAGGTGCTGTCGGTGAGCATCGACGACCTGCCGGTGATCCAGATCGCCGTCACCGGCTTCGACGACGTCGAGACCGCGCAGGCGGATCTCGAGGCGACCGCCATCCCGGACATCGAGGACATCGACGGCGTCGGCTCCGCGTCGATCGTGGGCGGCATCGGCCAGCGGATCACGATCACGCCGGATCAGGCGGCGCTCGCCGCGCGCGGGCTCTCGCAGCAGGCGATCAGCGACGCACTCGATCAGAACGGCGTCCTGTTCCCCGGCGGTGAGATCACCGAGGACGGCTCGACCTTCACGGTCCAGACGGGCATCAAGCTGACCTCGGCCGAGGACATCGCCGCGCTGCCGCTGCTCGGCGCGCAGGGCGGGCAGCCGGGCGACGTCCCGACGATCTCGGACGTCGCCGACGTCGCCCTGACCACGGATCCGGTCTCGTCGATTTCGCGCGTGAACGGCGAGGATGCGCTGTCGATCGCGGTGACCAAGCTGCCCGCGGCCAACACGGTCGAGGTCTCCGACGGCGTGCTCGGCGTGCTGCCGCAGCTCGAGGAGACGTTCCCGGATGCGCAGTTCACGGTCGTGTTCGACCAGGCGCCCTTCATCACGCAGTCGATCGAGACGCTCGCGACCGAGGGCCTGCTCGGACTCGTCTTCGCGGTCGTCGTCATCCTCGTGTTCCTGCTGTCCATCCGCTCGACGCTCGTGACGGCGATCTCGATCCCGACGAGCGTGCTGATCACCTTCATCGGGCTGCAGGCGTTCGGCTACTCGCTCAACATGCTGACGCTCGGCGCGCTCACGATCGCGATCGGTCGCGTCGTGGACGACTCGATCGTCGTGATCGAGAACATCAAGCGCCACTACGTCGAGGGGGCCGACAAGGGGGACGCGATCCGCCTCGCCGTGCGCGAGGTCGCCATGGCGATCACGGCGTCCACCCTCACGACGGTCGCTGTGTTCCTGCCGATCGTGTTCGTCGGCGACATGGTAGGGGAGCTCTTCCGGCCCTTCGCCATGACCGTGACGATCGCCATGGCGGCATCGCTGCTCGTGGCGCTCACGATCGTGCCCGTTCTGGCCTACTGGTTCCTCCGCCCCGGCAAGCCGCTGCTGGACGAGAACGGGAACCGCATCGACCCGGAGTCGCCGGCCGCGCCGCCGTCCCGTCTGCAGCGGGCGTACCTGCCGGTCCTGCGCTGGACGCTCACGCACTCCTGGATCACGCTGCTGCTCGCCGTGATCGTGATGGGCGGCACGGTCGCGGCCGCTCCGCTCATGAAGGTGAACTTCCTGGGCGACACGGGACAGAACACCCTGACCATCTCGCAGGAGCTCGAGACGACCGCGAGCCTCGAGACCGCCGATGCGGCCGCGCAGCGGGTGGAGGAGGCGCTCGAGGGCATCGAGGGCATCGAGACCGTGCAGGCCTCGATCGGATCGAGCGGATCGCCGCTGCGCGACGCCTTCTCCGGCGGCGGCAGCGTGACCTACTCGATCGTGACCGACGAGGCCGTCGACCAGGAGGCGCTGCGCGCCGACGTGCAGGACGCCCTCGACGGTCTGGAGGACGTCGGCGAGCTGTCGGTGAACGCGGCCGCCGGCTTCGGTTCCACCGACATCGAGGTCACCGTCACCGCGCCGGGGCCCGACGAGCTGCAGCAGGCGACCGAGGACATCGTCGCCGCGCTGGACGGCCGCGACGGCATCGGCCAGGTGAGCGACGACCTCGCCGCCTCGCTGCCCTACATCGCGGTCGAGGTCGACAGGGAGCAGGCCGCCGCGCGCGGTCTCTCGGAGGTCGCCGTGGGCGGCATCGTGTCCGGTGCCATGCGGCCGCAGCAGGCCGGATCGGTCGAGATCGACGGCACGTCGCTCACGGTCTACATCGCGACGGAGGAGCCGCCGGCGACGATCGAGGAGCTGCGCGACCTCGTCATCCCGACCGCGGCCGGCCCCGTGCGGCTCGAGCAGGTCGCGAGCGTCGAGATGGCCGACAGCCCGACGTCGATCACGACCCAGCAGGGGCGCCGCACGGCGACCATCGCCGTCCCGCCCGTGGGCGACAACCTGGCGGAGGCGACCGCTGCGGTGGACGCCGCGCTCGCGGACGTCGACCTGCCCGACGGCGCGGACGCCGAGGTGGGCGGCGTCGCCGAGGACCAGGCCGAGTCGTTCTCGCAGCTGGGACTGGCGATGCTGGCCGCCATCCTGATCGTGTACGTGATCATGGTCGCGACCTTCAAGTCGCTGCGTCAGCCGCTGCTGCTGCTCGTGTCGGTGCCGTTCGCGGCGACCGGCGCCATCCTACTGCAGATCGCGACGGGCGTGCCGCTCGGCGTCGCGTCGCTGATCGGCGTGCTGATGCTGATCGGCATCGTCGTCACGAACGCGATCGTGCTCGTCGACCTCGTCAACCAGTACCGCGAGAAGGGGCTGACGGTGCACGACTCGACGGTCGCGGGCGCCTCGAACCGTCTGCGCCCGATCCTCATGACGGCGCTCGCGACGATCTTCGCGCTCACTCCGATGGCGCTGGGCATCACGGGGCACAGCGGCTTCATCTCGCAGCCGCTCGCGATCGTGGTGATCGGCGGTCTGCTGTCGTCCACCGTGCTGACGCTCATCGTCCTCCCGACGCTCTACAACCTCGTCGAGGGCGCGCGTGAGCGCAGGAACGGCCGGCGCCGTGCGGCCGACGGCGATGCGCAGCCGGACGCGGATGCCGGCGCGGCACGGAGCGAGTCGGACGAGCGGGAGCCGCTCACGGCGCCCGCCGGGACCGGCCCCGCGGCGACGACCCCGGCCGAGCCGCACGGCTCGCTGCCCACGGCCTCGCACGTCCAGGCGCCGCTGCGACGCCGGGACAACCGGGACGCCTGAGCGCCGAGATCGCCCGCGTCCTCGCGGGCGATCTCGCGCGGGCGGTTTCCCAGGCGGACTCGGTATCCTGAAGGGTCGGCTTGGGATGCCGCGTCGTATGCGCGGGTGTGTGTGGTCCTGACAGGCCGCATGACACCTATGGAAGGTGCGTTACTTTCGCATGCCCAAGAACAAGAAGCCCGCGGGCGGTCGACCCGCCCAGAACTTCGATCCCCGCTACGCCAAGAAGAAGACCGGCGGCCCGTTCCGCGGTCTCGACGGCCGCGGCAGCGACGGATCGCGCGGTGCACGTCGCGAGGACGGCGCCGGTCGTCCGGACCGCGCCGAGCGTCCGCGCTTCGAGCGCGACGCGCGTCCGGCCCGGGGCGGCGAGCGCCGCTTCGAGCGGACGGATCGTCCCCGCGCCGACCGTCCCTTCACCGAGCGCAACGACCGTCCCGCGCGCAGCTGGGAGTCGCGCGACGGCGAGCGCCGCTTCGACCGCGCCGACCGTCCCGCCCGCGCCGAGCGTCCGCGCTTCGACCGGGACGCCCGTCCTGCGCGTGACGGCGAGCGCCGCTTCGACCGCAGCGACCGTCCGCGCTTCGAGCGCGACGACCGCCCGCGTTTCCGCCGCGACGAGCGCCCCGCCCGCGACGGTGAGCGCCGTTCGTTCGACCGCCCCGCCCGCGACGGCGAGCGCCGTTCGTTCGACCGCGAGGATCGTCCGCGCTTCGACCGCGCCGAGCGCCCGCGCTTCGAGCGCGAGGACCGCTCCCGCTTCGCGCGCGACGAGCGTCCTGCGCGCGACGAGCGTCCCCGCTTCAACCGCGACGAGCGTCCTGCGCGCGACGAGCGCCCGCGCTTCAACCGCGACGAGCGTCCGCGTTTCGACCGCGACGAGCGTCCTGCCCGCGACGAGCGTCCGCGCTTCCGCACCGACGGCGAGCGCAAGTGGGCCGAGCGCCGCGACGAGCGTCCCGCCCGTTCGCAGTCGCAGGAGGACCGCATCGACGTCGTGCACGAGCGCCTCGAGGCGCAGGCCGTGCAGGCGGACGAGGTCGCCGAGGTGACCTTCGCCGACCTCGGTCTGGGCGACAACATCGTTCGCGCCCTCGCCGCACTCGGCGCCGAGAAGCCGTTCCCGATCCAGGCCTCCACCGCGCCCGCGATCCTCGACGGGCGCGACGTGCTCGCCCGTGGCCGCACCGGTTCGGGTAAGACGATCGCGTTCGGCGCTCCGCTCGTGGAGAGGATCCTGCGCGCGAAGGCGGGCACCAAGCGCGAGTTCGGCCGCGCGCCGGTCGCGCTGATCATGGCGCCCACGCGCGAGCTCGCGCTGCAGATCGACCGCACGGTGCAGGCGATCGCCCGCAGCGTCGGCCTCTTCACCACGCAGATCTACGGCGGCGTGCCGCAGGCGCGCCAGGTGGGCGCCCTCAAGAAGGGCGTCGACATCGTGATCGGCACGCCGGGCCGCATCGGCGACCTGCAGCGTCAGGGCAAGCTCGACCTCTCGCAGATCCAGGTGTCGGTGCTCGACGAGGCCGACCACATGTGTGAGCTCGGCTTCCTCGAGCCGGTGCAGGAGATCCTGCGCCTCACGGCCGAGGGCGGTCAGAAGCTGCTCTTCTCCGCGACGCTCGACCGCGAGGTCGCCGCGCTCGTCGACGAGTTCCTCGTCGACCCGCAGGTGTACGAGGTCGCCGGCGAGACGCAGGAGACCGGAACGATCGAGCACCGCGTGCTCGTCGTGGAGCACCGCGCGAAGCCCGAGATCCTCGACTCGCTCGTCGACCGCGAGGGCAAGACACTCGTCTTCACCCGCACGCGGGCGTACGCCGAGATGCTCGCCGAGCAGTTCGACGGCGCCGGCATCGACGCGATCGCGCTGCACGGCGATCTGAACCAGGCGAAGCGCACGCGCAACATCGAGCGCTTCTCGAAGGGGCGCGCGCGCGTGCTCGTCGCGACCGATGTCGCGGCCCGCGGCATCCACGTCGACGACGTCGACCTCGTGATCCAGGCCGACGCGCCCGACGAGTACAAGACGTACCTGCACCGTGCCGGCCGCACGGGTCGTGCCGGCCGCACGGGTCGCGTCGTGACGCTCATCCCGCGCCAGCGCCGCCGCCGCATGACCGAGATGCTCGAGCGTGCCGAGATCGAGGCGCCGTTCGACGAGGTGCGTCCCGGCGACGACCTGCTCGACGAGCTGACCGGCGGTCCGACCCTCGCGGAGCTCACCGCCTGACGGATGCCGACCGGATGCCGTCCTCGCTCGTCGAGGGCGGCATCCGTCGTGTCAGGCGCCGAAGACGACGATCATGCCGTCCTCCGGTTCCGCGGGCATCCGCCGCAGGCTGATCCGCAGATCCTGCTCGGGAACCGCGTACGCGGGCCCCTGCGTGAGCATCTCGAGCGTCGCGACGAGCAGGTCGGTGGTGGCGAGCTCTCCGGGACAGCGATGCGCGGCGAGGTGATCGCCCACGCCCTGGGCGACGACGCTGAGCGGCGAAGCGGTCGCGAAGCGGCCCGGGTTGAACACATCGGGGCGCTCCCACAGCTCGGGGGAGTGATCCGTGCCGTACAGGTCGAGCAGCATCCACTGTCCGTCCTCGAACCACTCGCCGTGCAGGCCGAACGGCTCGCTCGCGATGCCGCCGACCATGGGGAAGAACGGATAGAAGCGGCGGATCTCATCGGCTGCCCATCGTGTCGCCGCGGGTTCACCCCCGCGGATCTGGGACGCCCAGTCCGGATGCATGCGCAGCGCATGCACGGCGAACGCGATGAATCTCGCGACCGCGACGGTCGGGCGCAGCAGGTTCAGCAGCTCGATCGCGGCCGTGCGCTCGTCGAGGGGCCGACCCTCGTCCTCATGATGCGCGAGGCCGCCGGCGACCGATGCGCGGTCGCCGCGGGCGCGCAGATCCTGCACGACCTCTGTCGCCCACGCCTCCGTGCGCTGTCGACGCGCCCGCGCGACCCAGTTGAGCGGGCCGATCGCGCCCGCTCGCGAGACCATGGCGTCGAAATCGCCGCTGAGCGCCTGCTCTCGCGCGGAATCCACGGCGATGCCCGCCCACGCGAGCGCCGCGCGGGTCAGGGCCAGCGACGCGACCTCCCGCACCGGCACGGGGCGATGCGCGTACTCTGCCGCGACCTGCGGCCACGCGTCCCGGAAGGCGTCGACGAGCCCGGCGCGCTCCTCCTGTGCGAGATCGAGCATGATCCGCTTGCGCGACGCGTGGCGCTGTCCCTCCAGCTGCTGCACGCTCCCGTCGTCCTGCAGCAGGTGCACCACCGACCGAGGGATCGCGCCACGCCGCTCGAACGCGTCCGGCTGGCCGAACACGTGCGCGGCCTCCGCCCCGCGTGCGACGACGACCTCTCGCCCCATCAGGCGCGTGTGGAACGCGTCCGCCCCGACCTGGCGGTAGCCGCGGAGGCCGAACGCGTATCCGTCGCGCGCGAGGCGCCAGGTCGCATCCGGCCCCGGAAGGTCCGGGATGCCCGCCCATCGGGCGCGTGCGGGCTCACTCGTGCGGCTCATGCTCTCAGGCCATCACGCGGGCGCTCCCCGCGGGAGCGGCTTGACAACGGTGCCCCGCCGCCGGGCTGAGTAGGCTCGGAGGATGAACGAGCGCATCGATCCCACCGGCGCCCAGACGCACCTCCGCCGCGACGGCGACGCAGGCACGGTCACCGCCCACATCGCCCAGGTCGGCGCTGCGCTGCGCGGGCTGTCGGTCGGCGGCGTCGACATCGTCGCCCGCTACCCGGAGGGCACGTCCGCCCCGTTCGGCAGCGGCATCGTGCTGTCGCCGTGGCCCAACCGCATTCGCGACGGCCGCTGGAGCGACGGCGGCACGACCCGGCAGCTCGACCTCACCGAGCCCGACCGCAGCAACGCGATCCATGGGCTCCTCCGCAACACGCCCTACGAGATCATCGAGACCCGCGACGAGGCCGTGACGCTGCGTGCGATGGTCTTCCCGCAGCACGGCTATCCGTACACGCTGCGCACGAGCGTGACCTATGCGCTGACCGACACCGGCGTCGAGGTGACGCACGAGATCGTCAACGTCGGCGACGGCGACGCTCCGGTCGCGCTCGGCACGCACCCGTTCTTCTGCATCGGCGGCGTGCCGACGGCCGACCTGACCCTCACGCTGCCGGCCGCGAGCGTGTTCGAGGTCGACGACCGCCTGCTCCCGACCGCCGAGGTGCCGGTGTCGGGCGTCTTCGACCTGCGCGGCGGTGCCCGCGTCGGCGACCTCGAGCTCGACACGGGGTTCGGATCGCTCGCGCGCGATCCCGACGGGCGCGTGCGGACGACGCTCACGGCGCCGTATGGCAGGCGCGTGACGATGTGGCAGGACGAGAACTGGGGGTACATCCAGGCGTTCGTCACCGACGCCTACCCGGGCCACCCGGTGGCGATCGCGATCGAGCCGATGACCGCGCCCACCGACGCCTTCAACTCGGGTCAGGATCTGCGGCGCCTCGCGCCGGGCGAGACCTGGACCGCGCGCTGGGGCGTGGAGTTCGCCGCGTAGTCCCGCCGCCGGCCTCGACGCGGACGGCGCGCCGGGGCAGCGGTTCCCCGCGACACGCTCAGGTGCCGGGGAGACAATGGAGCGCATGAGCTACGCCCAGCGGGTCGCCGCCCGACGCCGGGCGGTGTTCCTGCGCCGCGCCCGGCGGGTGGCGGTCATCGCGCTCGCGGCGGCGACCATGCTCGTGGCCGAGGTGTCGCTCATCTCGCAGCTCGTCGACCGCGGAGAGGCCGCGGCGGTCGTGCGCGAAGGCGCGCCCGAGGCGCCCGCCGCGCTCATCCCCGTGCCCGTGATCGAGCAGGTCGAGGCGGCGGATCCGCCCGAGGGCTGCGCCGCCGATGCCGCCCTCCGGGCGAAGGACCCCGCCGCGCTCATGAAGGCGTTCGGGGGCGCGGCGGCGATGCACGCGGCGGTTCGCGCCGGAGACGCACCGTGCGTGTCGCTCGACGATCCGGCGCTGCCGTGGGTCGTGGTGAACAAGCAGCGCCCGCTCGATCCGATCCACTACGCCCCGGCCGAGCTGCGGGTGCCGCCGTCGCATGTGACCGACGCCAGCCTGCGCGCCGACGTGGTGGACTCGTTCGAGCAGCTCGTCGCGGAGGCGGCGAACGCTGGCGCGGGCAGCCTCTCGCTCTTCAGCGGCTACCGGTCCTACGACACGCAGGTGAGCACCTACGACTCGCAGGTCGGCGCGCGCGGGCAGCAGAAGGCCGATGCGCTCTCGGCGCGACCGGGTTTCAGCGAGCACCAGCTCGGGCTCGCGGCCGACGTCGTCGCGTGCGGTGCCGCGGGCTGCGGCACGATCTACGAGTTGGGCGGGACGCCGCAGGGCGAGTGGCTCGCGCAGAACTCGTGGCGCTTCGGCTGGATTATCCGCTACGAGCACGGCCACACGCACGCCACGGGGTACGAGCCCGAGCCGTGGCACCTGCGGTACATCGGCCCCGAGCTCGCCGCGGTCTATCACGAGGGCGGCTATCACTCGCTCGAGGAGTTCTTCGGCCTGCCCGCCGCCCCCGACTACCGCTGATCCGATCCGGCGCGTCGGCCTGTGATGCCGCGCCGGCGAGCGTGTACGGAGTACTGTCTGCCTCGACAAGCCCGGACACCGTCCCGGGCGCGCCCGGACGCACGACGTCCCCTGACCTCTGGAGAGACGATGAAGTTCTTCCAACGACTCGGCCGGTCGCTGATGCTGCCGGTCGCCGTGCTGCCCGTCGCGGCGATCCTGTCCGGCATCGGCTACTGGATCGCCGGAGCCGCCGGCGAGAACGTCGCATCGGCGTTCTTCGCCGCGGCCGGCGGTGCGCTCCTCGACAACATGGCGCTGCTGTTCGCGGTCGGTGTCGCGATCGGCATGTCCGACAAGTCCGACGGCACCTCCGCGCTCGCCGGTCTCGTCTCGTGGCTGACGGTGACGACGATGCTCAAGCCCGAGACCGTGCAGGTGCTGACCGGCGCGGCGGAGCTGGAGGCCGTCGACCCCGCGTTCGACAGGGTGCAGAACGTGTTCGTCGGCATCCTGTGCGGCCTGATCGGCGCCTGGGCGTACAACCGCTTCAAGAACACGAAGCTGCCCGATTGGCTCTCGTTCTTCTCGGGCAAGCGCTCGGTCGCCATCGTGAGCGCCGGGATCTCGCTGCTCGTCGCGATCGCGCTGTTCTTCGTGTGGCCCCTCGTGTTCGGAGGCCTCGTGACCTTCGGCGAATGGATCCTGACCCTCGGTCCGGTGGGCGCGGGCATCTACGGCATGATGAACCGCCTGCTCATCCCGCTCGGTCTGCACCACGCGCTCAACTCGGTGTTCTGGTTCGACATCGCGGGCATCAACGACCTGCAGAACTTCCTGGACGGCGCGGGCGGCGACGGCGTGTACGGCGTCACGGGGCAGTACATGACGGGCTTCTTCCCGATCATGATGTTCGGTCTGCCGGGCGCGGCCCTGGCGATGTACGTGACGGCGAAGAGCACGCGGAAGAAGGTGGTGGGCGGCATCCTGCTGTCGGCGGGTGTGGCGTCGTTCTTCGTCGGCGTCACCGAGCCCCTTGAGTTCGCGTTCCTGTTCTTGGCACCCTGGCTGTACGTCATCCACGCGGTGTTCATGGGCATCTCGCTGGCGATCTCGGCGCTGCTGCCGGTGCGCATGGGCTTCGGCTTCTCGGGCGGCTTCATCGATCTGGTGCTGGGCTGGGTCAATCCGCTCGCGCAGAACCCGTGGCTGATCCCGGTCATGGGCGTCGCCTGGTTCGTGATCTACTTCCTCGTGTTCCGCTTCGTCATCCTGAGGTTCCGGCTGAAGACGCCGGGTCGCGAGGACGACGAGGACCTGACGACCGACACGGGAAGCGTGGGCGACGCGCGGTTCGCGGCCACGGCCGAGCGCTTCATCGCGGGCCTGGGCGGCAAGGACAACATCGTCTCGCTGGACAACTGCGCCACGCGCCTGCGGTTGGAGGTGGCGGATCCCGCGAGGGTCGATGAAGCCGCCCTGCGGCGCGCCGGCGCCGCGGGCACCATGAAGCCGGGCGGGAAGAGCGTGCAGGTCGTCTACGGCCTGAACGTGCAGTTCGTGAAGGACGCCATGGAGGATCTGATGGCGGGGCGGGAGCCCGCGGCGACGACGGCCTCGGGCGTCACGCCGCATGCGCCCGTGGCCACGCTCGCACCGGCGGTCGTCACGCTCCGGCAGCCCATCGCGGGGCGCGTGCTGCCGCTGTCGGAGGTCCCCGATCCGATGTTCGCGGAGGCGACGATGGGTCCGGGCGTCGCGATCGAGCCGACCGGCGACACGGTGGTCGCACCGGCCGACGGCATCGTGACGACGATGTTCCCGACGGCGCATGCGGTGGGGATGACGCTCCCCGACGGCACCGAGCTGCTGATCCACATCGGCATCGACACCGTGCGACTCAAGGGCGACGGGTTCCGTCCGCTCGTGGCCCAGGGTGCCGAGGTAAAGGCGGGCGAGCCGCTCGTGTCGTTCGATCCGGCGAGCATCCGCGCGGCGGGGCTGTCGCTCATCACGCCGGTGATCGTCGTCAACAACGAGGACGCGACGATCCGCTTCTCCTGAGCCATCGGGGCTCGCGCGTCAGAACAGGCGCGCGGGCTCCGGTGCCTGCGGGCGGACCTTCGCCGCGGCGCGGCCGCGCGAGGTCGTGATGATCCGTGCCGGGTTCGGCTGCGCTGAGCCCGGCTGCCCCTGTGCGGGCCCTGCTCCCGCGGTCACGGGCCGGCGCCACGGATCCTCGTCCGAACGGCCGTAGAGCCCGTGCGACCGCACGAGGGGGCGGATGCGCTGCGCGAGCATCGAGCGATATGCCTGCGGCGCGTTGACCGAGGCCCCGGGGTAGAGGCCGCGATACACCGGCAGCAGCTCGGGATGCTCGCGCGCCAGCCACTGCATGAACCACGGCTTGACCCCCGGACGCAGGTGCAGAGCACCGTGCACGACCCGCGCCGCGCCGGCGGCCCTGACCCGCGCGAGCGCCGCGTCCAGCGCCTCGGGCGAGTCGGTGAGGTGGGGCAGGATCGGCATCATGAACACCGAGACCGGGAACCCGGCGTCTGCCGCGGCCTTCACGGTGTCGAGGCGGGCCTGCGCGGTCGGCGTCCCGGGCTCGATCGCCTGCTGCAGCTCGTCGTCGTAGACGGCGATCGACATCGCGATCGAGATCGGCACCTGATCGTGCAGCCGGGTCAGCAGCGGCAGGTCGCGGCGCAGCAGCGATCCCTTCGTCAGGATCGAGAACGGCGTTCCCGACTCCGCGAGAGCGGTCGCGATGCCGGGCATCAGCTTGTAACGGCCCTCGGCCCGCTGATACGGGTCGGTGTTCGTGCCGAGCGCCACGTGCTCGCGGTTCCAGCTCGGCCGCGCGAGCTCGCGCCGCAGCACCTCGTCGACGTTGACCTTCACGACGATCTGCGAGTCGAAGTCCTTGCCGGCGTCGAGGTCGAGGTACTCGTGCGTCCCGCGGGCGAAGCAGTAGACGCACGCATGCGTGCATCCCCGGTAGGGATTGATCGTCCAGTCGAACGGCATGCTGCTCGAGCGCGGCACGTGGTTGAGGGCCGACTTCGCCGCGACCTCGTGGAACGTGACGCCCGCGAACTCGGGCGTCGTCACGCTGCGCACGAGGCCGTCGAGCACCTCCATGCCGGGCAGCGCGTTCGCGTCCGCCATTCCCAGTTCCTGTCCCTGCCACCGCATGCGATCAGTCGAACAAAACTACGAAGCGATGTCAAGAAGGTTCGAAGAGAAATCCGGCAGGCATCGATCCGCGACCGCTCTTTCGCCTGCATTCTGTGAGCGCTAACATCTCGACACGAGATCGCTCCCACGATCCCGCCCCGTGCACCGCCCGAGCAACGCCGCCCGGGTTTCTCAAGGAGGAGAAACATGGCACGTCATCACCACATCATCCGCACGGCGCTCGCGATCGCGGGTGCCGCCTCGCTCGTCGCGCTCGCCGCCTGCAGCTCGGCGCCCCCCGCAGAACCCGGCGCGAGCGGCGAACCGGCCGCAGGGGGCGGCGAGACGATCACGGTCGGCTTCTCGCAGGTCGGCGCGGAGTCGGGTTGGCGCGCGGCCAACACGAAGTCCATCCAGGACACGCTCACGACCGAGAACGGGTTCGAGCTGAGCTTCTCGGACGCTCAGCAGAAGCAGGAGAACCAGATCTCCGCGATCCGCAATTACATCGCGCAGGGAGTGGACGTGATCGCGTTCTCGCCCGTCGTCGAGACCGGATGGGATGCCGTCCTGCAGGAGGCGAAGTCGGCGGGCATCCCGGTCGTGCTCACCGACCGCGCCGTCGACACGACGGTCGAGGACGCATACGTGTCGTTCATCGGATCGGACTTCATTCTCGAGGGCGAGATGGCCGGTGAGTGGGCCGCCGAGCAGTACGACGGCGAGGGCTACAAGGTCGTGGAGCTGCAGGGCACGACCGGATCCGCTCCCGCGATCGACCGCAAGGAGGGCTTCGCGGCCGCGATCGACGGCACCGACCTGGAGATCATCGACTCGCAGACCGGCGACTTCACGCGCGACGGCGGCAAGAAGGTCATGGAGGGCTTCCTGACCGCGCACGACGACATCGACCTGGTGTTCGCGCACAACGATGACATGGGTCTGGGCGCGATCGAGGCGATCGAGGCCGCCGGCAAGGTGCCGGGCGAGGACATCAAGATCATCACGATCGACGCGGTCAAGGACGGCATGCAGGCCCTCGCCGACGGCAAGATCAACTACATCGTCGAGTGCAACCCGCTGCTGGGCCCCGACCTCGCCGACGTCATCAAGAAGGTGGTCGCGGGCGAGGAGGTCGAGGAGCGCATCGTCGTGAAGGACGAGGCGTTCGACCAGGAGGCCGCGAAGGCGGCCCTTCCGGACCGCCAGTACTGAGTTCACCCGTTCGGGCGGGTCGGTGCCCCCGCGGCCCGCCCGAACGCCGACGAAGGCGCTCGCATGACACACAGCACAGCAGCACCCGTCGTGGAACTCACCGGCATCACGGTCGAGTTTCCGCCGGTCACCGTTCTGAACGGCGTGGACTTCCGCCTGCGGCCCGGCGAGATCCACGCGCTCATGGGCGAGAACGGCGCGGGCAAGTCGACCCTCATCAAGGCGCTCACGGGCGTGTACGCGATCGCGTCCGGCAGCATCCTGGTCGGCGGAGAGGATCGGCGCTTCACAGGACCCGCGGATGCCCGTGCGCACGGCATCAGCACGGTGTACCAGGAGGTCAACCTCTGCGGCAATCTCACGGTCGCCGAGAACATCATGCTCGGTGCCGAGCCGCGCGTTCTCGGCGTGATCGACGGACGGCGGATGCGCCGGCAGGCGGCCGAGCACCTGCGACGCATGGGCCTCGACATCGACCCCGGCTCCTCTCTCGACTCCCACTCGCTCGCGGTGCAGCAGCTGGTGGCAATCTGCCGCGCGACGGTCGGCGATTGCCGCGTCCTGATCCTCGACGAGCCGACATCCAGTCTCGACGCGGGCGAGGTGGAGCGGCTGTTCGACGTGATGCGGCGCTTGCGTGACGATGGGGTGGCCATCCTGTTCGTCTCGCACTTCCTCGACCAGGTCTACGCGGTGTGCGACCGGCTCACCGTGCTGCGCAACGGGACGCTCGTCGGCGAATTCCTCACCTCGGAGCTGCCCGCCGGCGAGCTGGTGGCCCACATGATTGGGCGCGCGGCCGCCGTGCTCGAGGACGTCGAGCGCGTGCGAGACGAAACCGCCGAGCGCCCTGCGCCATCAACGCCTCGGCTGCGCGCGCTGGGACTCGGACGACGCGGGTCGGTCGAGGCGTTCGACCTCGACGTGCACGAGGGCGAGATCGTGGGGCTCGCGGGCCTGCTCGGATCCGGCCGCACCGAAGTCGCGCGCCTGATCACGGGCGCCGAACGCGCCGATGAGGGCGAGCTGCTCATCGAGGGGTCGTCGGTACGGCTCGCGAGTCCGCGCGCCGCCATGGACCTGGGCATCGCCTACACGTCGGAGGATCGCAAGGGCGAGGGGATCGTCGACGGTCTCACGGTGCGCGAGAACATCGTGCTCGGGCTGCAGGCCGCGCGCGGCTGGCTGCGGCCCGTGCCGCGCGCGCAGGCCGACAAGATCGTCGCGCAGTACATCCGCTCGCTCGGCATCCGCCCCGCGGATCCCGACGCGCTGCTGCGGAACCTGTCCGGCGGCAACCAGCAGAAGGTGCTGCTCGCACGCTGGCTGGCCACCGCGCCGCGCGTGCTCGTGCTGGACGAGCCGACGCGCGGCATCGACGTCGGCGCGAAGGCCGAGATCCAGAAGCTCGTGACCGAGCTCGCGACCCAGGGCATGTCGGTCGTCTTCATCTCGGCCGAGTTGGAGGAGGTGCTGCGCCTCAGCCATCGGATCGCGGTGATGCGGGACCGCCGGATGGTCGGCGAGGTCGCGGCGGAGGACGCCGATATGGATCGCGTCGTCGGCATGATCGCGGGAGGGACGGCGGCGTGATGCGCGTGCTCAGGCACCATCTGTTCTGGCCCGTCGCGGCGCTCGCGATCCTCGTGACCGCCAACACGATCGTGCGCCCCTCCTTCCTGCGCATCACCGTCCAGGACGGCCACCTGTTCGGCGCGCCCATCGACATCCTGCGCGCCGCCGCGCCCCTGCTGCTGATCGCGCTCGGGATGACGCTCGTGGTCGCGACGCGCGGCATCGACCTGTCGGTCGGCGCGGTCGTGGCCGTGTCGGGCGCCGTCGCGCTGCAGCTCGTGGCTGGCAGTGCGGATCCGGGAAGCCCGGTCACCGTGCTGCTCGCGTGCGGTGTCGCCGTCGGGCTCGCGCTCGTGCTCGGGGTGTGGAACGGGTTCCTCGTCACCGTCGTCGGGCTGCAGCCGATCGTCGCGACGCTCGTGCTGATGACTGTCGGCCGCGGGATCGCGATGCTCATCACCGGAGGCTTCGTCGCGACCGTGAGCAGCGCGCCCTACAAGGTGATGGGATCGGGCTTCTGGCTCGGCCTGCCGGTCGCGGTCTGGATCGCGTTCGGCCTGTTCGCCGTCGTCGCCGTGCTCGTGCGACGCACGGCGCTCGGCATGCTGCTCGAGGCGACGGGCATCAATCCGGCCGCGAGCCGTCTGTCGGGCGTGCGCTCCCGGGCACTGACCTGGATCGTCTACGCCGTCTCGGGGCTTCTCGCCGGCGCCGCGGGCCTGCTGATCAGCGCCGACACGATGGCCGCGGACGCCAACAACGCCGGCCTGTTCATCGAGCTCGACGCGATCCTCGCGGTGGTGATCGGCGGCACCGCCCTGACGGGCGGCAAGTTCAATCTCCTCGGCACGCTCGCGGGCGTGCTCGTGATCGCGACGCTCGAGCGCACCGTCACGGTGATCGGGATCTCGCCGCACGCGACCCCGCTGTTCATGGCGATCGTCGTGATCGCCGTCACCCTGCTGCAGTCGCCGCGGGCGCGCGAGGCGTTCGCCCTCGCTGGCTGGCGCCGCCGCGCGACGAAGGAGGCGACCGGATGAGCGTGCTGGAGAAGCAGCGCACGCCCGGATCCGGGACCGCTTCCGGGGGGCACGAGACGCGAGGGCGCGGGCGACGTCTCGACCGCCGCTATCTGCCGGTGGTCGGCACGTTCGCGGTGCTCATCCTGATGCTGGCGACCGGCGGCATCCGGTATGACAACTTCCTCACGCCCGCGGTCTTCTCGAACCTGTTCATCAACAACGCGCACCTGATCGTGCTGGCCGTGGGCATGACGTTCGTGATCCTGACGGGCGGCATCGACCTCTCCGTAGGGTCGGTGCTGGCGCTGTCGAGCGTGCTGACGGCCGTGCTGCTGCAGGCGGGCGTGCCGGTCGCGCTCGTGCTGCCGATCGCGGTGCTCTCGGGCACGGCGATCGGCCTCGCACACGGGGCGATCATCCACTGGTTCGGCGTGCAGCCGTTCGTCACGACGCTCGCCGGCATGTTCTTCGCGCGCGGCCTGTGCTTTGTGATCGCGCCCGAGTCGGTGCCGATCAAGGACCCGGGCTTCACCGCGATCGCCGACTGGACATCCTGGATGGGGTACTTCCGCACCACGTCCGCGGTCGTGATCGCGCTCGTGGTCGTGGCGATCGCGTTCGTACTCCTGCATGTCACGCGCTTGGGCCGCACGGTCTACGCGATCGGCGGCGGCGAGCAGTCCGCCCTGCTGATGGGCCTGCCCGTCGCGCGCACCAAGGTGCTCGCGTACGTCGTGAGCGGCACGTGCGGGGGCCTCGGCGGCGTGCTGTTCGCGATGTACAGCCGCTCCGGCTACGCCCTCACGGGCATCGGGATGGAGCTCGACGCGATCGCGGCCGCGGTGATCGGCGGCACCCTGCTCACGGGCGGCACCGGCTTCGTCCTCGGCTCGATGCTGGGCGTGCTCGTGCTGGGGCTCATCCAGACGGCGATTCAGTTCGAGGGCACCCTCAGCTCGTGGTGGACGAAGATCGTGATCGGCGCGCTGCTGCTGGTGTTCGTCGTGCTCCAGCGGGTGTTCACGCTGCGACGAAGGTGATCGGCCCGTCGTCATGCGGGCCCCGCTGCCCGCGGGCGCACGGTCACCGCAACGCCCGCGCGGTGCAGTGGTCGGCGATCACGATGCCCAGAGCCGCCGCTACGTCAGGAGAGGGCCGGGACCAACAGGAACATCCCGGCGGTCGCGGTCCAGAACAGCAGGACGAACACGGGATCGCGCCTCCGCAGCGGCACGGGGTGCCGCTCGGTGCGCGTGGGGAAGGCGCCGAACGCGCGCGCATCCATCGCCAGGGCGACGCGCTCGGCATGCCGGATGGCGCTCGCGAGCAGCGGCACGATGTAGCCCCACGCGCGGGAGAGCCGTCCGAGCGGGCCGCGGCTGCCGTGACCGCGCACGCGGTGCGCGGCGCGGATCACCTCGAGCTCGTGCCCGAACCGCGGTACGAACCGGTAGGCGGCGAGCGCGGCGTACCCGATCCGGTACGGCACCCGCAGGTGCTGGATCGCAGCGCGCACGAGGTCGGGGCCGGATGTCGCGGCGCCGCCCAGCACCGCGAGCACGACGATGGCGGTCAGCCGCAGCGCGGTGGCGAATCCCGTCTCGAGCGCACCCCGATGTAGGGCCCATCCGCCGATCCGCAGCACCTCGGGGGTGGCGGCGACCTGGGCCGGATCGACCCAGACGGAGAACGACAGGCCGACCGCCGCCATCCCGAGCGGCACGCCCACGAGCAGCCCGGCGGCCAGCCGGCGCGGCAGACGCGCGCCGACCGCGAGCACGATCGCGGCCAGGACCAGCATCGCGAGGGGGATCGTCAGGCCGCGCGCGAAGACGAGCAGGACGATCGCGGGCGCGACCGCGACGATGGCGGTGAGCGGATTGAGGTGATGGAGGAAGCGCCAGGCGGGGGCCGGCGGCCGCGGCGCGTACGGGTCGGGCTGCGCCTCCCGCGACGACACGGGCCGCGTCCCGCGCGGCGCCGGCAGGGGCCAGCGCTGGGCGGGCGCGCCCTCGCGACCGCCGACCGGCACCGCCGCGCCCCCGCGCAGCGCCCGGTGCACGGGCGGCAGCCGCAGCCCCGCCTGCTCGAGCAGCGCCTCGTCGGCGAACACCTCGGCCCTGGGCGCCGCGGCGACGACCCGGCCCTGTGCGACCACGACGACGTGCGTGGCGTGCTCGGCGACGAGCGGGAGATCGTGCGTGACGATCACGACCGTGGTGCCCTCGGCGTGCAGCTCGCGCAGCAGAGCGAGCAGCTCGGCCGCGCGGGCGCGATCCTGTCCGAAGGTGGGCTCGTCCAGAGCGAGCAGCACAGGGCCGCGGTCGGCTCCAGCGATCAGGGCGGTGCCGACCGACAGCCGGCGCTTCTGGCCGCCCGAGAGGAGGAACGGATGCGCGTCCGCGCGTTCGGTGAGGCCGAACCGCTCGAGCATCTCGTCGACGCGGGCGCGGATCTCGTCGTCCGGCACACCGCGCAGGCGCGGGCCGTGCGCGAGCTCGTCGAACACGGTGTGCGCCACGAACTGGTGCTCAGGGTTCTGGAAGACGAAGCCGATCCGGGCGGCGAGCTCGCGCGGCGACGCGGTCGCGGAGTCCACGCCCGCCACGGACACCCGCCCGCGCGGGGGAGCGGTCACGCCCGCGATCGCCTGCACCAGGGTCGTCTTGCCCGCCCCGTTCGGCCCGATCACGGCGGTGAAGGATCCGGCCGGGATGTCCAGATCGACGTCGCGCAGCACCTCGACGTCGTGTCGCCGCAGCGTGAGGCTTCGCACGCGCACGAGCGGCTCGCCGCCGGTGCCGCTCGGTGCCTCCCGCACCAGCAGACTCGCCGCCGCCTCGCGCGCGGCCGGCTCGAGCGCGTCGCGCAGCTCGGCGGGGGTGAGCGGCAGCGGCTCGAGCACGTGCCCCGCGTCGCGCAGCCGCAGCGCCGCGAGCGTCGCGGCGGGAAGCCAGACGCCCCTCGCGAGCAGGGTCTCGGCGTGGTCCCGCAGCACCTCGGTCACAGGGCCGTCGAACGCGAGGCGTCCCTCGTGATCGAGCACGACGACGCGCGTCGCGAGCTCGACCGCGGCGTCGAGGTTGTGCTCGACGAGGACGATGCCCCGCTCGCCCGCGGCGACGACGTCCGCGAGCGCCGCGTACACGTCGTCGATGCCGACGGGGTCGAGGTTCGCGGTGGGCTCGTCGAGCACGAGCAGCGGCGATCCCATCGCGAGCGCGCAGGCGATCGCGAGCCGCTGCCGCCCGCCTCCCGAGAGCCGGTCGGGGTTCCACGCGCGGCGCTGCCACAGCCCCATCCGGCGCAGTGCATCCTCCGCGCGCGCGAGGACCTCCGCGGCGGGGAGTCGGAGATTCTCGAGGCCGAACGCGACCTCGTCGAGCAGGGTCCCGGCGACCAGCTGCGCATCCGGATCCTGGAACACCATCGCCACGTGCGTGCTCAGCTCGGCGACGGTGCTCGTGGCCGTGTCGAGGCCGCACACCTCGATCGTGCCCTCGAGCGTCGCCGGAAGCGCGTGCGGGATCAGGCCGTTCAGCGCCAGCGCGAGCGTCGACTTGCCGCAGCCGCTCGGGCCGAGCAGCAGCACGACCTCGCCGCGGCGCACCTCGAACGAGACCTCCCGCGGCGTCGCCCGCGCGGCGTCGGGATGCGTGATCGAGACGCGGCTGAGGCGCAGCAGGGCGGGGTCGGGCGGTGACACGGCCTCACCTTACGGTAAGGGCGTCCTAACCTTCGCGCGGGCTCCGGATGCGCGCCTCGGTCGACTGCGCGAGACCGGCGCGCCCGAGGGCCGCCGCGACGCTCAGCCCGGCGATCGTCCAGCCGATCGGTCCCGCGACGCCGAGAGCGATGTACAGCGCCTGCGCCCACGGGGCGAGCGAGCCGAGGTCGGCGGCGAAGGCCACGGCGACCGCGACGACGGCGCCGATCACGACCGCCGTGGCGAGCGAGCGCACCGGCGACCACGAGCGGTACCGTCCGAGGGCGGCCGACGCCTCCTGGATACCGCCGAACAGGACGGCGGTCGCGACGAACTGCCAGACGTACATCGGCGCGAACGCGCTCGAGACGAGCGACGCGAGCACGTGGGTCGCGATCGCGACACCGGGCAGGCGCAGCAGGCGCTGCGCGATCACTCCGGGAAGCACATGCGCGCCGAGGACGAACCCGTAGACGACCGGCACGGTCGCGAGCACGGCGATCGTGATCCATCCGGCTGCGGCGCCGAGCAGCCCGGTCGCGACGCCGATCGCCGCGCACACGAGCAGCGTGCGCGTCGAGAGCGTCGTGCGGGGCATGCCGCGAGCCTATGGCACGCGCGCGGCCGGACGTCCGGCGAGGGTGCCGAGGCGCTCAGAGCCGCCGGCGCCGCGGGGTCAGTCGCACGTGCGGCAGGGGCGGGGCGGGGATGCGCTCCAGACCGTGCGCGACGACGCGACCGAAGCGCTCGGATCCGGCCTCCCATTCGTCGCGTGCTCGGGCGATCTCGTCGTGGCCGCGCCCGACGAAGTTCCACCACATCACGAGGTCCTCGGCGAAGGGCTCGCCGCCGAGCAGGAACAGCAAGGCGCCGCTGTCGGTGGCGACCTCGACGCCGTCGCGGTTCACGCCCAGATAGAAGAGGTCGAGAGGTCCGAGCTCGGTCGGCTCCCCGTGGCGTCCGGCGTGCACCGCGGCGGAGCCCTCGACGAGCGTGATCGCGTGCTCCCACTCGGGACGCAGCGGCAGGCGCACGCGTGCACCCGGCTGCAGCACGAGCTCCGCGCCGACGATCGGGGTGTGCACGGTCGCGGGGGAGGTGACGCCCGCGAACTCGCCGACGACGACCGTGGCGGTCGCCCCCGTGAGTGCGATGGTGGGCAGATCCTCGTGGCGCTCGAAGTCCGGATCGCCGTGGCGTCGGCCCTCCGGCAGGACGATCCACAGCTGCAGCGCGTCGAGAGGGCCGGGCTCGTCTCCCAGCGAGTACTCCGAGTGCGAGATGCCGCGGCCCGAGGTCATGATGTTCAGCGCGCCGCGGCGGATGGTGACGTCGCTGCCCACACTGTCGCGATGCCTGATCTCGCCCACGAGCGGCCAGGTCACGGTCTGCAGGCCGATGTGCGGATGCGGATCGACGCGCATCACGGCGTCCTGCGGCCCGAAGCGGTCGAAGAAGCACCAGGCGCCGACGGTCGGCAGGTCGCGCTGCGGCAGCGAGCGGTGCACGGCCATCGCCCGGACGCCGCCCAGGGGGACCTCGCGCGGCTCGAGCAGCAGCTCCCGCGGGCCGTCGCAGGTGTCGGAGGAGAGGTCGGTCTCGTCCGTGCCGACGTCGAGTCTCGTCACTCCGGTGACTCTCCCTGCGTCGCCGAGTCGAGCGGGGTGTCGCCGGGCCAGTCGACGACGGCGCCCGCGACCTCGTTCTTCTGCAGGTAGCTCGCGATGAAGGGACACACGGGCACGATCGCGTCGCCGCGGCGCGCCGCGTCGGCGAGCGCCTCGGAGGCGAGCGTGTCGCCCAGGCCCTTCCCACGGAACGCCGGATCGATCTCCGTCGCGATGAAGCGGATCCGTCCCGTCCGCTGGTCGAAGCGCGTCCAGCCGGCGAGGACGTCGCGGTGCGTGTCATCGGTGAGGCGCAGCTCGTAACGGCTCTCCGCGTCGTTCCTCGTCACCCTGAGATCGGTCATGCAGCCACGCTACGACGGCCGGGGGCACTCGTCCACAGTGCGGCCCGCCGCTGCGTGCCATCCCGTCCGGGGGTGGCGTCCGACCCGGCGCCTAGACTCGGAGGCGTGACTCCGAACGCTCCCGAATCCGGCACCGGCTGGGGTTCGTGGGCGCCCGCCGACCCCTCGGTGGACGGCGGACCGGGCGACTGGGTGCCGTACCCGGACGAGCCTCCGTACGACCCGTACGACGACATCGCGCCGCCCGAGCCGGCGTTTCCCGCCGCGCCCGCGGCGACCGGCGGGTCGCGCGCCGCTCCGTCCCGTTACGCCACGCCGCTCGAGGCGCTCGAGACCGTCTACGGCTACAGCGCGTTCCGGGGCGACCAGAAGGCGATCGTCGAGCACGTCGTCGCGGGCGGCGACGCGGTCGTCCTGATGCCGACGGGCGGAGGCAAGAGCGTCTGCTACCAGGTGCCCGCGCTCGTGCGCGAGGGCACGGGACTCGTCGTCTCGCCGCTCATCGCGCTCATGCACGACCAGGTCGACGCGCTCGTCGCCAACGGCGTGCGCGCGGCGTATCTCAACTCCACGCAGGCGCCGGATGAGCGGGCGCGCGTCGAGAACGCGTATCTCGCGGGCGAGCTCGACCTGCTGTACGTGGCGCCGGAGCGGCTCAACGGCGAGCAGACGCTGCGCCTCCTCGAGCGCGGCACCCTGAGCGTGATCGCGATCGACGAGGCGCACTGCGTGTCGCAGTGGGGACACGACTTCCGCCCCGACTATCTCGCGCTGGGCGGCCTCGCCGAACGGTTCCCCGGCGTTCCGCGCCTCGCACTGACGGCGACGGCGACGCCCGCCACGCACCGCGAGATCACCGAGCGGCTGCGTCTTCCCGACGCGCGACACTTCGTCGCCAGCTTCGACCGGCCGAACATCCGCTACCGGATCGAGGCGAAGACCGAGCCGCGCGCGCAGCTGCTGTCGTTCATCCGCTCCCAGCCCGAGGGCTCCGCGGGCATCGTGTACGCCCTCAGCCGCAACTCCGTCGAGCAGACGGCCGAGTACCTCGCGCGGCACGGCATCGACGCGATCTCCTATCACGCGGGACTCGACGCGGCCACGCGCGCCAGGCACCAGTCGCGCTTCCTGCGGGAGGACGGCGTCGTGGTCGTGGCGACGATCGCGTTCGGCATGGGCATCGACAAGCCGGACGTCCGGTTCGTCGCGCACATCGACCTGCCGAAGTCGGTCGAGGGCTACTACCAGGAGACGGGCCGGGCGGGCCGCGACGGCGAGCCCGCGCAGGCGTGGATGGCCTACGGCCTCGGCGACGTCGTGCAGCAGCGGCGGCTCATCCAGCAGGGGGACGGAGACCGCGCCATCCAGCAGCGCCAGGGGCAGCACCTCGACGCGATGCTCGCGCTGTGCGAGACCGTCGGCTGCCGTCGCCAGAATCTGCTCGCGTACTTCGGGCAGGCGTCGGAGCCGTGCGGCAACTGCGACACGTGCCTGACGCCGCCCGACACATGGGACGGCCTCGTCCCATCGCAGA
Organism: Microbacterium sp. JZ31; assembly: GCF_016805985.1. NCBI lineage: Bacteria > Bacillati > Actinomycetota > Actinomycetes > Micrococcales > Microbacteriaceae > Microbacterium > Microbacterium sp. JZ31. The sequence goes on from NZ_CP017661.1 coordinate 358,344, forward strand.
AGCTCCTCTCGACCGTCGTGCGGCTCAAGCGCGAGCGCAATCAGGCGTTCGGTGCGGGGCAGCTGATCGACATCCTGCGGGGCGCCTCGACCGAGCGCATCCGCAAGCTGGGGCATGAGTCGATCGCCACCTACGGCATCGGCGCCGACCTGTCCGAGCAGGACTGGCGCAGCGTGATCCGCCAGCTTTTCGCCCGGGGCCTGCTCGTGGCCCAGGGGGAGTACGGCACGCTCGCGCTGAGCGAGGCGAGCGGCGGAGTGCTGCGGGGGGAGACGCCCGTTCCGCTCCGCCGCGACGTCATCGGCCGCGTCTCGCGCGGGAGCGGCGGAGCGCGCAAGGCGTCAGTGGCCGACCAGCTCGCGCCCGAGCACCGCGGGCTCTTCGAGGCGCTGCGGGCATGGCGTGCCGAGCAGGCGCGCGAGCAGGGCGTCCCCGCCTACATCGTGTTCGGCGACGCGACCCTCCGCGCTCTCGCGGAGCACCGACCGGCGAACCTCGACGGCCTCGCCGGCATCCCCGGAATCGGCGAGCGCAAGCGCGAGGCGTACGGCGACGCCGTGCTCGCGGTAATCGCGGCGAACTGAGGCGATCGACGCCTTGAGGCGCCGGCACGACTGTGGCGCCCGCACATCGGGTTCTCGCACCGTCCGCCGACCTCCTGTGGAGACACCACAAGCTGTTTCGCCGCCGCTTGTGGCGGTCCTACGGTTGTGGGGAACGCCCGCGTCCGCCCGGCGGCGCGGCGACTCCACCCACATTCAGCCGTTGAGAGGCAGACATGGCAGACACCGCTGTTCGCCCGAAAGCGACCGACGCCGCGCGCGCCCACCAGGCAGTCGCCGACGCTCCGAAGCTCGACATCCCGCTCGTCACCGACAGGCTGCTCGGCACGTGGGCCGACATCCGCCGCACGGCGCGCGAGATGATCAAGGACTCCGCGTTCTGGCGCATCGACGGCCAAACGCACCACGAGCATCGCGAACGCGTCTTCAGCCAGCTCGGCCTGCTCGTGCAGCACGGCGCGATCTCGCGTGCCTTCCCCACCGAGTACGGCGGCCAGAACAACAACGGCGGCAACCTCGCGAGCTTCGAGGAGCTCGTGCTCGCCGACCCGAGCCTGCAGATCAAGGCCGGCGTGCAGTGGGGCCTGTTCACCTCCGCGATCTACCAGCTCGGCACCAAGAAGCACTGGGACAAGTGGCTGCGCGGCGCCATCTCGCTCGAGATCCCCGGCGCGTTCGCGATGACCGAGACGGGTCACGGATCGGATGTCGCCGCGATCGGCACCACCGCGACGTACGACGCCGAGACCGAGGAATTCGTCATCCACACGCCGTTCCGCGGCGCGTGGAAGGACTACCTCGGCAACGCCGCCGTGCACGGCAAGGCCGCGACGGTGTTCGCCCAGCTGATCACGGGCGGGGTCAACTACGGCGTGCACTGCTTCTTCGTCCCGATCCGCGACGAGAACGGCGAGTTCCTGCCGGGTGTCGGCGGCGAGGACGACGGCGTCAAGGGCGGCCTCAACGGCATCGACAACGGCCGCCTGCACTTCACCCAGGTGCGCGTGCCGCGCGAGAACCTCCTGAACCGCTACGGCGATGTCGCTGCCGACGGCAGCTACTCGAGCCCGATCGCGAGCCCCGGCCGCCGCTTCTTCACGATGCTCGGTGCGCTCGTGCAGGGACGCGTCTCGCTCGACGGCGCGGCGACGAACGCATCGGCGCTCGCCCTGAACATCGCCGTCACGTACGGCAACCAGCGGCGCCAGTTCGCCGGAGCGAGCGGCGCCGAGTCCGTGCTGCTCGACTACGGCAAGCACCAGCGCCGCCTGCTGCCGCGTTTGGCGACGACCTACGCGCAGGCATTCGCGCACGACGAGCTGCTGCAGAAGTTCGACGCGGTCTTCGGCGGCACGAACGACACCGAGGAGAGCCGCGAGGACCTCGAGACGCTCGCCGCCGCGCTGAAGTCGCTGTCGACCTGGCACGCGCTCGACACGATCCAGGAGGCGCGTGAGGCGTGCGGCGGAGCCGGCTTCCTCGCCGAGAACCGGCTCGTGAGCCTGCGCGCCGACCTCGACGTCTACGTGACGTTCGAGGGCGACAACAACGTGCTGCTGCAGCTCGTCGGCAAGCGGCTGCTGGGCGACTACGCGAAGCAGTTCAAGGGCAAGGACTCCAAGGAGATCGCCGCGTTCGTGGTCGGCCAGACCGCCGGCAAGGTGTTCCACGGCGCGGGCCTGCGTCAGTTCGGTCAGGCGGTCGCGGACCTCGGACAGGTCGCGCGCTCGGTCGAGCTGGGTCTGCGGGCGAAGGACCAGCACGAGCTGCTCACCGCCCGGGTGCAGCGCATGGTCGCCGACGTGGCGGGCCGCCTGCGCGCGGCGTCCAAGCTCGGTCCCGAGGCGGCCGAGGCGCTGTTCAACGAGAACCAGAGCGAGCTGCTCGAGGCGGCGCGCGCGCACGCCGAGCTGCTGCAGTGGGAGGCGTTCACCGACGCGGTGGCCGCCATCGACGACCCCGGCACCAAGCAGATCCTCGGCTGGCTGCGCGACCTGTTCGGACTCGGCCTGATCGAGAAGCACCTGTCGTGGCACCTCATGCACGGCCGCCTCTCCAACCAGCGCGCGATCGCCCTCACGCGCTACATCGATCGGCTCTGCCTGCGCCTGCGCCCTCACGCGCAGGACCTCGTCGACGCGTTCGGCTTCGCGCCCGAGCACGTGCGCGCCCCCATCGCATCGGGCGCCGAGCAGCAGCGTCAGCAGGAGGCCGCCGCCCACTACGCCGAGCTCGCGGCGAGCGGCGAGGCGCCGATCAAGGAGAAGAAGCCTGCGAAGGAGAGGAAGCCCGGCAAGCGCTGAGTGCACTCCCATGAGGACCCGGGGCACGCCGCCCCGGGTCCTCTTCGTGCGGGCAGAGGTGCCCCGGGAACGGGTTCTTCGCCGAAAGACCAGCCGATTAGGATATCCGCCAGGAACACGGAGTCCGCCAGGAACACGGAGGGGGTGTCTGGTGAGCGCGATGTCGTGGCTGCACGTCCGTCCGCGCACGCTCGCGGGCGCCGCGATCGTGACCGCGGCGGCGATCGGCATCACCACCATGGCCTTCGCCTACGAGGGCAACCCGACGACGGAGCTCGAGCTGCACGACGGCTCGGTGTGGATCACCAAAGCGGAGGCGAGCCTCGTCGGCCACTTCAACGCCGAGTCCCGCGTTCTCGACGGTCAGCTCGGGTCGCCGAGCGCCGACTACGACGTGTTGCAGGACGGCGGCACCGTCCTCGTCCATCAGACGAGCGCCGCGACCGTCGGCCTGGTGGACACGGCCGCCGTCACGCTCGGCGACGGGGTCCAGCTGCCGGGCGACGCCGAGCTCGACTACTCCGCGCGCACCGTCGCCGTCCTGGATCCGAAGAAGGGCGCGGTCTACGTCGTCCCCGTCGGCGGCCTGTCGTCGTTCTCCTCGGCGGAGGCGAAGCCCGTGCTCGAGAAGCTCGGCGACGGGGCACACGTCACGGTCGGCCGCGACGGCACGGTCCACGTCGCCTCGGCCGCGAAGGCCACCGTGTACACGGTGCCGGTCACCCCGGAAGGCGCTTTCGACGAGGACGCCGGCATCGCCGAGCAGAAGCTCGAGGGCGTGGACGAAAAGTCCGCGCTGTCGGTGAGCTCGGTCGGCGAGCGTCCCGTCGTGCTCGACGCGACGACGGGCGCCGTGCACATCCCGGGCAGGAGCCGGTCACGCTGGAGGAGCCCGAGGACGCCACGCTCGCGCTCGACGCGGCCGACGGCGAAGCCGTGCTCGTCGCGACGCGCACCGAGCTGCTGAGCCTCCCGCTCGACGGCTCCGAGCCCACCGCGACCGAGGCGGGCGGGTTCACGGGCAAGCCGACTGCGCCCGTCTGGCTCAACGGCTGCGCATACGGCGCCTGGATGGAATCCGGCCGGTTCATGCGCGACTGCATCGGCGAGGGCAGCGACCTCGACATGCCGATCGACAAGTACCGCGCGGACGGCGAGCTGCGGTTCCGCGTGAACCGCGACGTCGTGATGCTCAACAACGTCTTCAGCGGTGCGGCGTGGCTGGCGAGCGACCAGCTGCAGAAGGTCGACAACTGGAACGACCTGACGCCGCCCAAGAGCGAGGACGGCGTCGAGAACCCCGACCCGACGACCGTGCAGGTGCCGGATCCGTCCCCGCCGGACCGCGGCCCGGACAACACCAAGCCCGAGGCGGCGAACGACCGCTTCGGCGTCCGCGCGGGCGGTTCGACGATCCTGCCCGTGCTCACCGGCTACGAGGGCGATCCGGAGGGCGGCGGCACCCAGGGCGCGGACAGCGACCCCGACGGCGACGTGCTCGTCGTGAGCCTCACCGACGACGTGCCGAGGAACGTCACCGTGGTGCCGGTCAACAACGGCAACGCGCTGCAGATCACGGTGCCCGAGGACGTCACGACGGTCGAGCCGTTCACGTACCAGGTGGACGACGGTCGCGGCGGCGTCGACGAGGCCCAGGTCACGATCGACGTGCGACCGGAGGACGAAAACACCGGCCCGCAGCAGCTGCGCAAGATCGCGGTGCCCGTGGAGACGGGCAACGCCGTGACCTACAACGTCCTGCCGGACTGGATCGATCCGGACGGCGACAACATCTTCCTGCAGAGCGTCACCGCCGCCGAGGGCGACGAGGTCGAGTTCACGGCCGACGGCCGGATCACGTACCGGGCGATCTCGGGCACCCAGGGCATCGTCGAGGTGAACATCACGGTGTCGGACGGGCACACGAGCGTGACCGGCGTCTTCCCGCTCGACATCCGACCGGCGTCCTCGCAGCCGCCGATCGCGACGCCCGACCACCTGGTCGTGCGCGCGGGCCAGCAGGGCACCGCCACGCCGCTGGCGAACGACCTCAGCGCGAGCAAGGAGCCGCTCGAGCTGACGCAGGTGAGCGAGGTCGAGGGCGCCACGATCGTCGCCGACTTCACGGACGACTCGTTCACCTTCAAGTCCAACACCGCCGGCACGTACTACGTCGACTATCTCGTCGCCACCTCCGGCACCAGCCCCGTGAACGGCCTCGTGCGCGTCGACGTGCTCGAGCCGGTCGAGAAGGCGGAGCCGCCCGTCGCGGTGCGTGATGTCGCGCTGCTGCCCGCGGGCGGTGATGCGCTGGTGAACGTGCTCGCGAACGATTCCGATCCGGCGGGCGGTGTGCTCGTCGTCCAGAGCGTCAGCGTCGAGCCGGACAGCGGCATCGCGGTCTCGGTGCTCGGTCACGAGACGCTGCGCGTGGCCGACACGGGGATGACGGGACGGGAGCCCGCTCAGGCGACGGTCCGGTACACGATCTCGAACGGCGCGGAGACGGCGGAGGGCGAGGTCGTCGTCCTCGCGATGCCCAAGCAGGCGAAGGTGCGGCCGCCGATCGCCAACGACGACACCGCAAAGGTGCGCGTGGGCGACGTCGTGACGATCCCCGTGCTGGAGAACGACAACCACCCGAACGGCGAGGAGTTCCACGTCGCGTCCGAGCTCGGCGAGCAGCCGGCGGCCGGTGAGGCGTTCGTGTCGCAGGACACGATCCGCTACCGCGCCGGCGACGAGCCGGGTGCCGTGCAGTTCACGTATCGCGCGGTCGACGCCAACGGGCAGCACAACTCGGCGCTCGTCAAGGTCCAGATCCTGGCCCTGGATGAGGAGAACAACAACGCTCCTCGGCCGAAGGACATCGAGGCGCGGACGCTCGAGGACACCCTCTCGACGATCGAGGTGCCGCTGGACGGCATCGACCCCGACGGCGACTCCGTCGACCTGATCGGCGTCACGGGAGCCGGGGCCAAGAAGGGCACGGTGAACCTGAACGAGTCCGGTCAGTTCGAGTACACCGCCCACGACGACGTCTCGGGCGTGGACACCTTCACCTACCGGGTGCGCGACGCGCTCGGTGCCGAGGCCGAGGCGACCATCCGGGTGGGCATCGCGCCGCAGACCACCGACAACCAGGCGCCGTTCGCGGTGCGGGACACGCTCGCCATGCGACCGGACCGTGTCGTCGCGGCGCCCGTGACCGACAACGACAACGATCCGGACGGCGATCGCTTCTCTCTCGTGCCCGGCGAGGACGGCCTGATCCTGGGAGAGGATCCGCAGATCGAGGCCGAGGCGGCGGCGGACCTGGTGCGGGTGACGTCGCCCGATCAGGAGCTCGAGACCTCGCTGCAGTACACGATCGAGGACGAGCGGGGCGCGCGCGCTCGCGGCGTGCTCTCGATCGTCGTCGACGAGGACGTGCCGCTCCAGGCGCCGATCGCGCGCGATGATCGCATCCGGATCCAGGACGTCGACATCGACACCGGCATGGCGGAGATCAACCTGCTCGCCAACGACGAGGACCCCGACGGCGTCGTGGAGGAGCTGACCGTCGAGGTCGACGAGGAGCAGGGCGTCACGGTCGACGAGGACGGCCTCGCGCGGGTCGAGATCGGTGAGGAGCGCCGCCTCGTCGGCTACCGGATCACCGACGCGGACGACAACACGGCCCGGGCGTTCCTCCGCGTGCCCGGTGAGCAGGATCTGCGTCCCTACCTGATCTCGACGACGCCTGAGCGCGTGAAGAGCGGCGAGACGATCGAGCTCCCGCTGGCGGAATACGTCACGGCGCCGAGCGGCAAGGACATCCGGATCACGACGGCCGAGAACGTCTCCGCCGCGCACAGCAACGGACAGAACCTCGTTGTCGACGCGCAGACGCTGACCTACACGTCGGCCGACCGGTTCGCCGGCAACGACGCGATCACGTTCGAGGTGACCGACGGATCCGGGCCGGACGATCCGAACGGGCGCGTCTCGACGCTGTCGATCCCCATCCTCGTGACGCCGCCGGACAACCTGCCGCCCGAGATGAGCGGAGCGTCCGTGAGCGTCGGTGCGGGCGACTCCGAGCCCGGCACGGTCGATCTCGCGGGTCTCGCGACCGACATCGACGATGATCCCGTGTCCTTCCAGGTGCAGGAGGCCCCGGCGGGCATCAGCGCGGAGATCGACGGCACGACGCTGCAGGTGCGCGCGGACGCGGACCAGAAGGGCACGGTCGTCAACATCGTCGTGCTCGCCGACGACGGCCAGGCCAACCCGACCAGCCCGGAGCCGGTCACCGCGAACATCGAGGTGACCGTGACGGCCTCGACGCGCGAGCTCCCCGTGGCCACGGACGACACGGTGTCCGAGTGGAACCAGGGCGAGACGCTGTCGCACGACGTCCTGTCGAACGACATCAACCCCTTCGCCGGCGAGGCGCCGCTCGAGGTGATCGGCGCGACGCTCGAGACCGGCGCGGCCGGGGACGCGGAGGTCTCGTTCGACGCCGGGCACGTGATCGTGACCCCCGCCGCGGACTTCCATGGCCGCCTCGTCGTGCGCTACGAGGTGCAGGACATGACCGGCGACCCCGAGCGCACGGCCGAGGGCCGGTTGAACCTCACGGTGCAGGGCGTGCCGGATGCGCCCGGCAAGCCGACCGTGTCGGACGTGCAGAGCCGTCAGGTGACGCTGTCGTGGCAGTCGCCTCCCGACAACGGCGCCGCGATCACGGAGTACCGCGTGCAGGCGACGAAGGGCGGCGACTACTCCACGGTCTGCCCCGAGACCACCTGCACGCTGCAGGGGCTCACGAACAACGTGACGTACGGCTTCACGGTCACGGCCGTGAACCGCGTCGGCGAGGGGGATCCGTCTCCGGTGAGCCAGGATGCGCGCCCCGACGTGCGTCCCGAGACGCCGGTGGCGCCGCAGCTGCCGGAGTTCCGCGACAGCGGGCTGCTCGTGACGTGGAAGGCGCCGCGCACCGAGGGGTCGCCGATCACGAAGTACGAGCTCGAGATCACCCCCACGCCGCCCAACGGCGTCAACGTGCGCGAGGTGCCCGCGGGCAACACGCAGCTGTGGTGGGACGGGCTCGTGAACGGCACCGCGTACACGGTGCGGGTGCGCGCGCACAACAGCGCGCCGGACCCGTCGGAGTGGAGCGGCCAGTCGGCGACCAACATTCCGGCCAAGCCGCCGGAGGCTCCGGGCGCGCCCACGGCGACGCGCCAGTCGGCGATCGGACCTGAGCCGGGCGGCATCCAGGTGACGTGGCCCGGAGTGGAGGGCCCCGCGAACGGCGGCGACGCGGTCGACGCCTACCGTGTCCAGGCCTACCAGGGGGACGCCCCGTACGGCGATCCCCAGACGACCTCGGGCACCTCGGCCGTGTTCTCGCTGCCGGCAAGCAGGTCCGACTACACGTTCCGGGTGACAGCGCGAAACAAGGCCGGCTGGGGTGCGCAGAGCGCGCCGAGCGCGGGCTTGCGGCAGTTCACGTCGCCGACCGCGCCCGGGACGCCGACGGTGACGGAAGGCGACCGGCAGATCCAGGCCTCCTGGTCGCCCGCCACGGCGCAGGGCGCCGATGAGGTCCGCTACCAGTACAACGTGAATGGGAGCGGCTGGCAGGAGGCGGGAACCGCGACGTCGGCGACCATCGGCGGGCTGACGAACGGTAAGGAGTACCGCGTCGCGGTGCGCGCATACGCGGTGGCGAACGGGACGAACTCCGAACCCGGGCCGTCGTCCGCGCAGTCGCAGGGCGCGGTGCCTTATGGGCCACCGCATGCGCCGATCGTGCGAGCTGAGCGCGTCAACGGGGGAACGCAGATCCAGTGCTCGTGGAACGCAAACGGCTCGTCGAATGGACGTCCGATCGGTGCCGTCCAGGCGCGTTTCAACGACGGCGGCTGGGAGGACGTCAACTCCACGGGCAGCAGGATCTGCGCCGAAGGCTACTCCGCACGGGGCAAGGTGGAGGTGCAGGTCACGTCCGCAGGCAAGACGTCGAGCGCGCAAGCGGCTGAGCGGACCGTCGACCCGCCGCCCCCGTCGGCCAACGTCAGAAACTCCGGGGTGAGCGCCGCCGGGCAGCCGAACTGCAGGACGGGAAACTGCTACTTCCTGCAGCTGAACTACGCCAACTTCCCCGGCGGGGACTACCACGTCTCATGTCACGACGAGGACAGCGCACCCGGCGGATTCGCCGGTAGGACGTACCGACTGCGCACCGAAGGCAGCGAGCGGTTGGGCTGCTATTACGGCTTCGCCGGGCATCAGGTGCGCCTGCACATCAGCGGGCCGGGCGTCGACATGTGGACCGACTGGTGGACCTGGCAGCAGTGATCACCTCCAGAGCAGCGACAGCGATGACAAGGACGAACGAATGACGATGACGCCCGAGCAGGCGGCCTGGTTCCAGGGCACCTTCAGCCGCCTTGTCGACAACGTCGACAGGGCCCTGATGGGCAAGCGCGAGGTCGTGAGCCTCGTGCTCGCGGCGATGCTCGCCGAGGGCCACGTGCTGCTCGAGGACGCGCCGGGAACCGGCAAGACGAGCCTCGCGAAGGCACTCGCCGCCACCGTGCAGGGCACGTCGAACCGCATCCAGTTCACGCCCGACCTGCTGCCGAGCGACGTGACGGGTGTCACGATCTACGACCAGCAGTCGCACACGTTCGAGTTCCACCGCGGGCCGGTGTTCGCCTCGATCGTCCTCGCGGACGAGATCAACCGCGCGTCGCCCAAGACGCAGTCGGCGCTGCTCGAGGTCATGGAGGAGTCGCGCGTGACGGTCGACGGCACGCCGCACGAGGTGGGCCGTCCGTTCCTCGTGATCGCGACGCAGAACCCGATCGAGCAGGCGGGTACGTACAAGCTGCCCGAGGCCCAGCTCGACCGCTTCCTCGTCAAGACCTCGATCGGCTACCCGACGCTCGAGGTGACCGAGCGCATCCTGGCCGGGTCCGCGGATCGCAACCCCTCGGCGAGCCTCACGCCGATCATCACGACGAGCGCGGTGTCCGACATGGCCGACCTCGCGGCGTCCGCGCACGTCGAGCCCGCTGTGCTGCGCTACGCGGCCGAGCTCGCGGAGACCACCCGCTCCGACAAGGACACGCGGCTGGGCGTCTCGGTGCGCGGCGCGATCGCGATCGTGCGCCTGGCGAAGGTGTGGGCCGCGGCCCAGGGCCGCCATTACGTGATCCCCGACGACATCAAGGCGCTCGCGCAGCCCGTCTGGGCCCACCGCCTGGTCATGGACCCCGAGGCCGAGTTCGTCGGCACCACCCCGGAGACCGTGATCGTGCGGGTGCTCGAGCGGGTGTCGGCGCCACAGACCCGCGCGGCCGGCGTGACCACCGGATGATCTGAGCACCATCCATGACCACCGCACCCGTCACCGACGGCGAGGCGACGCCCGCCCCGCCGCCGGTTCGCGCGCCCGAGCGCGAGGAGGCGCCGTCGCAGGCGAGCTGGCGCGAGGTGGCGGCGTACCTGCTCGGCCGCGTCGGCGCGGGTGTGCGCCGTGCCGCGAAGGTGGTGCGTCCGATCGGCTGGGTCGTGATCGGGCTCGCCGTCGTGCTGTGGCTCGTGGGTCCCTGGCTGGGCTGGCGCGAGATCACGACCGCCGCGGTCGTCGCGACCGCGGTGATCGTGCTGTGCCTGCTGTTCCTGATCGGGCGCACCACGTACGACGTCGCGCTCGACCTGACGCGCACGCGCGTGGTCGTCGGCGAGCGCGCGTTCGGCGCGCTCACGCTCGCGAACTCCGGCACGCGCGCGATCCTGCCCTCCCGCGTCGTGCTGCCCGTCGGCAGCGGGCGCGGCGTGTTCGGCATCAGGCACCTCGCTCCCGGCGACCAGGTGGAGGAGCTCTTCGCGATCCCGACCACCCGCCGCGCTGTCGTGCCGGTCGGCCCTGTCAGCATCGTGCGCGGCGATCCGCTCGGGCTCTTCGAGCGCATCGACAGCCGGGACGAGCCCGTCGACCTCTACGTGCATCCCAAGACGGTGCGCTTCGACGGGCAATCGCTGGGCTTCGTGCGCGACCTCGAGGGCATGACCTCGCGCGACCTGGCACGCGACGACATCGCCTTCCACGCCCTGTCGGAGTACCAGCCGGGGGACGACCTGCGCCACGTGCACTGGCGGTCGACCGCGCGCACCGGCACGCTCATGATGCGCACGTACGAGCAGACGCGCCGCTCGCACTTTGTGATCGGCGTGTCGACGCATCCGGGCGAGTACGCCGATCCGGACGAGTTCGAGCTCGCGATCTCGGCGGCCGGATCGCTCGGCCTCCGCGCCCTGCGCGACTCGTATCGCGTGGAGGTCCGCACGCAGACGGGCAAGCTCCGCACCGAAACCCAGAAGCACCTGCTCGACGCGCTGTCGGGTGTGGAGAACTCCCGCGCACGCGAGGGCGGCGCCACCGCGCTGGCCGGCACGATCGCCTCGAACGCGCCGGCCGCGAGCGTCGTCGTGCTCGCGTGCGGCAGCCGCGTCACCGCGTCGCAGCTGCAGTCGGCGGTGTCGCGCCTGCCCGTCGGATCGCGCGCGCTCGTCATCGTGGCGGCGCTGGGGCAGGAGGCCGGCCGCCGCCGCATCGGCGAGGCGGACGTGATCACGATCGGCGCGCTCGAGCACCTGCCGCCGTCGCTCAGGCGGGTGCTCGGATGAGCGCCGTCACGCGAACGGGTGCTCGGATGAGCGCCGTCAAACAGAGGGTGCTCGGATGAGCGCCGTCCTCACGCCTCCGATCGAGTCGCCGGACGCGGCCGACGCGCCGCCGGTTCCCGCGCCTACGCGCCGCGGGAACCGCGCGCCCGCGAGCGCACCGCTCGAGCCGCGCCGCTGGGCGCTCGACCTCGGCGCCGTCGCGCTGCTGATGCTCGTGCCGGTGATCGGCTTCTGGCCCACGTTCGACGGCCCGGTCGTGCTGCTGCCCGGCCTGGGTGCGCTCGTGGTCGGCCTGGGCATCGCGGCACTCGCCGCCCTGCAGCGCTGGGGCATCCTGCTGATCGCCGCCGCGGTCGTCGTCGCGTACTTCCTGCTGGGCGGACTCTTCGCGCTGCCCCACACGGCCATCCTGGGCGTCATCCCGTCGGTCGAGACGGTGCAGAAGCTGGCGCTCGGCGTCGTCACGTCCTGGAAGTCGCTGCTCACCACGGTCGCGCCGGTCGCGGCGGACGACGGGCACCTGATCGTGCCGTTCCTGCTGATCCTCGTGTTCACAGTGATCACGACGAGCCTCGCGCTGCGCGTTGAGCCGCCGGCGTGGGCCCTGCTGCCCGCGGCCGCGTGCCTGGCCCTGCAGATCGCGCTGGGCACGTCGCAGCCCGCGCTGCCCGCCGTGCAGGGCATCCTGCTCGCGGTCGTCGCGATCGTGTGGCTCGCGGTGCGGGCGGCCTGGGCGCCGACGCGCAGCGCGGTCGCGCTGTCGTCGACGGACGAGCAGACCGAGGACCGGCGCCATCTCCTGCGCCGCATGGCCGCGGCCGGCGGCGTGCTCGCGATCGCCGCGGCGGCGGGCGGGATCTCGACCCTGACCGCGCCCCCGCACGAGGTGCGCTACGTCATCCGCGACGTGATCATCCCGCCGTTCGACATCCGTCAGTACGCCAGCCCGCTGCAGGACTTCCGCATCTACGTGGACGAGTACGCGAACGAGCCGCTCTTCACCGTGACGGGGCTGCCCGCCGGGTCCCGCGTCCGGCTCGGCACGATGGACACCTACTCGGGTGTCGTGTACAACGTGTCCGACTCGTCGAGCGCCTTCACCCCGCTGCGCTCCAACATGGCGGCGGACGTCGAGGGCCAGCGGGCCGACGTACGCGTCGAGATCGGCCAGTACGCCGACGTCTGGCTTCCCGATGTGGGGCACGTCGACGCGCTCGAGTTCGAGGGGCCCGACGCTGAGGCGCTGCGCCGCGCGACCTACTACAACCCGTCGAGCGGCACCGGCGTGGTGACCACGGGGCTGAAGGCGGGCGATTCCTACACGTTCAGCACCGTGGTGCCGCCCGCGCCGGACGAGGCGGACCTCGCCGAGGACCGCTTCGCCGCGGTCGAGATCCCCGAGCCCGAGGCCGTGCCCGAGAAGCTGCGCGAGGTCGCGGCGGATGCGATCTCCGACGCCGAGGCGAAGACGCCGTTCGAGAAGGTGCAGGCGCTGCGCACGTACCTCGTCGAGTCGGGATTCTTCAGCCACGGCCTGAAGGAGGAGGAGTTCTCGCCCTCCGGCCACGGCTCCGCGCGTCTTGGCGGCATGGCCGCGGCCGAGCAGATGGTCGGCGACGACGAGCAGTACGCCGCGCTCATGGCGCTCATGGCCTACGAGGTCGGCATCCCCGCGCGCGTGGTGATGGGCTTCCACGCCGAGAGCTCCTCCGGGCAGCTCGTCGCGAACGGCGACAACCTGCACGCCTGGGTCGAGGTCGCGTTCGAGGAGGCCGGCTGGGTGCCGATCGATCCGACGCCGGATGAGGACAAGGAGCCCAAGGACCAGACGACCCAGCCCAAGACCGACCCGCAGCCCATGCCGCTGCAGCCGCCGCCCCCGCCGAAGGAGGAGGCGGACGAGCCACCGCTCGTGCCGGACGACCGTGAGGCGGAGGACGAGGCCGAGCCGCTGCCCGGCTACCTGGGCGTGCTGCTCGCGATCGGGGGGATCAGCCTCGGCACGGTCGCGCTGCTGCTCGCGCCGTTCGTGATCATCGGCGGCATCAAGGCCTCGCGCCGGCGCAAGCGCCGCGAGGCGCCGCTGCCGGCCGACCGGATCAGCGGAGGCTGGGACGAGCTGATGGATCGCGCGGTCGACTTCGGCCGCGCCGTGCCCGTGGGCGCGACGCGCTACGAGCAGTCGGCGCAGCTGGTGGCGACGCTCGAGGAGCCGCGCGTGCAGAGCATCGCGGTGCGGGCGGACGCCGGGGTGTTCGGGCCGGGCGAACCCACGCCCGAGGAGATCGAGGCGTTCTGGGCCGAGGTCGACGGGGTCGTGGGCGGCATGAACCGGAAGGCCTCGTTCTGGAAGCGGCTCGCAGCACGGCTCAACCTGCGCTCGCTGACCCAGGGCTCTTCATTGACGAAACGTGTGCGGTCTCTTCGCGAGACGGTCTCCGCACGACGGAAGGATGGCTGACATGACGACGCCGAACCCCTACGGGGCCCCCGCGCCGGGAGCCTACCCGCCGCCGCAGCACGGAGCGCCGGCCTACCCGTCGGCTCCCGCACCGCACGCCGGCGCCGCCTTCCCGGCGCCCGGACTCGGCGCGCATCCCGGGCCCGCTCCCGTGGGGGCGCCGATGCCGGGCACGCCGGCATCGCTCGCGCGCCGCGTGGGCGCGTACGCGATCGACGTCGCCGTGATCGCGGTGGCCGTCGCGCTGTGGATCGGCATCGGCATGCTCCTCGCGCAGGCGCTCGGCTCCGCCGTCATCGTGATCTTCGCGATCACCGCGTGGGTCCTCGCCGTCGCGTGGTTCCTCGTCTACACCGCGATGCAGGGCCGGCACGGCTCGATCGGCATGCGACTCCTGAAGCTGCGGCTCGTGCGCCTCGACGGCGGCGCGCCGCTCGGCTTCGGCGGCGCCTTCCTCCGCAACATCATCTGGTCGCTGGGGGCGGCGATCATCGTCGGCTACTTCTCGGTGTTCTTCGACAGGACGGGCCGCAACCAGGGCTGGCACGACAAGGTCGCGCACGCGTTCATGCGGGACGCGTCCGGCGAGGAGCGCGCCGGGACCTCCGGCACCGCCTCGCGCCCGGCCTCCGCTCCCGGCCCGGTGTCGCCCGTGGTCCCGGCCTATGGCGGCGGGACGTCGGCGGCTCCCGTGCCCGCGCCTCCCGCTGCCGCCCCGGCCGCGTCCGGCACCCCGGTGTTCGGCGGCCCCGTTCCCCCGCGCCCCCCGCTTCCTCCGCTGATCCCGCAGGCGGCGTCCGCCGCGCGTCCCGCCGTCGCGCCGCCCGCGGCCGGGCCCGCCGCGGCACCGGCGCCGGCAGGCGACGGGCTGATCGCGTTCGTGCCGGGGATCACGCAGGATCCGCCGGCGCCCGCGGGGTCGGCGGCACCGCAGCCGGCCGCTCCCGTCGCGGTGGACGACCTCGACGACGACACGATCCTCGTCCGTCCGACCCCCGCGACCCCCGAGCCCGAGCCGGACGTCGAGGACACGCGCCTCGTCAGCCGCGCGCGTCCCGCAGTGCTCGAGTGGGACGACGGAACGCGGCACACGGTCGCCGAGCGCGCCGTGTTCGGACGCAATCCCTCCGCCCCGGAGGGCGCCGAGGCGGTCATCGTGCGCGACGAGACCCTGTCGCTGTCGAAGACCCACTTCGAGATCGTCGTGGCCGAGGCCGACGTGTCCGTGGTCGACCACCACTCGACCAACGGCGTCACGATCGTCCGCGCGGGAGAGCGGCTCACCGCCGCCCCCGGCGAGGCGATCCCGCTCGAGGCGGATGACGCGCTCGAGATCGGCGACCGCATCGTGACGTTCAAGGGGCGCGGGTGAGCGGCCCGATCGTCGCCCTGAGCGGCGCGGCCACGGACGCGGGGCTGCGGCGCTCCCTCAACGAGGACGCTTTCCTGTCCGTGCCGCCCGTGTTCCTCGTCGCCGACGGCATGGGCGGGCACGACCGGGGCGAGGTCGCATCGGCGACCGCGATCTCGGAGTTCGCGCCGTTCGCGGGGCGGGAGAGCCTGACGATCGACGACGTCCGCGAGGCGCTGCACCGCGCGCGTGTGCGCGTCGACGGGCTCTCGGGCGGCACGCAGGCCGGCGCCGGCACGACCCTCACGGGCGTCGTGATCGCCGACGTCGCGGGGGAGGGATACTGGCTCGCGCTGAATCTCGGCGACTCGCGCACGTACCGCCTCGCCGCGGGGCACCTCGAGCAGATCAGCGTCGACCACTCGATCGTGCAGGAGCTCCTGGACCGGGGCGAGCTCACCCCGGAGGACGCCTCGCGCGACCGACGCCGCAACGTCATCACGCGCGCCCTCGGGGCGGGAAGCGACGGCGACGCGGACTACTGGATGATCCCCGCCAGCGCGGGAGATCGCATCCTGGTGTGCTCCGACGGACTGCCGAGCGAACTGCCGCCCGAGCGGATCCGGGACATCCTGAGCGTCGAGGCACATCCGCAGGCGGCGGCCACGCGCCTCGTGCAGGAGGCCGTGCTGCACGGCGGCCGCGACAACATCACGGCGATCGTCGTCGACGCGGTCTCGGTCGCGCGACGTGGCGCGGCGACGTCGGCCGACGGGCCCGGCATCGACTCCGACACCCTTCCGCGAGAGCCCGTGGGAGGGATGCGCTGATGCGCGTGACATACGAGCCCGGCGGCATGCTGACCATCGTCGCCGACGACGGGGTCGCAGTGCTGCCCGGCGGCCTACCGCAGGACATGATCGACGAGGTCTGGGAGGGCCTGGACACCGGCGACGGCGTCGCGGCCGTGCTCGACGCGCTCGGGCGCGCGTTCGGCCCGGCGACCGCCGCGCTGCCGCCCTTCGCCGTCGCGCTGCTGCAGGACGACGCGGTGCGCACCGCCGTGCGCGGCGATCTGCGGCTCACGGTCGAGACCCTGAGCGGCGCGCTCGAGGTCACGGGCGGTGCGTCCGACACATGGACCGTGCGCCTGATCGAGGACGCCCTCTCGGTCCGCGTGCGTCCCGCGCAGGACGCGCCCGCGAGCGCGTCCGAGCTGCCGATCGCGTCGGGAGCCGTGCTCGCGGCGACCGTGAGCGCGGTGTTCTTCGAGACCGAGGAGGAGGACGAGCCGTCGCGACCCCGCGGCGACGACGCGCGGGACTCGCCCGTGCCCGACGACCTCGTGAACGGCCTGTCCGGATCCGAAGCGCAGCCGCCCTCCGAGACGCTGCTGCCGGAGGACACGCGGCTCGGAAGCGCGGCGGGCTCCGCGCCGGGCCCCGCCGCGACGACCGCGGACGATCTCGCCGTGGCCGACACGATCGTGGTGCACCGGGACGGAGCGGCCGACCCGGTGCCGGCGGCGGCGGACGAGGCGCCGGGCGTCATGGGGGACACGATCGAGCCGCTCGGCGATCACGACGGCGCGACGATCACGTTCGCGGAGTTCGCCGCGCGCGGCCACGTGCCGCTTGCGGCGCCCGAACCGGTGGACGCGCGGCTGCCCGAGGTGCAGCCCGTCGCTCCGGGGCTCGAGGCGCACGGCGATCACGACGGCGCCACGATCTCCGTCCACGAGCTCGGCCACTCGGACACCGCCTCCGTGCCGCGCGATGCGGCCGTGTGGCCCGCACCGCCGACCGACGAGGTGCCGTTCGAGGGGACGGAGCGGCCGGAGGCGCAGCGGCTCGACCCCGCCCCGCTGCCGCGCTTCGACGACGTGCCGTCGCTTGCCGCGTCGCCGTTCGCGCCGGGGCCGTCCCGCGGACGGGTCCGGCTGTCCACGGGCGAGGTTGTCGAGCTCGACCGCCCCGTGATCATCGGCCGGCGGCCGCGGTCCGCGCGCACCACGGGCGCGGACATGCCGCACCTCGTGGCGGTCGAGAGCCCGCAGAACGACATCTCGCGCAACCACGTCGAGATCTCGTCCGACGGCGAGACCGTCGTCGTGACCGACCTTCACACCACGAACGGCACGGTGCTGTACCGCACCGGGCTGCTCGGCGGGTCCGCGGATCCCGTGCGGCTGCACCCCGGCGAGCAGACCGTCGTCGTCGCGGGTGACGTCGTCGACATCGGCGACGGCGTGACGCTGTCGTTCGAGGACCTTCCGTGAATCAACGCCGCCCGCCCGCGCCGCCGCCGCAGCTGCCGGGCTTCACGCACCTCGAGCTGCTCGGATCCGGCGGCTTCGCCGACGTCTACCTGTACGAGCAGGAGCTGCCGCGCCGCCGCGTGGCGGTGAAGGTGCTGCTGCCGGAGCGGATCTCCCCGTCGGCCGCGCAGTTCACGGCCGAGGCGAACGTGATGGCGATGCTGTCGACGCATCCGGCGATCGTCACGATCTACCAGGCGGGGGTCTCGTCCGACGGGCGTCCGTACCTCGTGATGGAGTACTGCCCGCGCCCCAACCTGCAGGTGCGCTACCGGCGCGAGCCGTTCTCGGTCGCCGAGGCGCTGCGCGTGGGCGTGCAGGTCGCGGCCGCGGTCGAGACCGCGCACCGCGCCGGCGTGCTGCACCGCGACATCAAGCCCGCGAACATCCTGGTCACGGAGTACAACCGCCCCGCGCTGACCGACTTCGGCATCGCGTCGACCTCGCAGACCGCCGCCGAGACGACGGGCATGTCGATCCCGTGGTCGCCGCCGGAGGTCTTCGACGCCGCCGCCGCGCAGGGCGGCCCGCGCACCGACGTGTACCAGCTCGGCGCGACGATCTACACGCTGCTGGCGGGGCGGTCCCCGTTCGAGGTGCCCGGCCAGCGCAACGGCAGCGCCGAGCTGATCGAGCGCATCGAGCGGATGCCGCTGCCCGCGATCGAGCGTCCGGATGTGCCGTCGTCGCTTTTCGCGGCGCTGTCCCGGGCGATGTCGAAGGATCCGGCCGACCGCTACCCGAGCGCCGTCGCGTTCGCGCGTGCGCTGCAGAAGGTGCAGATCGAGCTCGCGCACTCGGTCACGCCGATCGACATCCTGGACGAGCGTCCGCTCGACGCGGGGCCCGAGGACGACGACGGCGGCCTGACCCGTGTGCGCGGCGTCACGAGCATCGCGCCGATCGACACCTCCACCCGTCCCTCCGCGACCACGGCCAAGGTGGCGGGCGCCGCGCCGCCGGCCGACGACGCGACCATCGTGCGCGGCCCGCGCGTGGTCGAGCCGATCGCCGACGAGACGATCCTGCGGCCGCGCTCGCCGCAGGACGTCGCGGCGCCCACGGCGGCTCCGGCGCCGGAGGCGGCCGCGCCCACGACGCCCGAGCGCTCCCGCCGCTGGCCGACGATCCTCGCGGCCTCGGTCGTCGGCGTCGCGGTGATCGGCATCGGCGCCGCGGTCATCGGCTCCGTCATCGCACCGGAACCCGAGCCGACGACCGCGCCGACCGTCATCGCGCAGGACCCGCTGGGCGACGGCGGCGTGCCGCTCGTGGAGGACGGCGAGGGCGTCATCCGGGGCGGGAACGCCGTCTTCACGTGGACGAACCCCGCCCCCGCGGAAGGTGACCAGTACCGCTGGCACCGCAACGCCCTGTCCGGTCGCGGCGAGGGGCACCTCACCACGGAGCCGACCGTCACGGTGCCGGTCGAGGGCGCGGATCAGGTCTGCATCGACGTCTATCTCGTGCGCGCGAACGGCACCTTCACGAACGAAGCCGTCACGATCTGCGCGCCGGAGTGATCCGCCCTCCGCGTCGAGAAGAGGGGGGCGTTCGGACGGACCGCCTCAGACGGCGGGTGCCGGATCCAGGTGGCGCGCGCCGTGGGACAGCACCTTCACGACGATCCCGCGACGGGCGAGCGCCGAGACGGTGCGGGTGCCCTCGTCGACGTTGCGGCCCAGGGCCTGCACGTTCGTGACGACCAGCACGTCGCCGGGCTTGAACGTGTCGAACAGGCGCGCGAGGCGCTGCTCCCACGTCTCCAGGATGTCGGGAGCGGGGTGGCGGAAGCCCTCGATCGGCACGCCGAAGCGCGTGAGGTCGTCGCGCTGCTGCACGACCGACGGCATGTCGTCGCGCGAGACGACGAGCCCCACCAGGCGCGACCCCGCGGGGCGCGCGAGCCACCAGTCGCGATCGCGCTGCAGCTCGGTGAAGCACTTGGGGCACTCCACGGCGGCATGCGGAAGGTGCAGGGGTGCGGTGTCCGCGCGCGTGTCCTCCGGATCCTGAGCGATCTCCGCCACGTCAAGCCCCTCTCTCGTTCCGCTCTATTCTGCCGCGCGCCGCCGACGTCCCGGTACCGTTGCGGCATGACATTCAATGAGAACGCGAATGTCGGGAACAGCAAGGCCCGGCGCCGCGGCCGCAACGCCGCGATCGCCGGTGGCGGCGGCGTCGGAGTGATCGCCATCGCGGTGCTGCTGATCAGCATGTTCACGGGTCAGGACCTCACCGGGCTGCTCGGCATCACGGACGGCGCGGGCGGCGGCCAGCAGCCGCAGAGCGGCGGCGCGATCATCGAGGACTGCGAGACGGGAGCGGACGCCAACGAGCGGGACGACTGCCGCCTCGTGCTCGGCGCCGAGGCGATCGACCAGTTCTGGGCGGAGGAGCTGCCCGGCTACCGCGAGCCGCAGCTCATCATCGTGGATCAGGCGACGTCGTCGCAGTGCGGCACCGCGTCCAACCAGACCGGCCCGTTCTACTGCCCTCCCGAGGAGACCGTCTACGTCGACCCGACGTTCTTCGGTCTGCTGCGCTCGCAGTTCGACGCCTCGGCGGGCAGTCTCGCGCAGCTGTACGTGCTCGCCCACGAATACGGCCACCACGTGCAGAACCTCACCGGCGTGTTCGAGCAGCACCCGAACAACGGCACCGGCGCCGACAGCAACGGCGTGCGCACCGAGCTGCAGGCCGACTGCTTCGCGGGAGCCTGGGTCGCGGCGATGACGGAGCAGGAGGACGTCGACGGCGACCCGTACCTGCTGGCGCCGACGCCCCAGCAGATCGCCGACGCGCTGAACGCCGCCGCGGCCGTGGGCGACGACCACATCCAGGAGCAGTCGGGCGGCGAGATCAATCCCGAGAGCTGGACGCACGGATCGAGCGAGCAGCGGCAGCGCTGGTTCGACGTGGGCCGAGAGGGCGGCGTCGACGCGTGCGACACGTTCTCGGTCTCCGGCAGCGAGCTCTGACATGGGCGGCGGGCTCGACGGGATCCTGTATCCCGACACCGAACCGTCGGCGCACGGCATGCTCGACGTCGGCGACGGGCACCGCGTGTACTGGGAGGAGAGCGGGGCGCCCGACGGGAAACCCGTCGTGTTCCTGCACGGCGGTCCGGGCGGCGGCACCGCGCCGTGGCAGCGGCGGTTCTTCGACCCGGAGCGCTACCGCATCATCCTGATGGATCAGCGCGCGTGCGGACGCAGCGAGCCGCATGCGAGCGAGCCGGATGCCGACCTGTCGGCCGTGACGACGTGGCACCTGGTGGCCGACCTCGAGCTGCTGCGCACCCACCTCGGCATCGAGCGGTGGCAGGTGTTCGGCGGATCGTGGGGCAGCGCGCTCGCGCTCGCGTACGCGCAGACGCATCCCGAGCGGGTCACCGAGCTCGTGCTGCGCGGCATCTTCACTCTGCGCCGGCACGAGCTCGAGTGGTTCTACGAGGGCGGGGCGCAGGCCCTGTTCCCCGACCTGTGGGAGGCGTACCTCGCGCCGATCCCTTCGAGCGAGCGGTCGCATCTGATCGAGGCGTACCACCGCCGACTGGCGCATCCGGATCCGGACGTCCACGTCCCGGCGGCCGTCGCGTGGAGCGTGTGGGAGGCGTCGACGATCACGCTGCGCCCCGACTCCGACGCGATCGAGAAGTCGTCGCAGCCGCGGTCCGCCGTGGCGTTCGCGCGGATCGAGAACCACTTCTTCCGGCACGGCGGCTGGTTCCGCGAGGGGCAGCTGATCGAGGACGCCCACCTGCTGCGCGACATCCCCGCCGTGATCGTGCAGGGCCGCTACGACGTGTGCACGCCCATGATGACCGCGTGGGATCTGCACCGGGCGTGGCCCGAGGCCGAGTTCACGGTCGTCGACGACGCCGGGCATGCGGCGGTCGAACCCGGCATCGCCGCGGCCCTGAGAGCCGCGACGGACAGGTTCGCCGACGCCCGGTGAGGGCGGAGCGGGATCGCGTCAGATCAGGCTGAGCTCGCGCAGCTTCGCCTCGACGTCGGCGTTGGACGGCTCGACGTGGTGCGTCGCATCGGGGTAGAGCACGACCGGGATGTTGGTGCGGCCCGAGATGTCCTTCGCGACCTCGGCGGCGGCCGGCTCGGCCTCGAGGTCGACGTACGTGTAGGAGACGCCCAGGCCGTCGAGCTGCGCCTTCGTGCGGCGGCAGTCGCGGCACCACTCGGCGCCGAACATCGTGAGCTGTCCGGGGTTCGCGTCGGTCATGCCTCCAGCCTACGGGCCGCCGACTGAGCGGGATCCGTGTGGGCGGGGCCCACGGGCATGACACGATGGGGTGATCCCGTCTGGGTGCGGGGAGTCGACTCGAGGAGAGGGCCGGCGTGGACGTCACGGTCATCGTCCCCACACGCAACGAGCGGGGAAACGTCGCCGAGATGGTGCGGCAGCTCGCCTCGGCGCTCGCGGGCCGGCGCGCCGAGATCCTGTTCGTCGACGACAGCGAGGACGGCACGGTCGCCGAGGTCGAGCGCGTCGCGCAGGATGCGCCCCTGCCGGTGAGGGCACTGCACCGACCCGCGGGTCAGCGCGCCGGAGGGCTGGGCGGTGCGGTCGTCACCGGGCTCAAGGCCGCCGCGGCCGACGTGTGCGTCGTGATGGACGGCGATCTGCAGCACCCGCCTGCGCTCGTCCCGGCGCTCGTCGACCGGCACGCGCGCGGCGACGCCGACGTGGTGGTCGCATCGCGCTACATCGGCGGCGGCGACTCGACGGGGCTCGGCACCACTCTGCGGTTCGGCGTCTCTCGCGCCGCGACCATCCTGACGAAGGCCATGTTCCCGCTGCGGCTGCACGGCACGAGCGACCCGATGACCGGCTTCTTCCTCGTCGACCGTCGCAGCCTCGACCTCGCGACGCTGCGGCCGAGCGGCTTCAAGGTCCTGCTCGAGCTGCTGGTGCGCAGCGACCTGCGCACGGCCGAGGTGCCGATGCGCTTCCACGAGCGCGCGCAGGGCGAGTCGAAGGCGACCGCGCGGCAGGGCTTCACGTTCCTCGTCCACCTCGCGCGCCTGCGCTTCGGCAAGATGTCGGTGTTCGCGGCGATCGGAGCGATGGGCGCGCTGGCCAACATCGCGATCGTGTGGCTGCTCACCGCCGCGGGCGTGGGCTACGTCTGGGCGGCGATCGTCGCCGCCGAGGTGACGATCGTGGCGAACTTCCTGCTCGCCGAGCGCTTCGTCTTCGCCGACATGCGCGGACGCGCATCCGGCTTCTGGCAACGCTTCGGCACGTCCTTCGCCTTCAACAACGCGGAGGCGGCGATCCGGATCCCGGTGCTCGCGTTCCTGGTCGAGACCTGGCACATCTCGGCCGTGCTGGCGACGGCGATCACGCTCGCGGTCGCGTTCGTCGCGCGCTTCGTGTTCCACTCGCTCGTCGTGTACGCGCCGCGCCGCTCGCGCGAGCCGGGCACAGAGACGGCGGGCCAGAAGATCATCCGCCTGATCGACGAAGAGGCGATGCGCCCCGGCGAGCTGTAGCGCGGGCCCTGGAAGGCGCCCGCCGTCCGAAGGGTCACCAGCAGTCCGGAGGGGCACCAGTCCGGAGGGTCACCAGCTGTCCGGAGATTGCCCCGATTCCGGATCGCCGCGGCCTCGTTCATCCGGGATCGCGGCGAACCCCGGGATTCTGGCGGGTCCGACCGCGCCGAAGTGGATCACCCGGTGCGCACTCACTCGTCCTCGACCATGCGCCAGAAGGTGCGAGGCTCCTCGATCTCGCGCGCGACGTCGGGAGCCAGTACGTCGTGTCGGGCGCCCAGCCGGCGATGACGGATGACGTGCCGTCTTCGACGGGGATTTCGCGCGTCGCCGCCGTGAGATAGCCGGTGGTCGTGAGGTGAACCGCATCCCACTCGGTCGCGACGCTCAGCCAGTCGGGCATCACCCAGCGCCCATCCCGCCCGGTCGTCCGGTACCAGTCCTGACGGCGAGAGGCCGTCACCTCCAGGGGGTGGCGGCGGCACAGCTCCGCCCAGTCGCCGGGACCGCGGATCTCGAACGTCCGGCCGGCGCCGCGCACGGGGATCGCGGTGGCGACCTCCCAGCCGAGCGAGTCCTCCACCAGCACGAGGCCCGCGGGGCGTCCGTCCGTCAGCTCGCCCGTCGTGTGCGGCAGCGTGGTCGGCGCCGACCACCAGGTGCCCGACCAGTTCGCAAGGGGATCACTCGGGCGCTCCCGCGCGCTGGTGATCTCCTCCGTGCGCGTCGCGTCGTGCCAGCGCACGAGCTCGACCGCCGGATCCGAGACGAACGGTGCGGGGTCCGCGGCGTCGCGCCAGTCGATGGTCCACTGCGCGACGCGACGATCCTCGTGCCACCACGTGAGATCCGGACGGTCGGACAGCGCGGCGCCGATCGGCTCCAGCGCGGACCGGACCTCGGGAAGCGCGGCGAGCACGTCGTCGCCGTCGGGCTCCTGCCAGTACCGTGCGCTGGCCACGCTCCGCAGCAGGGCTTCGACCACGTTCCCGGCCTCGGCGCCGCGGGCGTCGACGTCATCCAGCAGTGCGACGAGCTCCTCGACGGATCCCGTGGGCTCGTATCGGCCGTCCCCGATCAGCAGCACCGAGGTTCCGCGATCCGGATCGAGATCGTAGCCCAGGTCGATGACGTGTCGCCTGACGCGGTCGTCGAGCAGCTGCGCCAGCTCGAGGCACAGTCGCCGTCCGCGCGGCCCGTCGGTTATCGCATGGCTCATCCTGCGATGCTGCCGACTACCACCCCTCGACGGAAAGGTCGAGCCGGTACCGGATCCTCCGTCGGACCGGGAGCATCGCTTCCATGACGCCTTCAGAGTCGCGCCCCGCGCCGCGTGCGACCGCGTACGAGCGAAGCGCACGCCGACCGGCCCACAACGTGTGGTCGGGCGTGCTGTTCGGCGTGGGCCTGATCGCCTTCATCGACGAAGCGGTGTTCCACCAGGTGCTGCACTGGCACCACTTCTACGACCGGGGCACGCCCGAACTCGGCCTCGTCTCCGACGGGATCTTCCACGCGCTCAGCTGGTTCGCGACGATCGCCGGCCTGTTCCTGTTCGCCGACCTGCGCAGACGCGGCGCCCTGCACCTGCGCCGGTGGATCGGCGGGGTCCTGGTCGGCGCCGGCGCCTTCCAGCTGTATGACGGCACCGTCCAGCACAAGCTGTTCGAGATCCACCAGATCCGGTACGTCGAGGATCTCCTTCCCTACGACCTCGCGTGGAACATCTCGGCAGCCGTCATCCTCGCGGCGGGGATCGTGCTCCTCGTCGTGACCCGTCCGTCGCGTGCGGCGTCGACGGCGGAACGGGCGTGATGCACGGACACGGCGGAGGGGGCGGCGCGGGGACGCTCGACCTGATCCTGCTGGGGCTCGCCGCCCTGGCCGTCGTCGCCTACGCGTCCGGCATGGTGACATCGCGCCGACAGGGCCGCGCGTGGCCGACGGATCGCCTCGGACTGTGGGCGGTCGGGATCGCCGCGGCCGCGGCCACGGTGGTCGGCCCGCTCGCGGAGAAGGCGCACGACGACTTCATGACGCACATGGCGGCGCACCTCTCGGGCGGCATGATCGCGCCGCTCCTGCTCGTGCTCGCCGCGCCCGTCACGCTTGCGCTGCGGACGCTCCATGTCACGCCGGCGCGCCGGATCTCGCGCCTGCTGCGCAGCGCCCCGGCGCGGTTCATCGCGCATCCCGTCACGGCCGGCGTCCTCAGCGCGGGCGGGCTGTGGGTCCTCTACCTGACGCCCCTGTTCGAGGCGATGCAGGCCATCCCTCTCCTCCACGTGATCGTGCAGGCGCACCTGCTGATCACGGGATACATCTTCACGGCGGCGATCATCGGCCTGGACCCGGCGCCGCATGCGCCGTCGCGCATGCTGAGGGCCGTTGTGCTCGTGCTCTCCATGGCGTCGCACGCCGTGCTCGCCAAGTATCTGTACGCGAACCCGCCCGCCGGGGTCGCGGTCCCGGCAGCGCACGACGGCGCGCAGCTCATGTACTACGGCGGCGCGCTGATCGAAGTGGTGATCGTCATCATCTTCTGCGCGCAGTGGTACCGAGAGACCGGGCGGCGGCTTGCACCGCGCGATGCGGAGGGGAAGCGCGTCGCGGCGGGCAAGCGCCTCGAGAACGGCGAGCGCCACGGGGCCGCGACGCCGACGTCGGTGTGACGGATCCGAGTCTTCCGGCAGGCCCGGGGCCGGGCCAGACTGGCGGCATGGTCGATGCCGCCCGCTCGATGCCCGCCGAGCGCAGGCCGGGGTCCATCCGCATCTACACGCACAACATCTACGCCCGCCGCGCGGACTGGGCGCGCCGCCGGATGCTGCTCGTCGAGGGGATCGCGCAGCTGCGGCCCGATGTCGTGCTGTTCCAGGAGGAGGTCCTCACCGCCGACGTGGATCAGACGGCCGACATCCTCGGCCCCGCGTGGCACATCGTCCACTCGCGGCGCCGCTCGGAGCAGGAGCGCAGCGGCATCTCGATCGCGTCCCGGTGGCCGGTGCGCGACGTCGAGGAGATCGACCTCACCGCCGGTGGCCCGCCGATCGACGAGTTCGCGTGGGCGGCTCTGCTCGTCACGCTCGACTCGCCGTTCGGCCCGGTGCGCGTCGTGAACCACTTTCCGGACGCCGCCGCCGACCGGGAGGCGGAGCGTGAGCGGCAGGCCGTGATCGTGGAGCGGCGCCTGCGGCAGCTCGAGGCCGAGGCCGAGATGCCGACCGTGCTGGGCGGCGACCTCGACGCCGAGCCCGATGCGGCGAGCCTCCGGTTCCTCCTCGGGCGGCAGTCGCTGCAGGGCGAGAGCGCGGCGTACCTCCGCGCGTGGGACGCGGTCCATCCCGGCGAGCCGTGCTGGACGCTCGATCCCGCGAACGGCCTGGTCGCCGCGACCATGCCGGGATGGCCGTATCGGCAGCTCGATCACCTCCTCGTACGGTGCCGCCGCGACGGCCTGGCTTCCCTCCTCGTCGCCTCGTGCGAGCGCGTGCACGTGCGCCCGCGCGACGGCGTGTGGGCGAGCGACCACTACGGGCTCGTCGCGGATCTCGTCGTGCCGCGATGACCGGACCCAGAGGTCCGGCGGAAGCGACGGGCCATACTCGACGGGTGACCTCAGACGCGAGCGGCCCGGCCCCCGCGCCGGGAGACGCGGCCCTCGTCGGCGGTGTGGAACCGCCGGAGCTGTCGGTCATGACCTTCAATGTGCTCCGCGCCCGGGCGGCGTCTGCATCGTGGCGGCGCCGCGGCGAGCGCATCCGGACGCTGCTGCGACGGGAGCGTCCCACCCTGCTCGGCGCCCAAGAGGCGCTGCCGCATCAGGCAGGGCTGCTGCGCGCGGCGCTCGGCGACGACTACCGCTCGCTCGGTCACGGGCGCGACGCCGACGGCGCCGGCGAGGGATGCCCGCTGCTCTACGACGCGGCGCGTCTCGAGCTCGTCGAGTGGGAGCAGCGCGCGCTCTCGCGGCGGCCGGATGCGCCGGGCTCGCGCTCGTGGGGATCGCTGTATCCCCGCATCGTCGTGCGGGCGGTCTTCCACGATCGCGCGACGGGCGGGCGCTTCGCGGCGTTCAACACGCACCTCGACGTGCTGTCGCCGCTCGCCCGCCGTCGGGCTGCCGAGTCGATCGTCACCGCGGCAGGCGACGGCGCCGTCATCGTCACGGGCGACTTCAACGCAGGCCCGGCGACGCCCGCCCGACGAACGCTGGTTCGCGGCGGCCTCGAGGACAGCTGGACGGTCGCGCGCACGCGCCTCACGCTCGAATGGTCGACGTACGTCCCGCGCGGTCGTCCCCGGCCGGGCGGGCCGCGCATCGATGCCATCCACGTCCGCGGCTTCGAGGTCGCGAGCGTCGGCATCGACGCGCGCCGGGTGCAGGGCGGCTCGCCGTCGGATCACCTCCCCGTTCAGGCGGTCGTGCGGCAGCGGGCGGCCGCCGCGTGATCGAGCGCTTCCTGCGGCCCCCGGCCACGCCGGGGGAGTGGATCGCCGACGCCGTCCGCGTCCTCGGGGTCGTGAGCGTGTTCGTCGCCGGCTTCGGATGGGACCTCACGGATGCGGGCATCATCGCGATCGGGCTTCCCGCGCTGGTGCTTCCCCGCTTCCTCGGCGTGCGGGCCGGTTTCGACATCCTGTACGGCATCTCGGTGCTCGTCGCCTCGTGGAGCAATGTGCTCGGGCTGTATCGCAGCGTGCCGGGATGGGACCTGCTGGTGCACTTCGAGTGCACGGGTGTCCTCGCGCTCATGCTGTTCGTGCTCGCGGCGCGCACCGGAGTGGTCCCCGGCGGCGTGGGCGCGGGTCAGCCGGCCCGCGTTCCCATCGTGCTGGTGGGGATGACAGGCCTGGCGATCAGCGCCGTGTGGGAGATGATCGAGTGGTTCGGGTACACCTTCGTGTCCGACGCCATCTACGTCGCGTACGTCGACACGATCGGCGACATGGCCGCGGGCGGTCTCGGCGCCCTGCTCGCCGGCGTCATCGCGTCCCGGATGCGGGTGATCGAGCTCTCGTGACGTCGCGCCTCGCCAGGGCCGTCGATCAGGCGGCATCTTCCGGGCCCAGGACGGCGGCGAGGATGTCCCGGATCGCGGCCCCGTCCAGGGGCGCGCGGCTGAGCACGCGCAGGATGATCGCGCCCACGAGGGCCTCGGCGAGCTCGGTCACGGGAGTCGCGGGCGTGAGGTGAGGAGCGGTTCCGACCGCGCTCTGCAGCCGTCCGGCGATCGAGTCCGCTCCCGCGAGGCTGTCGCGGAGGCGC
The DNA here is from genome assembly GCF_016805985.1 of Microbacterium sp. JZ31. Lineage (NCBI taxonomy): Bacteria > Bacillati > Actinomycetota > Actinomycetes > Micrococcales > Microbacteriaceae > Microbacterium > Microbacterium sp. JZ31. The sequence continues at coordinate 386,812 of NZ_CP017661.1, forward strand.
CCCCCGACGTCGGCGTTCTGGGTCGCCGCCGCGATGAGGGATCGCAGGATCCCCTCGCCGGGATCGCCGTCGAGGATGTCGGCGATGGATCCCATCCAGGTCGCGAGGTCCCGGCGGACATCTCCGGTGTCGGGGACCGTCAGCCGCTCGGGCAGCAGCATCCCCTCGAGCAGGCACTCCGCGACGACGTCGCCCTTCGAGGGCCACCACCGGTAGATGGTCTGCTTTCCGACGCCGGCGCGGGCGGCGATGCCCTCCATGGTGAGGTGGGCGTACCCGCGCTCGGTGAGGATCTGGGCGGCCGCGGCGAGGATCGACCGGCGGGCGACCTCGCTGCGCACGGGTCCGCTGCGCGATCCGGCCATCGATTTCCTCCTGACGCTCATCCGAGACGAGACGGTGCGTGTTATCTTAGCCATTCGTGTCGACGTCGATCGCGGGCTCGGCGACGTGCCCCGTCGCCGAACCGAAGGAAGACAATGGCTGAGCTGCTTCATCGCCTGGGCACCTTCTCCGCGCGACGCGCGTGGGTCGTCATCATCGCCTGGCTGGTGATCCTCGGAGTCGCCGTCGGCGGCTTCCTCGCGGGGTTCAAGGGCCTGTCATCGAGCTTCGACATCCCCGGCACCGCCTCGGGCGAGGTGATCGCGGAGCTGGAGGAGAAGCTCCCCGACTTCAGCGGCGCCAGCGGCACGGTGGTGTTCACGACCGAGGACGGCACGGCGCTCACCGAGGAGCAGCGCAGCGAGATCTCCGCGCTCGTCGAGTCGGGTCGAGACCTCCCCGACGTCGCGGATGTCGTCGACCCCTTCGTCACCACGCAGGATCTCGCCGATCAGCGTCAGCAGGTCGTCGAAGGCCGTGACGAGATCGCCGCGGCGCGCGTGCAGGCGGAAGACGGACAGGCGCAGCTCGACGCCGCGCGCCAGGAGCTCGAGGCCGGGCAGGCGCAGCTCGACGCGGCGCGTGCGCAGCTCGAGAGCGTTCCCGAGCCGCAGCGCAGCGCGGGGCTCGCGGCGCTCGAGGAGCAGCAGGCCCAGCTCGACGCGGGCAGGGCGGAGCTCGACGCGTCCGAGCAGGAGCTCGCGGACGGGCTCGCCGAGCTCGAGGAGGGCGAGGCCGAGCTCGAGCGCGGGGCGGAGCTGCTGTCGTACGCGGACGAGATCCGGGTCGTCTCGGAGGACCAGGCCACCGCGATCGTGAACGTCTCGTTCACCGAGCCGCGTCTGGAGCTCTCGCAGGAGTCGAAGGACGCCGTCATCGAGCACTTCGCGGGCCAGCCGATCGACGGGGTGGAGGTCGGACTGTCGACCGACATCTCGCAGGGCGTGCCCGAGATCCTCGGCGTCGGCGAGGCGATCGGCGTCGCCGTGGCAGCGATCGTCCTGATCGTCGTGCTGGGCTCGCTGCTCGCCGCGGCGTTCCCGATCGTGACAGCCCTCGTGGGCGTCGCGATCGGCGCGATGACGACCCTCGCGTTCTCGGGCGTCGTCCAGATGGCGTCGGTCACGCCGATCCTGGGCGTGATGCTGGGCCTCGCCGTCGGCATCGACTACGCGCTCTTCATCCTCTACCGTCACCGTCGTCAGCTGCTGCGGGGCGCCGACGTCCTGGAGTCGATCGGCCTGGCGAACGGGACCGCGGGCAACGCCGTCGTCTTCGCGGGGACGACCGTGATCGTCGCGCTGCTCGCGCTGAACATCACCGGCATCCCCTTCCTCGGCCTGATGGGCACGGCCGGTGCGGTCAGCGTCGCGATCGCGGTCCTGATCGCGGTCTCGCTCATCCCCGCACTGCTCGGCCTCGCCGGGACCCGCGTGCTGAGCAAGCGGGCGCGGACCCGGGCCGCGAAGGCCTCTGAGGCCGGTACCGCGCCGCGTTCGACGGTGCGACCGATGTCGACCCTCCGCGCGGCGGTCACGATGGTCGTGACGGTGGCCGCCCTGCTCGTGGTGGCGATCCCGTCACTGTCGATGCGGCTCGGTCTGCCCGACGGTGGCTCGGAGGCGGAGGACTCCACGGCCTACCTCGCCTACACGGTCACGGAGGAGACGTTCGGAGAGGGCGTCAACGGGCCGCTGCTCGTCACGGCGTCGCTGCCCGAGGGGCTCGACGACGACGGCGTGCTCGATGCCCAGCTGGAGGTCGCGCGCACGCTCGCCGACCAGGAGGACGTCGTCGCCGTCGCGCCGGTCGCCGTCTCCGACGATTCGCGCCTCGCCGCCTTCCAGGTGATCCCGGGAGAGGGGCCGAACAGCGTCTCGACCGAGCAGCTCGTGCGCGACCTGCGCACACTGCCTCCGATCGACGGCGAGATCGAACTGGGTGTCGCGGGCCAGGCGGCGATCAACATCGACATCTCCGAGGGGCTCGCAAGCGTGCTGCCCGTCTACCTCGCGGTCGTCGTGGGGCTGTCCTTCCTGATCATGGTGATGGTGTTCCGCTCGATCCTCGTCCCGGTGATCGCGACCGCGGGCTTCGTGCTGTCGCTGTTCGCGACGTACGGCGCCGTGACCGCGGTCTTCCAGTGGGGATGGCTGGGGGAGCTGTTCGGGGTGCATCAGCCCGGTCCGATCCTGAGCTTCCTGCCCGTGATCCTCGTGGGCATCCTGTTCGGCCTCGCAATGGACTATCAGCTGTTCCTCGCGACCGGCATGCGCGAGGCCTTCGTCCACGGGGCGCCGGCGCGGCTGGCGGTCGCGCAGGGCTTCCGCGCAGGGCGCACGGTCGTGACCGCGGCTGCGCTCATCATGGTCGCGGTCTTCGGCGGCTTCATCACGAGCGAGTCGGTCATCATCAAGTCGATGGGGCTGGGCCTCGCCGTGGGCGTGCTGTTCGACGCCTTCGTCGTCCGCATGCTGCTCATGCCGGCCGTGATGCATCTGATCGGCCGATCCGCGTGGTGGCTGCCGCGCTGGCTCGACCGGATCATCCCGAACGTCGATGTGGAGGGCGCGGCCCTCGAGCGTCGCCATCCGCCGCACCACTGAGGCTCGCCGGGGCTTCGCGAGACCCAACCGCCGTCGACCGGATCAGCACACCGGTCGGCGGGACGAAAGGCCCTGTCCGGCGGGCGACGGCGAAGTTACAGTCGCCGAATGAGCGAAGTGCTGACGATGGTCCGGACCGAGATCGATGTGAACGGCAGCCGCTATCTTCTCGCCCAGGGGCAGGACCCCGAGGACCTGAAGCAGCGGATGGCGGCGGCCGCCGCTGCCGGCGGCGGGTTCGTCGACTTCATCGTCGTCGGAGGCCGCGCCGTCAGCGTGCTGGTCTCGAGTGCCGTCCGCGTGATCTTCTCCTCCGAGATCATCGAGCTGGACGAGCGAGACGAGTTGGACGAGCGAGACGAGCTGGACGAGCGAGACGAGCTGGACGAGCGAGACGAGCTGGACGAGCGAGACGAGCTGGACGAGCGAGACGAGCTGGATGAGCGAGACGACGACGCTCCGCGCGAGAGGCGACTCGTCCTCGTCTAGGCGGCGGTCGATGCCCGTCCCGCCGGCTGCTGAGCGGGACGGAGTTCTCGCGGCAGTGATTGCGAGACACGGAAAAGCCCCGGATCTCAGTGGAGATCCGGGGCTTCGTGGTGGCTCCGACGGGCGTCGATCCCGTGACCTCACGATTTTCAGTCGTGCGCTCTACCAACTGAGCTACAGAGCCGAGCGGCTGCACTGCTTGCCGCTTCCTAGACGAAAGGCCCTCTCGAAAGAAGGCCCGTCGCTCGGAGCGACCCTGACGGGACTTGAACCCGCGACCTCCGCCGTGACAGGGCGGCACGCTAACCAACTGCGCTACAGGGCCAAACTATGAAATTGTATCAGCTCGTGTGACCCCAACGGGATTCGAACCCGTGCTACCGCCGTGAAAGGGCGGCGTCCTAGGCCGCTAAACGATGGGGCCGGGGTGAACCTCGGGGCTCACGTGCCGACGATCCAGCATAAGGGGATGGATTCGGATTTTCCAATTCGGGGCGCGTCCTCCCGGATCCCGGGCGTTTCGCCGCGCAAGATGAGGAGGCCCCCGGATGGCGTCTGCGCACGTCCCGAGATGGTGACCCGTGTTGTTCCTGCGACGGATGTTGTTAATGTGACTGGTGTGAAGCAGGCGAGCCACTTCCCGATGGACGCCCCCGAAGCCTCGGCCGAGCCGTGCGACTGCGCACCCACCGAGGCGGAGCGGCGTCGACTGTGGACCCCGATCTCGCGCCGCAGCGCCCTGACGCTCGCGGGGGTCGGCGTGGGCGCGGTCGCGCTGGGAGTCGGCCTGTCGCACGGCACGAGCGCCTTCGCGGTCACGTACAACCCCGACGACTACCCCTCGTGGGATGACGTCGAGCGCGCCAAGAAGAACCAGGGCGACAAGGAAGCCGAGATCCGGCGGCTCGAGGACATGATCGCGCAGCTCACGCAGCGCGTGGAGGAGACCCGCGCGGCCGCGCAGCAGGCGGCCGATGAGTACTACGAGGCGCAGCAGGCCTTCTACGAGCAGGCCTACCGCGCCGACGAGCTGCAGAAGCAGGCCGACGAGCAGGCGGCGCTCGCCGAGACGGCCGCCACGAACGCGGCGCGCGTCGCATCCCAGCTCTCCCGCGCGGGCGGCGACAGCACGTCGCTCGAGGTCCTGTTCGCGGGATCCGCCGCGAGCGCCGACGAGCTGCTCACCAAGCTCGGCCAGATGGACAAGCTCATCGGCGGCAGCGAGACGATCTACGCCGAGGCCGTCGCGGCCCGCGACTCGGCCCAGAACCTGTCGGATCAGGCGAAGGTCGCGCGCGACGAGCGTGACCGTCTGCAGAAGATCGCCGAAGAGAAGATGGTCGCCGCGCAGAACGCGCAGATCGCTGCCGAGCAGGCGCTCGCCGATCAGCAGGAGCACATGGTCACGCTCGAGGGCCAGCTCGCCGCTCTCCGGGACAACACCAAGAAGACCGTCGCGGACTTCGAGGAGGGCGTCAAGGCCAAGAAGGCCTACGAGGCCGAGCAGCGCCGCCTCGCCGCGGAGCGTCGGAAGAAGGCGGCCGAGGAGGCCGCCCGCAAGGCCCGCGAGGCCGCCGCAGCGGCCGCCGCAGCGAACAAGGGTGGCGGTGGCGGCGGAGGCGGCGGCGGAGGCGGCGGCGGCGGTGGCACCACGACCGGGGGCCACGCGGTCGGCAGCGGCTGGGCACGGCCCAGCGACGGCTGGCGCACCTCGGGGTACGGCCCGCGCCCCCAGATGTGCGGCCCGAGCTACTGCGGATCCAAGATCCACGCCGGCATCGACCTCGCCGCGGGCTGCGGCGCGCCGATCTACGCCGCCGCGAACGGACGCGTCGTCTACGCCGGTCAGCTCGGCGGCTTCGGCAACTACATCCGCCTCGACCACGGCAACGGCGTCGGCACGGGTTACGGGCACATCGTCAACGGCGGCATCATCGTCGGCTACGGCCAGCAGGTGCGCGCCGGACAGGTGATCGCGTACGAGGGCAACACGGGCAACTCGTTCGGCTGCCACCTCCACTTCGAGGTCTACGTCGGCGGCGGCACGACCGACCCGGGTCCGTGGATGTCCGCGCGCGGCGTCAACACGTACTGATCGACGTGCGCGACCCCGCCCGCAGCGCCCTCACGTACTGACGCGCGGCGGTGCCTAAGGGGCCGAGGCGATCCGGCACGCAGAAGGGGCCCATCCGGAAGGATGAGCCCCCTGTCTCGCGTCGAGCGTGATCAGTCGCGCGTGTTGGGCGCCTCGCCGGCACCCTGCGTGCGCGTCTGCGCCTCGTGCTCGTCGAAGCGCTCGTAGGCCTCGCTCACCAGGCGCTCGGCCTCGGCGGCGTCGCCCCACTGGTCGACCTTGACCCACTTGTTGGGCTCGAGGTCCTTGTAGTGCTCGAAGAAGTGCTCGATCTCCTTCTTCGTGTACTCGGCGAGGTCGCCGATGTCCTGGATGTGGTCCCAGCGCGGGTCCTTCGCCAGCACGGCGATGACCTTGTCGTCGCCGCCGGCCTCGTCCTTCATCTTCAGCACGGCGACGGGGCGCACCTTGACGCCCACGCCCGGGTACACAGGGTGGTCCATGACCACCAGCACGTCCAGCGGGTCGCCGTCCTCGCCGAGCGTGTTCTCGAAGAACCCGTAGTCGGTCGGGTAGCCGAACGTCGTGTACAGCACGCGGTCGAGGAAGACGCGGCCCGTGCCGTGGTCGACCTCGTACTTCACGCGGCTGCCGCGCGGGATCTCGATGACTGCGTCGTAGGCGCCCATGCCGGTTGCTCCTTGAAATTCAGGGGATCTGCCGCGACAAGCCTAGTTGCCGACTGACATAGCGTTGAGGCGTGCTCGATCCCGCCGTCGCCGCCACCCGGCTCGCCGTCCGCACCGCGCTGTCCGACGTCGCGGACGGATCCGTCGTCCTCGTCGCGCTGTCGGGCGGCGCCGACTCGCTCGCCCTCGCCGCCGCGACCGCGCACGAGGCGCGGGCCCGCGGCATCCGCGTCGGCGCCGTGACGGTCGATCACGGACTGCAGGACGGATCGGACGAGATCTCGCGCGCCGCGGCAGGCAAGGCGGCGGATCTCGGGATCGATCCGCTCGTCGTGCGCGTGGAGGTCGACGGCGCGGGCGGCCTGGAGGCCGCCGCGCGCGAGGCGCGGTACGGTGCGCTGCGGGATGCCGCAGCGGACGCGGATGCCGCGGCCGTGCTGCTCGGGCACACGCTCGACGACCAGGCCGAGACCGTGCTGCTGGGGCTCGCGCGCGGTGCGGGCGCCACGAGCCTCGCCGGCATGGCGCCGTCGCGCACGGACGACCGCGGGTTGCGCTGGCTGCGCCCCTTCCTCGGGCTGCGCCGCCCGGTCACGCGCGCCGCGTGCACGGCGCTGGGCCTCGAGGCGTGGGACGACCCGCACAACGCCGACGAGCGCTTCTCGCGCGTGCGGGTGCGCGAGCGCGTCCTGCCCGTCCTCGAGACGGAGCTCGGCCCCGGCATCGCCGAGGCGCTCGCGCGCACGGCCGAGCAGCTGCGCGAGGACTCGGCGGCGTTCGCCGACATGATCGACGAGACAATCGAGGACATCGTCGAGCATTCCGAGGCGGGCATCGCGGTGTCGGCCGCCGCGCTCGCCGCGAATCCGCCGGCCCTGCGGAACCGGATCATCCGGCACGTCGTGCAGAGCGAGTTCGGCATCGCGCTCACGCGCGTGCAGACGCTCGAGGTCGCGCGGCTCGCGACCGAGTGGGCGGGTCAGGGGCCGATCGACCTGCCCTCGTGCATCGCGGCCCGGCGCGGCGGGCTGATCCACTTCACCGCGAGGGGTGCCGACCGGCCCACGTAGACTCGACGCATGCGCGCGGCGGACATCCCGAACGACCTCAGCTCCGTCCTCGTCACCGAGGAGCAGATCGACGAGAAGCTCGCGGAGCTCGCGCGCCGGGTCGAGGAGGACTACGCGGGCCGCAAGCTGCTGCTCGTCGGCGTGCTGAAGGGCGCGGTCATGGTCATGGCCGACTTCGCGAGGCACCTGAAGCGCGACATCGCGATGGACTGGATGGCGGTGTCCAGCTACGGCAACTCCACCAAGTCCAGCGGCGTCGTGCAGATCCGCAAGGACCTCGACACCGACCTCGGCGGATGGGACGTGCTGATCGTCGAGGACATCATCGACTCGGGTCTGACGCTGAGCTGGCTGCTGGACAACTTCGCCTCGCGCGGGGCGGAGTCGATCGAGGTGCTCGCGCTGCTGCGCAAGCCCGAGGCCGCCAAGGTCGAGATCGACTGCAAGTACCTCGGCTTCGACATCCCGAACGAGTTCGTCGTCGGCTACGGACTGGACTACGCCGAGCGCTATCGCAACCTGCGCGACGTCGCCGTGCTCGCGCCCCACGTGTACGCGTAGGCGGCCCGCCGCTCGCAGGTACGCCCTGGGCGAATACCAGTCGGCGCATAGGCGCCGCGGAGTAACGTGAAGGCCACGTCGCCGCAGTGCGCGACGCGCATCACAGGAGGGGCAGGGGGAGACCCCGGACCATGGACTTCAAGAAGCTGACCCGCAATCCGCTGATCTACGTCCTGCTGATCGGCGTGCTGCTCGTCGTGGGGTTCTCGCTGATCTCGAGCCTGACCGGCACGAAGCAGATCACGACGCAGCAGGGTCTCGAGCTGCTCGGGGGCGACACGGTCGAGAAGGTGCTGATCACCGACGGCGACCAGCGCGTCGACCTCCAGCTCACCGAGCCGTTCGAGGACGCGACCGCCGTGCAGTTCTACTACGTGAGCGCACGCGCCGACGAGGTCGTCACGGCGGTCGAGCGCGCCGAGCCGGCCGAGGGCTTCAACGACGCCGTGCCGCGCGCGACCTGGTTCGACAGCCTCCTGTCGCTGCTGCTGCCGATGCTGCTGCTCGGTGTGCTCTTCTGGTTCCTGCTCTCCAGCGCCCAGGGCGGCGGCGGCAAGGTCATGCAGTTCGGCAAGTCGCGCGCCAAGCTCGCGAACAAGGAGCACCCGGACGTCACGTTCGCGGATGTCGCCGGCGCGGACGAGGCGCTCGAGGAGCTGCAGGAGATCAAGGACTTCCTGAAGGACCCCGCGAAGTACCAGGCGCTCGGCGCCCGCATCCCGAAGGGCGTGCTGCTGTACGGCCCTCCCGGCACGGGTAAGACCCTGCTCGCGCGCGCCGTCGCGGGCGAGGCGGGCGTGCCGTTCTACTCGATCTCCGGCTCCGACTTCGTCGAGATGTTCGTCGGCGTCGGCGCGAGCCGCGTGCGCGACCTGTTCACGCAGGCGAAGGAGAACGCCCCCGCGATCATCTTCATCGACGAGATCGACGCCGTCGGCCGCCACCGCGGCGCCGGCATGGGCGGCGGCCACGACGAGCGCGAGCAGACGCTGAACCAGATGCTCGTCGAGATGGACGGCTTCGACCCCAAGGCCAACGTGATCGTGATCGCGGCCACGAACCGTCCGGACATCCTGGATCCCGCCCTGCTGCGCCCCGGCCGCTTCGACCGTCAGATCGGCGTGGACGCGCCGGATCTCGCGGGACGCCGCCGCATCCTCGAGGTGCACGGTCGCGGCAAGCCGCTCGCCGACAGCGTCGACCTCGACGTCGTCGCCCGCAAGACGCCGGGCTTCACGGGCGCAGACCTCGCGAACGTGCTGAACGAGGCCGCGCTGCTGACGGCGCGCTCGAACGCGCAGCTGATCGACAACCGCGCGCTCGACGAGGCGATCGACCGCGTGATCGCGGGCCCGCAGCGCCGCACGCGCGTGATGAACGACAAGGAGAAGCTCATCACGGCGTACCACGAGGGCGGTCACGCGCTCGCGGCGGCGGCGATGAACCACACCGACCCGGTCACGAAGATCACGATCCTGCCGCGCGGCAAGGCGCTCGGCTACACGATGGTGCTGCCGCTCGAGGACAAGTACTCGGTCACGCGCAACGAGCTGCAGGACCAGCTCGCGTACGCGATGGGCGGCCGCGTCGCCGAGGAGATCGTCTTCCACGACCCGACGACGGGCGCGTCGAACGACATCGAGAAGGCCACGGGCATCGCCCGCAAGATGGTCACCGAGTACGGCATGACGACCGACGTCGGCCCCGTGAAGCTCGCCTCCTCCAGCGGCGAGGTGTTCATGGGCCGCGACATGGGACACGGCCGCGAGTACTCCGAGCGGATCGCCGAGCGCATCGACCAGCAGGTGCGCGGTCTGATCGAGCAGGCGCACAACGAGGCGTACGAGGTCCTCAACTCCAACCGCGAGGTGCTCGACCGGCTCGCGCTGGCGCTGCTCGAGCACGAGACGCTCGACCACGTGCAGCTCGAGGACATCTTCAAGGACGTCAAGAAGCTGCCGCCGCGTCCGCAGTGGCTCTCGAGCGAGGAGCGTCCCGTCTCGCAGCTGCCGCCCGTGCAGATCCCGCGTCGCACGCAGCCGGCCGGCGTCGCCGCGTCGGCCGCGGCCGAGCAGACGGTGACGTCGACCGCGAAGCGTCCCGCGACGGGGCAGGCGCGCCCGGCGACCGCCTGATTCCGCCCTAGGATGAGCGGATGTCCGTCGACAGGGAGCGCGTCGCCGCGCTGACGCGCGAGCTGCTGGTCGCGATCGGCGAGGATCCGGATCGTCCGGGGCTGCGTCAGACGCCCCAGCGGGTCGCAGACGCCTATGCGGAGTTCTTCGCGGGCGTGGGCGAGGACCCGGCCGAGCCGCTGTCGCACACGATCAGCGTCACGCAGGGCCCCGCTCCCGACACGCTGCCCTCGGGCGCGGTGCTGCTGCGCGACATCCGGTTCCGGTCGACGTGCGAGCACCACCTGCTGCCGTTCGCGGGGCACGCCCACATCGCGTACCTCCCGGGCGAGCAGGTCGTGGGGCTCGGCGCGCTGCCGAAGGTCGTGGAGATCCTCGCGGCCCGGCCGCAGGTGCAGGAGCGCCTCGGCGAACAGATCGCCGATACGATCGCCTCCTCGCTGGACGCGCGGGGCGTGCTCGTCGTGCTCGACGCGGCGCACCAGTGCGTCACGATGCGCGCGTCGCGTCAGAGCGACAGCGCGACCGTGACGATCGCGGCGCGCGGCGTGCTCGCGGAGCCGGCGGCCCGTGCCGACATCATCGCGCTCCTGGGGCGCGCATGACGCAGATCTGGGGCATCGTCAACGTCACGCCCGACTCGTTCAGCGACGGCGGGCGCTACCTCGAGGCCGAGAAGGCGATCGCGCACGGCCGCCTGCTGCGCGCGCAGGGCGCCGACGTCCTGGACGTCGGGGGAGAGTCGACCCGCCCCGGATCCGAGCCGGTCGGCGCCGAGGAGGAGATCCGGCGCGTCCTTCCGGTGATCGAGGCGCTCGCGGCCGACGGCGCCACGGTGAGCGTGGACACCTACCGTGCCGAGACCGCTCGCGTGGCGCTCGCGGCGGGCGCCCGGATCGTGAACGACGTCTCGGGCGGTCTCGCCGAGCCGGAGATCCTGAACGTCGCCGCGGGGGCGCACGCGTTCGTCGCGCTCGGGCACTGGCGGGGGCCGTCGGCCGACATGTACGCCAACGCGTCGTACGACCGGATCGGCGCGGAGGTCGCCGCCGAGCTGCGCGATCGCGCCGACGCGGCCCTGGAGGCCGGCGTGCTGCGGGAGCGCATCATCCTCGATCCCGGCATCGGCTTCGCCAAGGCGGGCGAGCAGAACTGGACGCTGCTGCGACAGCTGGACGAGGTGCGGCGGCTCGGATTCCCCGTGCTGATCGGGACGTCGCGCAAGCGGTTCCTGAGCACCGCGCTCGGCGAGGACGCGTCGGAGGCGCGCAAGGACCTCGCGACGGCGGTGACGAGCGCGTTCGCCGCGCGGCACGGGCTGCACGCCGTGCGCGTGCACGACGTCGCATCGACGCGCGACGCGATCGCCGTCATGGAGGCATGGGAGGGCTGGGATTGAGTTCGCTGGATACGATCACGCTCACGGGGCTGCGCGCGTTCGGACGCCACGGGGTGTTCGACTTCGAGCGCGAGAACGGTCAGGAGTTCGTGATCGACCTCGCACTCGGGGTGTCGACCAAGCGGGCGGCGAGGACGGACGACGTCGCCGACACCGTGCACTACGGCGAGCTGGCCGAGAAGGTGGTCGCGATCGTCGGCGGCGAGCCGGTGAACCTCATCGAGACGCTCGCGCATCGGATCGCGGACGCCGTGATGCAGGACGATCGCGTGCACTTCCTCGCGGTCACGGTGCACAAGCCGCACGCGCCGATCCCGGCGCAGTTCCAGGACGTCGCGGTGACGGTGCACGCGACGCGCGACGAGAACGGGAAGCACGCGCGATGAGCCGCGACCTGCGTCGCCCGCTCGGGGATGCCCCCGCCGGCACCCCCGCGAGGCGGTGACCGCCGTCGTGGCTCTCGGCGCGAATCTGGGCGACCGCGCCGCGACGCTCGAGGCGGCGCTCGCCGAGCTGCGGCGCCTGCCGCTCGTGGACGAGGTCGCGGCGTCGACGCCGATCGAGTCGGTCGCCGTGACGCTCGACGGACCGGATGACACCGAACCGGCCTACCTGAACGCGGTCGCGCTCGTGCGCACGCGGCTCGCACCGTCGGTGCTGCTCGGCATGCTGCACGCGATCGAGGCCCGGCACGGCCGCGAGCGGCGCGAGCGCTGGGGCGCCCGCACGCTGGATCTCGATTTGATCGCGTACGGGGACGTCGTCTCGGAGGACGAGCGGCTCCTCGTGCCGCATCCGCGCGCGCACGAGCGCGACTTCGTGCTCGTGCCCTGGCTCGAGATCGACCCGGACGCCGTCCTGCCGGGACGCGGGCGGGTCGCCGACCTGCTGACCGCGCTGCGCGGAGGCGGGCGATGAGGCGCACGTCGCCCCTGGGGCTGCTGGTCGCCGCGGTCCTGGGCGGCGGGGTCGGCTTCCTCGTGGACCACGTGCTCACACTGTCGGGACGGCCGACCTTCAGCCCCGCCTGGGGGCTGCCCATCCTGCTCGCGCTGCTGGGAGCCCTGGCGCTCGCGCTCGCGTGGCCCGTGCGGCGCTCGGTGCGCACGCCGGGGGCGCCGCGGGTCGACCCCTTCCGCGCGGTGCGGATCGCGATCCTCGCGAAGGCGTCCAGCCTCGTCGGCGCGGTGTTCGGCGGGGCCGCCGTCGGCCTGCTGCTGTACGTCACGACACGGCCCGTGAGCCCGGCGCTAGGCTCGATGGCGACGACCATCGCGACCATCGCGGCGGGTGCCGCGCTCGTGGTGGCGGCCCTGGTCGCGGAGCATTTCTGCAGCCTCCCGAAGGACCCAGATGAGCGAGAACCAGACGACGCCGAACCCGGAGCACCCGCGCACTGATCCCGCAGCGGGCGCGCCGGAGCCGGTCGCGCAGGAGCCGGGCGCCCAGGACCCGGTCGCGCAGCAGCCGGTCGCGCAGGAGCCGGTCGCGACGGATCCGGTCCTGGATCGGGGCACGTACACCGCGATCCGCGAGCCGCGCGCGTCCGGACGCCTCGCGCTCGACGGCGCGTGGCACCAGATCTCCCCCAAGTACGTCGTGTCGCAGACCGTGCAGAACGCGATCTTCGTCGCGCTGGTCGTCGTGGTCGCGGGCGTGGCGGGTTCGATGTCCCGTCACTGGTGGCCGTGGATCCCTGCGGGGGTGCTGATCCTCGTCACGCTGATCACGCAGCTCGTGCTGCCACGCCAGGCGCGCGCGCTCGGCTACATGCTGCGCGCGGACGACCTCGTGTTCCGCAAGGGCATCCTGTGGCAGCGGATGATCGCCGTGCCGTACGGGCGCATGCAGCTGATCGACATCACGCACGGCCCCATGGACCGCGCCTTCGGGATCGCCAAGCTCAAGATGGTGACCGCGGCCGCGACGACCGGTGTCGAGATCCCGGGTCTCGGCCGCGACGCGTCCGAGGCGCTGCGCGACACGCTGATCGAGGTCGCCGAGACGCGGCGGACAGGGCTGTGACAGAGCCCCAGGTGCCTCAGGCCGCCGCGCCGGCGCTCGCGGACGGCGGCTCGTCGTCCCTCGCGGACGGCGACTGGCACCGCCTGCACCCGCTCACGCCGCTGTTCCAGGGCGGACTCGTGCTGATCGTGATCGCCGGCATCGTGCTGTCGAACTTCCGCGATCACGCCGTGTTCTGGGTCGTGTCGATCTTCGCTCCGCACGAGGCCGACGAGCTCGACGGCGGCGAGGGCGAGTTCCTCGGCTTCCTGTTCGAGAACAACCTGATCCTGCTCGGGCTGGGCGTCCTGCTCGCGGCGATCCTGGTGCTGATCGGCGTCTTCTGGGTCGTGTGGCGCTTCCACCAGTTCCGCATCACCGGCGTCGACGTCGAGGTGCGCAAGGGCATGGTGTTCCGCTCGCACCGCCGCGCGCCGCTCGACCGCGTGCAGAGCGTCAATCTGACGCGGCCGTTCCCTGCGCGACTCATCGGCATGGCGAAGCTCGAGGTGGTGGGTGCGGGCACCGACGCGAACGTGCCGCTGGAGTACCTGTCGACAGACCGCGCCGAGCAGGTGCGCGCCGACATCCTGCGACTCGCCTCCGGCGCCCGCGCCGCCCGCCAGGCGGCGCGCGATGCCGCCTCGGGCGTGCAGACCGGCGTGCGCGGACGACTGGTCGACGCTCTGAACAACGGCGTCACCGGGATGATCGAGGGCGTCGACAACGCCGACGTCGCGCCCGAAAGCGTCGTGAAGATCCCGGCGGGCCGGCTCGTCGCGGCGCAGCTGCTGAACGGTGCGCTGTGGATCCTGCTGTTCGCCGCGATCTGGCTGACGAGCGTGCTCGTGCCGCTGCTGATCGCCGACACCGGATCCGAGCGCGTCGTGATCTCGCTGGGCGTCGGCCTCGGCACGGGCATCCCGATGGCGTTCGCCGCCGTGGCGATCACGTGGTCGCAGATCTCGAAGTCGCTGCGCTACGCCATCGCGCCCACGCCGGACGGCGTGCGCGTGACGTTCGGCCTGTTCACGACGGTGACCGAGACGCTGCCGCCCGGCCGGATCTTCGCGGTCGAGGTCTCGCAGTCGCTGCTGTGGCGCCCGTTCGGCTGGTGGACGGTCAAGATCAACCGGATGAGCGGCAAGAGCGCCGTCGAGCAGCAGTCGGGAAGCGGGCAGCAGTTCAACACCGTGCTGCCCGTCGGCACGCGCGCCGACGTCGAGCGCGTGCTGTCGCTCATCCTGCCGGTCGTGCCGGACGCCGACGCGCCGCTGCTGTGGGACCACGGTCTGCTGGGACCGGTCGCGGAGCAGGCCGATCCGTACCGGACGATCCCGCGGCGCGCCTGGTGGCGCCGGCCGGTGTCGTGGAAGCGGCACGGCTTCGCGCTGACGACGTACGCGCTCGTGCTGCGTCGCGGTGTCGTGTGGCGCAAGCTCGCGCTGTTCCCGCTAGCGCGACTGCAGGGCGTCTCGATCCAGCAGGGCCCGATCGACCGGTGGCAGCGCGTGGCGAGCGCGCAGGTGCACACCGTGCTGGGCCCGGTGTCCGGGCATGTCGTCGGGCTCGAGCGCGACGCCGTGATCGGCCTGCTCGAGGACACCAGCCGCGGCGCGGTCGCGGCGGCGGCGGCCGACCAGTCGCACCGCTGGCTGCAGCATCTGCCCGTTCCGTCCGCCGTTCCCGCCACCCCGACCGCGGCCGAACCGGGGCCCGTGGCATGAGGCGCGACGGCCGGCTGGGTGTCGGCATCATCGGCGCCGGTCGCGTCGGTCCCGTGGTCGGGGCGGCGCTCGCCGGAGCAGGCCACGCGCTGACGGGCATCACGAGCGGATCGGACGACGAGCGCGTCGAGGCGATCCTGCCCGGCGTGCCCGTGCTCGACGCGCTCGAGGTGGTGCGGCGCAGCGAGCTCGTCGTGATCGCGGTGCCGCACGCCGAGCTGCCGGGGCTCGTGGCGGGCCTCGCCGAGCTGGGCGCATGGCAGGTGGGCCAGCTCGTGCTGCACACAGACGCGGCGTACGGCATCGACGTGCTGCAGCCGGCGGCCGAGCGCGGCGCGATCCCGCTCGCCGTGCACCCGGCGATCGCCTTCACCGGGACGAGCATCGACCTGCGGCAGCTCGCCGCGTCGTACGCGGCCGTGACCGCGCCGGCCGCCGTCCTGCCGATCGCGCAGGCCCTGGCGGTCGAGCTGGGGTGCGAGCCGATCGTCGTCGCCGAGCAGGATCGCGCCGCCTATGCGGAGGCGATCGCGACGGCGTCCGAGTTCTCGCGGCAGATCGTGCACCAGGCCACCGGCATCCTGCGCGGCATCGGCGTGGAGAACCCCGGCGGGTACCTGTCGGCGCTCGTGCGCTCGACCGTGGATCACGCGCTCGCGGAGGCGTCTCCCACGGTGATCCTGCCCCCGGAGGAGTGAGCCGGGGCCCGGACCGGGCTCTCGGGCAGGCCCCCATAGACTTGAGACCATGCCTGAAACGCCTGCCGAGAACGCGCCCGAACTGACCGAAGAGGACATCTTCGAGCAGAAGGCCGTGCGTCTGGCGAAGCGCGAGCGGCTGATCGCCGAGCGCGAGAGCGCGGCGGGCGGGGCGTACCCCGTGACCGTCCCCGTGACGCACACGATCCCGGCGCTGCGCGCGCAGTACGGTGAGCTCGAGGCCGGCGCCGAGACCGGTGAGACTGCCGCGGTGGCGGGCCGGATCGTCTTCAGCCGCAACACGGGCAAGCTCTGCTTCGCGACCCTGCAGGCCGGGGACGGATCGCGCATCCAGGCCATGGTGTCGCTCGCGAACGTGGGTGACGAGTCGCTCCAGCGCTGGAAGGAGCTCGTCGACCTCGGCGACCACGTCGCGGTGACGGGCGAGATCATCTCCAGCCGCCGCGGCGAGCTGTCGATCATGGTGTCGGCATGGGAGATCGCGGCCAAGGCCGTCCTGCCGCTGCCCAACATGTACAGCGAGCTGAGCGAGGAGAGCCGCGTCCGCAGCCGCTTCCTCGACCTGATCGTGCGCGACACGGCCCGCACCACCGTGCGCGCCCGCGCGACCGTGAACGCGAGCCTGCGCGCCACATTCGCCGGCCACGACTTCGTCGAGGTCGAGACGCCCATGCTGCAGGTGCAGCCCGGTGGCGCGACCGCGCGCCCCTTCACCACGCACTCCAACGCGTTCGACACCGAGCTGTACCTGCGCATCGCGCCCGAGCTGTACCTGAAGCGCGCCGTCGTGGGCGGCATCGACCGCGTGTTCGAGATCAACCGCAACTTCCGCAACGAGGGCGCCGACTCGACGCACAGCCCCGAGTTCGCGATGCTCGAGGCCTACCAGGCCTACAGCGACTACAACGGCATCGCCGATCTCACGCAGGAGCTGATCCAGAACGCGGCGATCGCGGTCGCCGGATCCACGACCGTCACATGGGCGGACGGCACCGAGTTCGACCTGGGCGGCGAGTGGGATCGCGTGTCGATGTACCCGTCGCTGTCGGAGGCCGCGGGCGTCGAGATCACGCCCGACACGGGCCTGGACGAGCTGCTGGCCCTCGCCGAGCAGAACGGCGTCGAGGTGCCGAAGCACGCGACCCACGGCAAGCTCGTCGAGGAGCTGTGGGAGCACTTCGTCAAGCAGCACCTCACGCGCCCGACCTTCGTGATGGACTTCCCCGTCGACACGAGCCCCCTCGTGCGCGAGCACCGCTCGATCCCGGGCGTCGTGGAGAAGTGGGACCTGTACGTGCGCGGCTTCGAGCTCGCCACGGGATACTCCGAGCTCGTCGACCCCGTCATCCAGCGCGAGCGCTTCGTCGAGCAGGCGAAGCTCGCGGCGCGCGGCGACGACGAGGCGATGCGGATCGACGAGGAGTTCCTCCGCGCGCTCGAGCACGGCATGCCCCCGACGGGCGGCATGGGCATGGGCATCGACCGCCTGCTGATGGCGATCACGGGTCTGGGCATCCGCGAGACGATCCTCTTCCCGCTGGTCAAGTAGGTCACAGCCCCGCCTCATCCGAGGTCACCGCCGCGCCGCGTCGTCACCCGCGCCGCGCCCGGCGGCGGCACTCGGCGCGGTTCGCGGGAGGAGGGCCGGGGACCGGTCGCTCGTAGGCCCACGCCGGCAGGTGCTGGTGGCGGACCATCGTCGCGACGATGTCGGCCAGACCGTGCGCCGGGTTGATCTCCTGCGCGAGGCGGACGTAGTGCGCGGCGTGCGTGGACGACCCGAGCGCCCACGAAAGCCAGGCGGCCGAGGCCAGAGCGCCCGTGCGGAGCCGTCGCGGAGCGACAGCGGCGACCTTCCTCGCCACCTCCAGCGCCCGGCGCAGGCGCGCGGCGTCGGGGCGTGCCCCCTCGCCCGCCAGCCGCAGCGGCCCGTCGAAGTCCCACGCCTCGCCGGCGGCCCACGCGATGTTGAAGCGCTGGATCTCGCGCCCCTCCGCCAGATCGCCGCTCCACTGGCTGAGGGCGACGTCGCGGATCGCCGGCCGATCGAGCGCCATCACGAGGAGTGCGAGGGTGTCCGCCGCGAGCTCGGCGTGCACCGCGACCACATCCTCGAATGCGGCGGTCAGCGTCGGATCCGACAGCCGGAGCGTCGCCCTCTCGCGGATCGCCCGCGCCACCGCCTCGCGCTCGTCGTCCTCCGTCGCGGGCAGCTCGAGACCCGCACCCTGATCGGCCAGCGGCGCCCCGTCACCGAGGTCGACGTCCTCCGGGCGGATCTCATCGAGCGGGCTGCCCGCATACGGGCCGTCGGGCTCCAGATAGGAGCCCCAGCCGTCCGACGCGACGCACAGCGCCTCGACGACGGCGTAGTCGCTCGCCCGCGCGCATCCCAGCAGCGCGTCCACGAACGCGGACCGGGCGATCCGGCCGCGCTCGTCGCGGTAGGCGTCGTCGGTGTAGACGACGACCGCGATCCGGTTCGCGTGACGCACGCGCGCGAACGAGCCGAGGAAGCCGGCCGCGAGCGCTCCGACGTCGGCCGCGTCCGCGGGCGGCAGGTCGATGCGCATCCCGCCGAGCGTGCGCCGGTCGGCGAACGGGATCATCACCACGCTGTCGCGCGGCCGGCAGCCGACGAGGTGCGGGACGAGGGAGAGGAACTCGGCGTTGTCGCCGGCGCGGATGACGGCGGGCTCGGAAGCGGGAGTCGGGACGGTCATGCGCACGAGCTTGGGCCCCGACCCGTGACCCGCGGGAGGGGGGTGGAAGGACTTCGCGGCGAGAAGAGGCGGTGGACGAGCGTGCCGGACGTCCTCACAGCCCGGCGACGTACCATTGACGTGTGGACGAGTACTGGCTGGCAGTGGTGTGGTCGCTCCTGCCGACCGTGGCGATCTGCGTGATCTTCTGGTGGGTGCTGCGCAGCATCCTTCGGTTCGACCGCACCGAGCGCCGCGCCTACGCGCGCATCGAGGCCGAGGAGCGCGCCAAGCGCGGTCTGCCGCCGCGCGAGACCACCGCCGACTGACCCCCGTCGCAGCGGTGTCTCCGGGCACCGCTACGCTGGTGCAGGGCGAGAGGGGGCCGGATGGAGGTGTTCCGGGACCCGTCGTGGTACCTGATCGTCGTCACGATCGTCGACACGGCGATCCGCGTGCTCGCCGTCGTCATCGTGCCGCGCAACCGGCGTCCCACAGCGGGCATGGCGTGGCTCCTGGCGATCTTCTTCCTGCCCGTCCCGGGTCTGCTGCTGTTCCTGCTGATCGGCAACCCGCGCCTGCCACGCCACCGCCGCCGCAGCCAGGAGCAGATCAACCAGTACATCCGTGAGGCCCGCGAGTATCTCGAGCGGGGGAGCCTGCGCCCCAACGAGCCGGCGTGGTTCACATCGCTCGTGCGCATGAACCGCGAGCTCGGCGCCATGCCGCTCACGGGCGACAACGGCGCGCGCCTCATTCGCGACTACGACGAGAGCCTCGCCGAGATGGCCGCGGCCATCCGCGGAGCGCGCGAGTACGTGCACGTGGAGTTCTACATCTTCAAGTCGGACCGCACGACGGACGTGTTCTTCCGCGCGCTCGAGGAAGTCCGCGAACGCGGCATCCCCGTGCGCGTGCTGCTCGACCACTGGGCGAACCTCTCCAAGCCGTACCACCGCCGCACGCTCAAGCGTCTCGACGCGATGGGTGCCGAATGGCGGTTCGCGCTGCCGGTGCAGCCACTGCGCGGCAAGTGGCAGCGCCCCGACCTCCGCAACCACCGCAAGATCCTCGTCGTGGACGGCGACGTGGCCTTCGTCGGGTCTCAGAACGTCACGGATGCGAGCTACAACCTCCGGGCGAACATCCGCCGCGGGCTGCGGTGGGTCGACCTCATGGTGCGGCTGGACGGCCCGATCGTGTCGAGCGTGAACGCGGTGTTCCTCTCCGACTGGTTCAGCGAAGGCGCCGAACTGCCGGAGGGCATCGACCTCAAGCAGATGGCGGCGGGAAGCGGCGACCTGGACTGCCAGATCGTGCCCTCGGGGCCGGGCTTCGAGGTCGAGAACAACCTGCGCCTGTTCCTCGGCCTGCTGTACGCCGCGCAGCGCAAGATCATCATGATCAGCCCCTACTTCGTCCCCGACGAGGCGCTGCTGCTCGCCATCACGGCGGCCACCAAGCGCGGCCTGCAGGTCGAGCTGTTCGTGTCGGAGGAGGGCGATCAGGCCGTCGTCTACCACGCGCAGCGCAGCTACTACGAGGCGCTCCTGCGCGCCGGCGTGCGGATCTGGCTCTATCCGAAGCCGTTCATCCTGCACACCAAGGGCCTCACGATCGACGACGAGGTCGCGGTGATCGGATCGAGCAACATGGACATGCGCTCGTTCGGTCTGAACCTCGAGATCTCGCTGCTCGTGCGCGGCGAGGAGTTCGTGCAGCAGATGCGCGACGTCGAGGCCGAGTACCGCGACCTGAGCCGCGAGCTCACGCTCGAGGAGTGGCTTCAGCAGCCGCTGCGCTCGACCGTGCTCGACAACCTCGCTCGCCTCACGAGCTCTTTGCAGTAGCCTCGCCGGTCGCCGCCTGGACATCGGCCTTGGGCTGCTTGGCGCGCACGTCGTGACCCTTGGGAACGCCCACGAGCAGGTTGCCCTTCTCGATGCGGCACGAGATGCGCGTGGCCTCGCCGAACTCGTCGCCGTCGAGCTGCACCTCCTGCGGCATGGGCGTCGCCGCCTCGGCGGCGATGCCGCGCAGGTACCGCACGGACGCGTCGCGGCCGCGGCGCTCCAGCACCGCGCGACCCGCGCGCGTGCGGCGCAGCACCGAGTTGTCCCACCACACCTTGCGCCACACGCCGAGCCAGCCGAACGGACCCGACGGCTGCATGATCGCGACGTCGAGCTCGCCGTCCAGCACGGAGCCGTCGGGGATCAGCGAGATGCCCCCGGGCAGCTCGCCGCAGTTGGCGAACAGGATGCTCTGCACCTTCGCGGTGCGCAGGCGCGCCGATGTGGGGATCGCCTGCGTCTGACCGCGGCGGATCGGGTTCTTCACGACCTCGTACGTGATGCGGAACGGCTCGGCGTTCGCCAGCGAGCGGGCCGCGCCGTCGACATACGCCACCCAGCCGACCGACTTCTTCAGCTCGGGCTTGGTGTTCGCGATCATCGCGGCGTCGAGTCCCATGCCGGCCATCACGACGAACGCGTGCTCCTCGACGTGGCCGTCGGGGCGGCGGAGGGACGCCACGCAGATGTCCACCTCCACCGTGTCGCCCTCGAACGCGCCGGCGACGGCCAGCTCCTGGCCGTCGAGCGGAAGGCGCAGGTTGCGGGCGAGCAGGTTCCCCGTGCCGCTGGGCACGATCGTGAGGGGAACACCGGATCCACGCATCGCCTCCGAGACGGCACGCACGGTGCCGTCGCCCCCGGCGACGAGCACCGCATCCACGCCCTCTTCGAGCGCGTCTCGCGTCGTCGCCTGTCCCGGATCCTCCACCGAGGTCTCGAGCAGCAGCGGCGGTGCCCAACCGGCCTCCGACGAGTGCTGCTCGACGAGCGCGCAGAGGGTCGGACCGTCGACCTTGATCGGGTTGAAGACGAGTGCTGCGCGCTTCGACGAGCCCGATGATGGCTCGGGGCGGGTCGTGTCCGGCTCCTGAGACGTCATGGCGCCAGCATAGGCCGTCGAGCAGGCTGCCCTCGCCTGTCCATTATCCGGCTGGCCCGAACCGTTCCGTACGTGCTCCCCATCCGGTTATGCGTCATGATCAGCATGACGAACATCCCCGGACGTGCACGGGACCCCCGGCTCGCGCACCCTCTCAGCCTTGGAGCACCATGTCGACGAAGATCGGCTTCCGTCCGCTTGCCCTCGCCTGCGCCGCAGCGCTGATCGCCATGGGAGCCGGCGCCACCCCGGCCATGGCCCACGCCGCCGAGTCGCCTGCCGCGCCGCTCGGCGTGGTCGCGCCGAGCGCACCCTCCCCCGTCGCACAGCAGACGGACCCGTTGCCTGCTGCAGAGATCCCGGCGACCGCGGGGCAGGTCGTCGTCTCCGGCGCGGCCAAGGTCGGCTCCACCCTGACCGCCCAGGCGAGCGCCTGGGCCGAGGGCGCCGCCCTGTCTTATCAGTGGCTGCGCGACGGCACGGTCATCCCGGGTGCGACGTCCGACACGTACACCGTGGTGGCGCCGGACCTCGGCCGGAGGCTGTCGGTGCGCGTCATGGGCGCGCCGGCCGGCGAGGAGCCGGTGACCGTGACCTCGACCGATGTCGTCGTCGCCGCAGGCACGCTCGTCGCAGCCACCCCCGCGATCTCGGGTTCCGTGCGCGTGGGATCCACTGTGAAGGCCGCCACAGGCACCTGGACCCGTGGCACGACGTTCTCGTACCAGTGGTACGTCAACGGCGCCGCGATCAAGGGCGCGACGAAGTCCTCGTACGCGCTCCCCGCCGGCTACGCCGGTCGCGCGCTGACGGTGAAGGTCACGGGCTCGCTCTCGGGTTACACCGCGGTCTCAAAGGTCTCCGCAGGCAAGAGCATCGCGGCGGGAACGCTCTCGGGGGCGACGCCGACGATCAGCGACACGACGCCGAAGGTGGGCCAGCGGATCTCGGCGCTGCCCGGTTCGTGGACGAGCGGCGTCACCCGTAAGTACCAGTGGTACGCGAACGGCGTGGCGATCAAGGGCGCGACGAGCCACGTCCTGACGGTCCCGGCCGGCGCGAAGGGCCGCGTGCTGACGGTGAAGGTGACGGGCAGCAAGAGCGGCTACGCGACGCTGGCGAAGACCTCGCGGGACACCGCCAAGGTCGCGCCGGGCACGCTCTCCGGCTCCACGCCGCGCATCTCGGGCACGGTCAAGGTCGGCTCGAAGGTGACCGCGGTGCCGGGCACGTGGTCCTCCGGCGTCACGCGGAAGTACCAGTGGTACGCGAACGGCGCGGCGCTCAGGGGCGCGACCAGCCACATCCTGCGGATCCCGTCCTCGGCGGCGGGCAAGACGCTCACCGTCAAGGTCACGGGGACCAAGGCCGGCTACAGCACGCTCGTGAAGACGAGCGCGGGCAAGGCCGTGCCGCGTCCCGCGGCGCCGCGGCCCGCGACGCCCGCGTGGACTCCGAGAGGCGACCTCGACTGCGGCGACTTCTCGAGCTGGACGGCGGCGCAGAGCGAGTTCGACCGCGCGATGCGCGCGGGCTACGGCGACTATCACCGCCTGGACGCGGACAACGACGGCGTCGCGTGCGAGTCGCTGCGCTGATCGGCTGCTCGCGCCGCGGCTGACGCGGTCATCGGCTCGTCGTACGATGAGCCGATGACCGCCGATCCGACGCTCGAGGACCCGTCCGCCGACGAGGGCTTCCTGACCGGGCCCGGCGAGCCGGCCGGCGTCACGATGTTCGGGCCCGACTTCCCGTTCCCCTTCGACGACTGGATCTCGCACCCCGCGGGGATCGGATCCCTCCCGGCGGAGAGTCACGGCCGCGAGGTCGCGATCATCGGCGCGGGGCTGGCGGGCATGGTTGCGGCGTACGAGCTGATGAGTCTCGGACTCAAGCCGGTCATCTACGAGCCCACGCGGATCGGCGGCCGGCTGCGCACCCACCGCTTCGAGGGCGGTGACGGCGCGATCGCCGAGCTGGGAGGCATGCGCTTCCCGCGATCGGGTGCGGCGTTCTTCCACTACGCCGATCTGCTCGGGCTGACCCATCGGCCGTTCCCCAACCCGCTCACCGACGCGGCGGGCAGCACCGTGATCGACCTGTGGGGTGAGACCCACTACGCGCGCACGCTCGACGACCTGCCTGCGTTCTACCGCGAGGTGTCCGATGCGTGGGATGCGGCGCTCGAGGAGATCGGGTTCCGCGCGCTGCAGGATGCCATCCGACGCCGCGACGCCGCGGGGCTGAAGCGGCTGTGGGACGAGCTCGTGCGGACGTGGGACGATCGGACGTTCTACGACTTCATCGCGAGCTCCGAGGCCTTCTCGCGGCTGACGTTCCGGCACCGCGAGGCGTTCGGGCAGGTCGGGTTCGGCACGGGCGGCTGGGACTCGGACTTCCCGAACTCGATGCTCGAGATCCTGCGCGTCGCCGTGCTCGAGTGCGACACCGACCAGCGCCTGATCGAAGGCGGGGTCGAGCAGCTTCCGCGCGGGCTGTGGGACCTGCCGGTGCGACCGGGCAGCCCGTGGCCCGCGGGCACGACGCTCGCGGCCCTGCACGGCGGCGCGACGCTGCCCGCGGCCTCCGCGATCTGCCGCGGCGAGGACGGATCCTTCGAGGTGCGCGACCGCTGGGGAACCACCCGCACGCACGACGCGGTCGTCGCGACCTGCCAGAGCTGGCTGCTCACGACCGAGATCGACTGCGACGAGAGCCTGTTCTCGCAGGACATGTGGATGGCGCTGGATCGCACGCGCTACATGCAGTCGACGAAGACGTTCGTGATGGTGGACGAGCCGTTCTGGAAGCGGATCGACCCCGCGACCGGCCGCGACACCATGAGCATGACGCTCACCGACCGCCTCACGCGCGGCACCTACCTGTTCGACAACGGGCCGGGCAGGCCCGCGGTGATCTGCCTGTCGTACTCGTGGATGTCGGACTCGCTGAAGATGCTGCCGCACTCGGTCGACCGCCGCGTCGACCTCGCCCTCGGCGCGCTCGCGAAGATCTACCCCGACGTCGACATCCGCAGCCACATCGTGGGCGATCCGGTCACGGTCACGTGGGAGGACGATCCGTACTTCCTCGGGGCGTTCAAGGGCGCGCTGCCCGGGCACTACCGCTACAACCACCGGATGTACACGCACTTCATGCAGGAGGGCGCACCGGCCGACGAGCGCGGGATCTTCATCGCGGGCGACGACGTCTCGTTCACGCCGGCGTGGGCGGAGGGTGCGGTGCAGACGGCGCTCAACGCGGTGTGGGGCGTGATGCGCCACTTCGGCGGCGCGTCCGCCCCGGACAACCCCGGACCGGGCGACCGGTTCGCCGAGCTCGCGCCGGTCGCGCTGCCGGAGTAGGACGATGCTGCGGCTCGCGGTGTGGCAGTGCCCCTCGTCGCCGCGCGACGTGGCTGGCAACCTCGCGCGACTCGCGGACGCGGCCGCACGCGCCGCGGCGGGCGGGGCGGATGTCCTCGTGACACCCGAGATGTTCGTGACCGGGTACGACATCGGCCCCGTCGCGGGGATGGCGCCGGACGGGGAGGTCTTCGATGCCGTCGCGTCGATGACTCTCGAGAGCGGCGTGGCGATCGCGTACGGCTATCCCGAGCTGCTGCCGGACGGACGGGTCGCCAACGCGGTGCAGCTCGTCGACGACGGCCGTGTTGTGGGGGCGTACCGCAAGACGCACATGTTCGGCGAGCTCGACGCGTCGCGCTTCGCGCCCGGGTCCGACTTCCCGGTCTTCGAGCTGCGCGGGCACCGCGTGGGGCTGCTGATCTGCTACGACGTCGAGTTCCCCGAGACGGTGCGTGCGCTCGCGCTCGCCGGGGCCTCGGTCGTGCTCGCGCCGACGGCGAACATGGTGCCGTACGAGCTGGTGTCCACCGTGCTGGTGCGCGCGCGGGCCTACGAGAACGGGATCACCGTCGCGTACGCCAACTACTGCGGCACCGAGGGCGCGCAGGTGTACGCCGGTCTCAGCACGATCTGCGGCCCGGACGGGAGGGTGCGGGCGCTCGCCGCGGCCGAGGGGGAGGCGCTGCTCATCGCCGACGCCGCCGGCGACCCTGCCCCGTACCTGCGGGATCGGCGGCACGACGTCTACTGAGCCGGGCTCAGCGGAAGGCCTCGAGCCCCGTGATGTGACGGCCGAGGACGAGGGTGTGCACCTCGTCCGTGCCCTCGTAGGTGCGCACCGACTCGAGGTTGTTGGCGTGACGCAGCGGCGAGTATTCGGCCGAGACGCCGTTGCCGCCGAGGATCGAGCGCGCCTCGCGGGCGATCGCGATCGCGTCGCGCGTGTTGGCGAGCTTGCCGACGGAGATGTGGTGAGGCTGGATCTTCCCGGCCTCCTTGAGACGGCCCAGGCGCAGCGCGACCAGCTGCCCCTGCGTGATCTTGACGGCCATGTCGGCGAGCTTGGCCTGCGTGAGCTGGAACGACGCGATCGGGCGGCCGAACTGGATGCGCTCCTGCGCGTAGGCGAGCGCCGTGAGGTAGCTGTCGCGCGCCGCGCCGAGCACGCCCCATGCGATGCCGTAGCGCGCTTCGTTCAGGCAGGAGAACGGCGCCTTGAGGCCGCGCGCCTCGGGCAGCTGCGCCGACGCGGGAAGGCGCACGCCCTCGAGGGTGATGTCGCACTGGATCGACGCGCGCATCGACATCTTCGGCTCGATCGGCGTCGCCGTGAAGCCGGGGGTCTCCGTCGGGACGATGAAGCCGCGCACGCCGTCATCCGTCATCGCCCAGATCACGGCGACGCCCGCGATGGAGGCGAGGCCGATCCAGCGCTTGGCGCCGTCGATCACCCAGTCGTCGCCGTCGTGGCGCGCGAAGGTCTTCATGCTGCCGGGGTCGGATCCCGCGGTCGGCTCGGTCAGACCGAAGCAGCCGACGAGCTCGCCGCGCGCCATGCGCGGCAGGTACTCGCTCTTCTGCTCCTCGGAGCCGAACTTGTGGATCGCCGACATGGCGAGCGAGCCCTGCACCGACACGAAGGTGCGCAGGCCGGAGTCGCCCGCCTCGAGCTCGAGCGCCGCGAGGCCGTACTCGACGGCGCCGCGACCGGGGCAGCCATAGCCCTCGTAGATCATGCCGAGCAGGCCCAGACGGCCGAGCTCGGGGATGATCTCCGTCGGGAAGTGCGCCTTGTCGTACCACTGCGCGATGTTGGGGCGGATGTGCGCATCGACGAAGCCTCGGACGGCGTCGCGGGTCGCGAGCTCCTGCTCGGTCAGCAGGTCGTCGAGGTCGAGCAGGTCGGTGGGGCCGGTCATCCGATCACGATAGCCCGACCGTCCCGGTTTCCCCGGGTTCAGGCGTCGAGCCAGGAGCGGATGGCGTCGCCGTGCTCGTCGAGCGCGGGGGCGGCGCGTCGCGGCGGCTCGAACGGAGGCTCCCAGAGCACCGGATGGCGCACCTGCCGACCGCGCGAGGAGCCGTCCGCGGCCGTCACCTCGATGGTCGGCTCAAGGCCGAGGCGCGATGCATACGCGAGCCCGTCGGCGATGTCGCCCGCCTGCCCGGCGGGCACGCCCACCGCGGTGAGGCGCTCCTGCCAGTCGGCCGCGCTCGCCGCCGCGAGAGCGGCCTCCAGTGCGTCGCGCAGCGCCGGCCGGTGCGCGACGCGATCCGCGTTCGTGCGGAAGCGGCCATCCTGCGCGAGATCCGGGATCCCGAGCGCGGCGGTCAGCTTGCCGAACTGCGCGTCGTTGCCGCACGCGATGGCGAGGGGACCGTCCGCGCACTGCAGCAGCTCATACGGCGCGATCGACGGATGCATGTTGCCCATGCGGGTGGGGGAGACGCCCGCGCCGAGGTGGGCGGCGGCCTGGTTCGCGAGCGCGCCCTGCAGGCTGCTCAGCAGGGACACCTCGATGCGGGAGCCCTCGCCGGTCGCCTCCCTGCGGCGCAGGGCGGCGAGCACCCCGATCACCGCGTCCTTGCCGGTGAGGACGTCGACGAGCGCGACACCGACCTTCATGGGATCGCCGTCCGGGGCGCCGGTGATGTGCATGAGACCGCCGATCGCCTGGACGATGAAGTCGTAGCCGGGAATCTGCGCGCCGCCCGCCGAACCGAATCCGGTGATCGAGACGTAGATCACGCCGGGGTTCTCCCGCGCGACGTCGTCGTAGCCGAGCCCGATGCGCTCGAGCGTGCCAGGCAGGAAGTTCTCGATCACGACGTCGGCGAGGGCGGCCAGGCGCCGGGCGCGCGTGAGGTCGGCCGGATCCTTCAGGTCGAGGGCGACCGACTCCTTGTTGCGGTTCACGCCCTCGAAGTAGGTCGCGCTCTGCGCATCTCCTTCGGGGTCTGCCGCGCGGGTGCTCCACGGCGGTCCCCACGCGCGGGTGTCGTCGCCGGCGCCCGGGCGCTCGACCTTCACCACGCGCGCGCCGAGGTCGGCGAGCGTCATGGTGGCGAGGGGGCCGGCGAGCACACGGGAGAAGTCGGCGACGAGGATGCCGTCGAGCGGCGCGGGGGCCGTCATCCTGTCCACTCCTCGGCGAGCAGCCCGTAGTTCATGCCGTCCATCCACTCGCCCGAGCGGTGCAGGCCCGTCTTGCGGCTGTACTCCTCGCGGCGCATGCCGAGGCGCTCCATCACCCGCCAGGAGGGCTCGTTCGCCGCGAAGCAGCCCGCGTGCACGCGACGGAGCCCGAGCGGGCCGAAGCACACGCCGATCGCGCCGCGCACGGCCTCGGTCGCATAACCGTGCCCCTGGAAGGCCGGGTCGAGCGTCCAGCCAAGCTCGGCCTGCACGCCCTCGCCCTGTGCGGCGACCTCGGCCTGGGCCCAGCCGTCCTCGATCTTGAGCATGAGGTCGCCGATGGGCCGGCCGTCGAGTTCGATGATCAAGGTGACGGCCAGCCGGAACGGCGCCGTGAACTGCTCGGCGAAGTCGTCGTAGTCGGTCGGCGCCCGCGTGATCCACTCGCCCACCTCCGGCAGGCTCCGCCAGCGCCACGCGACCTCGGCGTCCTCGGGCAGCGCTCGCCGGATCGCGAGCCTCTCGGTGCGGACGGGCCACGGGACGGCATCGAGGGCATCCATGAGGTTCAGCGTATTGGGGACGGTCAGAACGGCGGCGGATCGGCGTCCGCAGCGGCCAACGCGGAGAAGCGCACGGCGGGCGGCGCCTTCTCGTGGAGCGTCTCGCCCGTGGGCGTGATCCATTCGAAGACGCCGGCACCGAGGTTGCGGGCGCGCCAGCCGGAGTGATGCTTGAGCACGTGGTGCGCGCGACACAGCGCGCCGAGGTTGTCGACGTCGGTGGCGCCGCCCTCGGAGTAGGGCGTCGTGTGGTCGATGTCGCAGCGGCGGACCGAACGCCGGCAGCCGGGGAAGCGGCACGTCTCGTCGCGTGCGATGAGGAACCGGCGCTGGTCGGCGGATGGCACGTAGCAGTCGACCGCGGTCGGGACTCCCGTCTTCGCATCGAGGAAAAGCCGGGCCCAGGTGTGCGCCTTGCCCGCCAGGCGGCGGGCGGTCGCCGGTGGGACCGCGCCGACGCCCGTCACGTGAGCCGCCTTGTCGTCGCCACCCGTGATGACCTCGGCCGGGATGGTGATCTGCACGCTGGCGCGGATGCCGTCGAGGCCCTCGCCGTGCGCGGTCGGGGCGCCGGTCAGCAGCAGGTCGGTGGCGACGTCGGCCTGCACCTGCGCGAGCGTGCGTGGATCCTCTTCCTCGGGCGGCGATCCCGCCTTCACGGTGCGTGCGATGGCCATCGTGCGATCACCGATGCCCGCGGCGAGAGCCGCGTCGATGCGCAGGACGACGTCGGCCATGCCGTCGCTGTCGGGCGTGATCCACAGCCCGCGACGCGCGTTCGCCTCCTCGTGGCGCTCGGCGATCGTACGGGGCTCGAGCCGCTCGGCGATCGCCTGGCAGATCGGCCGCAGCTTCGCCGGAGTCGTGTCCGTGAACTGCAGCGCGATCTGCTCGTACCGGACGCGTGTCGCGTCGTCGCCGAGGCGCGCGCCCTCGTCGCAGATCGCGCTCGCGTGCGCGGCGGAGATCTCCGCCCGCGCGAGTGCGGTGAACGTCGACGGGAAGTGCTGGATCATCAGGGCGGCGTCGTCCATCCTGCTGCGCACGGTGGTGTCGGACACGCGCTCGACCGTGGCGAGGTCCGCGGCCATGGCGCGGATGGGCACCTGGTACTTCGACGGAGCGCCGGGGATGGCCGTGAGTACGTCGTACGCGATCGCCTGCGCGTGCAGAGACGCCTCGATGGCCGCGACGCCGGCCTTCATCTTCGCGAGGCTGGCGAACGCCTCCTTGATGGTGCGCACCTGTTCGCGCTGGGTGTCGGTGAGATCCCAGCGGCCCTCGAACGGGGTGCCTGCCATGGACCCAGTGTAGTACGAATGTTCGAATAAGGGAAGGGCTCGGGGCACCTCATCCGGTTCGATCCAGCGGTGTCGACTCGCTGCGGTCGCTCAACCAGCGGGCGGGGAAGTGCGCTTGTACGCCCGCTCCGAGGGCCCTCGGTCGCGAGTCCTAGACTGGCGGGGTGATCGATCCCGTGCTGCTCCGCGACAACCCCGACCTCGTGATCCGCTCGCAGGTGGCGCGCGGGCACTCGCCCGAGACGGTGTCGGCGGCGGTCGATGCCGAGAAGGTCCGCCGGAGCGCCATCACGGCGTTCGAGGAGCTGCGCGCCGAGCAGAACGCGTTCGGCAAGACGGTCGCGGCGGCTCCGAAGGAGGAGAAGCCCGCGCTCGTGGCGCAGGCGAAGGATCTGGCGGGGCGCGTGAAGGAGGCGCAGCAGGCCGTGACAGCGGCCGAGGAGGCGTTCACCGCAGCCATGGCGTCGATCGAGAACGTGGTGCTCGACGGTGTGCCGGAGGGTGGCGAGGACGACTTCGTCGTGCTGCGCGAGGTCGGCGACCGGCCGGCCTTCGCGTTCGAGCCCCTCGACCACCTGGCGCTCGGCGAGAAGCTCGGCGCGATCGACATGGAGCGCGGGGCGAAGGTGTCGGGCGCGCGGTTCTACTTCCTGAAGGGCGTGGGCGCGCGCCTCGAGATCGCCCTCATGAACTACGCGCTGAACAAGGCGCTCGAGGCCGGCTTCACGCCCATGATCACGCCGACGCTCGTGCGCCCCGACATCATGTCGGGCACGGGCTTCCTCGGCGCGCACGCCGACGAGATCTACCGCCTCGAGGCCGACGACCTCTACCTCGTCGGCACCAGCGAGGTCGCACTCGCCGGCTACCACAAGGACGAGATCGTCGACCTCCAGAACGGTCCGCTCCGCTATGCCGGCTGGTCGACGTGCTACCGCCGCGAGGCCGGCTCGTACGGCAAGGACACCCGTGGCATCATCCGCGTGCACCAGTTCAACAAGCTCGAGATGTTCGTCTACACCAAGCCTGAGGAAGCCGCCGCCGAGCATGAGCGCCTGCTCGCGCTCGAGGAGGAGATGCTGCAGTCGCTCGGCCTCGCGTACCGCGTGATCGACGTGGCGGCCGGCGACCTCGGATCCAGCGCTGCCCGCAAGTACGACACCGAGGCCTGGGTGCCGACGCAGGGCGCCTACCGGGAGCTGACGTCGACGTCCAACTGCACCACCTACCAGGCGCGCCGCCTCGACATCCGCCACCGTCCCGTCTCGCCGGAGGGGGCGCCCGCCGCGAAGACGGAGCACGTCGCGACGCTGAACGGCACGCTCGCCACCACCCGCTGGATCGTGGCGCTGCTCGAGACGCACCAGCGTGCCGACGGCTCGGTCGTCGTGCCCGAGGTGCTGCGGCCCTACCTGGGCGGCCTCGAGGTTCTGGAGCCGGTCGCGTGAGCACGCACGAGGCACCCACCGCCACGGCCGGTGCACAGCCGCGCGGCGGCCGCAAGCTCATCGCACTCGACCTCGACGGCACCGTGCTGTTCGAGGACGAGTCGTTCAGCCCCGGCGTCGAGGACGCCGTGCGCCGCGCGACGGACGCGGGTCACATCGTCACGATCGCGACGGGACGCAGCTGGGAGGCGACCTCCTACATCCTGCATGGCCTCGCGATCCTGCCCGAGTACGTCGTGTGCTCGAACGGGGCGGCGATCCTGTCTCGCGACGCGGATCAGGAGACCGGCTACGCGCGGCACACGGTCGAGACGTTCGATCCCAGCGAGGTGCTGACGCTTCTTCACGAGCACCTTCCCGACGGCAACTACCTCGTGGAGCTGGCCGACGGCTCGCGCCTCTACACGCACTTCGTGGACGACTGGGGTCTGCAGCGGGACAACGCCCGCTGCGTCGACTTCGAGGAGATGAAGGGCCAGCAGGTCGCCCGCGTCGTGGTGGTCTCGCCCGAGCACAACGGCGGCGGACGCACCAACGGCGACTTCATCCGGCTGATCGAGCAGATCGGTCTGACCGGCGTCTCGTACGCCGTCGGCTGGAGCGCCTGGCTCGACATCGCCCCGAAGGGCGTGGACAAGTCGACCGCGCTCGAGCGGGTGCGGGAGTGGCAGGAGATCGCCCCGCAGGACGTTGTCGTGATCGGCGACGGCCGCAACGACATCGGCATGTTCGAGTGGGCCAAGGCGCACGGCGGCCGGGCGTTCGTGATGGCGGACTCGCCGGAAGAGGTCGTCGCAGCGTCGACGGATCCGACGGGATCGGTCGAGGAGGGCGGCGTCGCGCAGGCGATCGACGTCGTGCTCGGCGACGCGTGATGCCGCGCCTCATTGACGCAGGGCCCCGCTGATCCGGATACTCCTTACATCCCCGATGGCGTGATCCGCCGCGGGGTGCGGCCTGCCCCGGACCGAGGCGCGGGACGCAGCACACGAACGGCGACCAGCCGCCCATCCCGCGGGAGGCGCCGTGTGAGGAGACATCGAATGCGTACCATGACCATCGTCCCCGCGGCGGAGGCGCTCGATCTCGACGCCGAGACGCTCGCCGGCCACGAGAGCGTCCTCTACTGCCGCGACGAGGAGACCGGGCTGCGGTCGATCATCGCGATCCACGACACCACGCTCGGGCCGGGCCTGGGCGGAACGCGCTTCAAGACCTACCCGTCCGAGCGGGACGCCCTCCACGACGTGCTGCGCCTGTCGCAGGGGATGACGTACAAGAACGCCGCAGCCGGCCTGCCGTTCGGCGGCGCGAAGGCTGTGATCATCGGAGATCCGCGCACCGACAAGACCCCCGAGCTGCTGCGCGCCTACGGCCGCTTCGTCGATGCGCTGGATGGTCGCTACGTCACGGCGGCCGACGTGGGCACGAACTCCGACGACCTGGACATCGTGGGCGAGACGACGACCCATCTCACCGGTCGTACCGTCGCGGCCGGCGGCTCGGGCGACAGTGGCCCCGACACCGCGCTCGGCGTGTTCGTCGCGATGCGCGCCGCGGCCGAGCGGCTGTGGGGCGCGGGCGGGCTGAAGGATCGCACGGTGGGTGTGGAGGGTGCAGGCAAGGTCGGCGGCGTGCTCACGAAGCTGCTGCTCGACGAGGGAGCCCGCGTGGTCGTCGCCGATCCGGATCCCGAGGCGCGCGAGCGCGTGAGCGCCGCGACCGCGGGTGCCGTGCAGCTCGCCGAGTATCTCGGCGGGCCGCTCGAGGTCTACGCGCCGTGCGCGCTCGGCGCGACCGTGACCGTCGCGCGCGTGAACGAGCTCGGCGCGCGGCTGGTGTGCGGCGCGGCCAACAATCAGCTTCCGACGCAGGACGAGGACGCCGCGCTGCACGAGGCGGGCATCCTGTGGGTGCCCGACTACGTCGCGAACGCGGGCGGCGTGATCCACCTCGTCAGCGGCGAGCGGCTCGGACGCACGCGCGACGAGGTGACCGCCGACGTGAAGCGGATCGCCGACACCGCTCGCGAGGTGCTGTCCCACTCGGCCGACGCGGCGATCCCCACGGGGGCCGCGGCCGACGAGATGGTCGCCGCGCGCCTCGCGGCCGCGCGGGCCTGAGCGTCCCGCGCGGGCGATCCGGGGACGCGACGGCCCGAATCGAATCCGCCACGCGGGTATCGTCGGAGGGATGAGCCATCCGCTGCTGACCTGGGCCGACGCGGCACTGCCCGAGATGCTCGGCGACCTGGAGCACCTGATCCGCTGCGAATCGCCGTCGGCCGACCTCACGGCGGTCGCGCGCTCGGCGGAGCTGGTCTCGGCCATCGGGCAGCGCCGTCTCGGCTTCGCGCCCGAGCGGCTCGTGATCGACGGTGTGACGCATCTGCGCTGGCGGCTGGGGTCGCCCGCGCCCGACGTCCCGCGTGTCCTGCTGCTCGCGCATCACGACACGGTGTGGCCGATTGGTTCGATCGAGACGCACCCGTTCTCGATCCAGGACGGCGTGATCCGCGGTCCCGGCTGCTTCGACATGCTCACGGGGCTCGTGATGGCGATCCACGCGGCCGCGACGTTCGCCGACGGCCGGGGCGGCCAGCTCGCGCACGCGGCCATCACGCTGCTGGTGACGGGCGACGAGGAGATCGGATCGCCCACCTCGCGCGCGCTCATCGAGCAGGAGGCGCGCGGCTGCGTCGCCACCCTCGTGCTGGAGGCCGCCGGCGACGCCCCGGACGGGACGCCGGGAGCACTCAAGATCGGCCGCAAGGGCGTTTCGAACTACCGCGTGGACATCATCGGGCGCGCAGCGCATGCCGGTACCGAGCCCGAGAAGGGGCTCAATGCCACGGTCGAGCTCGCGCACCAGATCGGGGTGGTGCTGGGCTTCGCGGATCCGGAGGCCGGCACGTCGGTCGTCCCCACCGTCGCGCAGTCGGGAACCACGACGAACACGGTGCCCGCTCGCGCATCCTTCATGGTCGATGTGCGGGCCCACACGGTGGCCGAGCAGGCACGCGTCGACGAGGCGTTCGCGGCGCTCACGTCGCACACCGGTGCCACCGTCACGGTGACGGGCGGCGTGAACCGCCCGCCGCTCGAGACTTCCGCCGCCGAGGGCGTGTGGCAGCGCGCGCTCGCCGTGTCGAGGGGCCTCGGGCTCGAGCTCGCCGACGCGATCGTGGTGGGCGGCGCGTCCGACGGCAACTTCACGGCCGGCGTGGGCGTGCCCACGCTCGACGGCCTCGGCGCGGTGGGTGGTGGCGCGCACGCCGACCACGAGCACGCCTACGTCGACGAGATCGCGCCGCGCACCGCGCTGCTGGTGGCGTTGCTCCGCGACCTGCTCGGTGGGTGAGCGGCGGGTGTCCGACGGCCGAGCGGCGGGTTCGCCGGCGGCGGGCTCGTCCACAGGTGCTCCTTGACGGGCGCCCAGGGGGCGTCCAGAGCGGCGCGGCACAATGGCTGGTCGGCTGACCATTAGACTGATCGCCTGATCAGCAGGGGAGACCCTGCCGAGGAGGGTTGTCCGAGCGGCCGAAGGATCTGGTCTTGAAAACCAGCGGGCAGCGATGTCCCGTGGGTTCGAATCCCACACCCTCCGCCACACACTCCTGCAGGCCTACCCCCCGAAAGGCACGGATGAGCGACACGTCGAAGCGACGCGGCCGCCGAACGGTCGCCCGTCATGGGCAGCTGAAGGCGCAGAGCCCGCTCGCCCGCCTGATGCGCATCGTCGGCATCGGGCTCGCGTGCGTGCTCGTCGCCAGCGTCGGCACGGCCGTGTACGCGGCGGTGGATCTGTCGTCGGCGTTCGCGCAGAACGCCGTCGACATCCACGAGGAGGGGACGACGCCGCCCGACATCGGCCAGCTCAGCGCCGAGGACGACGTCAATCTGCTGCTCACGGGCATCGACATCTGCGAGTGGGACTCGCACGAGAAGTTCGGCGATCGCTGCCCCACCGACCGGTCGGCGTACGGCGAGGACGGTCGGATGCTTGAGGCGGGCCGGAACGACGTGAACCTGCTCGTCCACATCTCGCCCGAGCCGCGCAAGATCACGGCGATCACGTTCCCGCGCGACCTGATGATCCCGACGCCCGAGTGCACGAACGAGCAGGGGAAGGTGACCTCCGCGTCCGACAAGAGCATGATCAACACGGCGTACGAGGCCGGGGGTCTCGCTTGCGTGGTCAAGACGGTCGACCACATCACCGCGCAGTACGGCGGGGACCTCGCGATCGACTACGCGGCGACCGTGACATGGAACGGCGTGATCGAGATCACCAATGCGATCGGCGGCGTCGACGTGTGCGTCGGCAACACGATCAACGACGTCGAGGCCGGCATGCTGTACCTGGAAGGCGGGCAGACACACAACCTGAAGGGCGAGCAGGCGCTGGCGTTCCTGCGCTCGCGTCACGGCGTCGGCGGCAGCGACCTGAACCGCATCAGCAACCAGCAGGTCTACATGTCGGCGCTCGCCCGCAAGCTCATGGACGAGCAGGTGCTGACGAACCCCGGGACGCTGCTTTCGCTCGCGCGCACGACCCTCACCAACGTCGACCCGAGCTCGAACCTCACGAACCCCGTCACCCTCGTGCAGATCGCGCTCGCCGCGAAGGATGTGCCGCTGTCGGACATCGCGTTCGTGCAGCTGCCCGTGCAGGACGACCCGTACGACCCCAACCGCGTCATCCCGATCGATGCGGACGTCACCCAGATGTTCGCGACGATCAAGGCGGACGACGCGGCCGTCCCGACCACGCCGACGCCGACCGACGCCGCGCCCACGACGGAGGCCCCGGCGGACCCCGAGACGCCGGCCGCTCCCGAGACGCCCGGCGCCACGGCCACGCCGGATCCGGAGCTCGCGGCTCCTGGCCGCACCGCCGAGGACCAGAGCTGCGCCAACCCCGTCGGCTGAGCCGTTTTCGCGCTCGTGGCGCGAGCGGTTAGGATGGCATGACGCGCCCGCGTGCGGGCGTGAGATCCTGCGGGATCTGGAGACGTCGCATAGTCAGGCCTAGTGCACCACCCTGCTAAGGTGGAGTCCCCTTATGGGGACCGAGGGTTCAAATCCCTCCGTCTCCGCCACGAAAGCCCCGGTCACCCGGGGCTTTCTTGTTGGTGCTGGTGGCGCTGAATACGGCGCATATCCCTCCAGCTGCGCCCACAAGTGCCCCCGCGGGGGACACTTATGAGTCACTTCGTGCCGTGTACGAGCGCAGACCGACTCTGCCAGCCCCGTCTTTCCGCGAAAGTGTCGACGGTCGAGCAGTGGGGGACACCACCCGTCGGGGTGGAGCACTACACGGGCGAAGAGGTCGTCCATGCAGACTCAGTGTTCTGCTGTTCTCCGGCGCGAGGCCGTCGTCGGAGGGCGCGCGAGTAGAACGCAGATCCCAGCAGAAGCCAATCGCTTTGGGGCCGATCTCGTCGAACAACCTTTGCCGACGCGACCCGGGATGAGCGCGATTCACGCCGACGGTGACGGCGCCGTGTCCACGTCGGCATCGATCGCGTGGAAGCGCAGGACCAGAGTTCGCGTACTCAACTGGTACCCTTTGGGAACCAAGGAAGGAACTGCAATGGCTCTCCCTCTTTCCGTGCACGCGGATGGCGACGGCTGCGATCGCAACGATGTCTATGCTGCGGCGTGCCCGTGCCGCGACATGCTCGATCTCCTCGCGAACAAGTGGAGTGCCCTGGCCATCGGCGCGCTCGAGGAGGGTCCGCTGCGGTTCGGCGAGCTCAAGCGCACGCTGGAGGGCGTGAGTCCGAAGGTCTTGTCCGCAACGCTCAAGCGTCTCGAGGATGCGGAGCTGCTGACGCGGAAGGTGTACGCGGAGGTGCCTCTGCGAGTGGAGTACACGCTGACTCCGCTCGGTGCGGGAGCGGCCGCGCCACTCGCGCACCTGCGCAACTGGGTCAACGAGAACGTCACGCGCCATTAGCGCTGGAGAGGCCCGGCACCCTCAGCGGTGCGAGCGGCGGTCGAGTGCGAGCCGCGCCGAGCCGGCCGCAACAGCGGCGACGAGGAGTGATGCCGCAACGACCGCCGCCCACGCGGCCGCGACGGCGACCGGGGATGCGCCGGGCGTGACCAGCAGGCGGGTGACGTAGCTGGCGCTGGCGGCGGCGGTGAACGTCAGCGCCCAGAACCCGACGCCGAAGGCCGTCTCGAGGTATCGGGGCACGAGGAACAGGTGCGGGAGAAGCAGCGCGACCATCGTCGCCGCGAGCACGCCGTGCACCGCGAACGGTTCGCCCTCCGTCATCACCCAGTAAGCGTTCCCAGCCACGGCTGGGGGAGCCGAGAAGATCGCGAGGGTCGGTAGGAGAGGGCCTGGGATCCTCGGGCCCGTGACGAACCGACCGAAAAGCACGGCGCCGAGCAGAAGCCAGAACAGGATGCCGGTGGCGAAGTAGCCGAGAGCGATCTCGGGGTGTCCGATTGCCGCGAGCGACTGCGCGGTGAGGAGTGCCGCCGCGACCGTGGGCAAGAGGTAGCCGCCGTGGAGGGTCGCCGCCTCGCGCGGCTGCGTCAGCAGGCTCGCGACGAACCAGGCCCCGAAGGTCGTGGACAGCCCGGCCATCACCCACACGCCCGTCGCGGCTAGGGCGGGGGCGAGGGGCATGATGTGCGCGAAGAGCAGCGAGCCCACTACGGGATAGAGCGCGGCGAAAGGGCCCAAGACCGGGGACCGGAGGTCGGCGGTCAACTGCGCGAGGCTCCCGATGCGAGCGAGATATCGCACGACGATGGTCACCCACGCGACGGCGGCGACGACCCAGAGGACTTCCCCGACGGCGGCGGGCGCGTCGAGCGCACCCGTCGCCGTCGTCCAGGTCCCCGCAAGCCCCGCCGTCCCGAAGGCG
The DNA here is from genome assembly GCF_016805985.1 of Microbacterium sp. JZ31. Classification (NCBI taxonomy): domain Bacteria; kingdom Bacillati; phylum Actinomycetota; class Actinomycetes; order Micrococcales; family Microbacteriaceae; genus Microbacterium; species Microbacterium sp. JZ31. The sequence goes on from NZ_CP017661.1 coordinate 425,028, forward strand.
ATGCCGATGAGGTTCAGCGCGGGTCGTGTCCGGTTCGGCGCCGCCGCCGCCGCCGTGACGGTCGTGGTCGTGGTCACTGCCGGCCGATTGCCGTGATGACGCCGCGCGCGATGACGTGCGGAAGGATGCTGAACGACACGAATGCCGGCGTTGCCTCGGCATCCAGTCCCAGTTCCGACACGCTCTCGATGTCGAGGGCCTGCACCGCGATCGCGTAGTGATCGGTGGCGCCCGCGGGTGGGGCCGAACCGATGAACTGCGCGACGCGCGCGTCGTTCTTGACCGTCCAGGCCGAGCCCGGAAGCTCGGTGATCCCGGCCGGAAGCTCAGCGGTGTCGGCGGGGATGTCGACGACCATCCAGTGCCAGAAGCCCGACGGGGTAGGCGCTTCGGGGTCGTACACCGACACGACGAAGCTCTTCGTTCCCTCGGGGGCGCCGGACCAGCTGAGCTGCGGCGAGCGGTCCTCACCGCCAGGGACGCCGAACATCGCGGAGTACTGCGCGGCGGCAAAATCGCCGCCGTCGACGAAGTCGCTGCTGGTGACGGCGAGGGCCGGAACGGAGGGGAGGCGGTCGAAAGGCGTGGACATGGTTCTCCTTTGTCTTGTGTGAGAGGGGATCGGAACAGGTGGGTCAGTCGTCGAAGATGACGACCTTGCCGATGGCGCGGCCGGACTCCACGATGCGATGCCCGGCGATCACGTTCTCGGCGGTCATCGGTGACAGTCGCTCGGTCGCCGTCGTGCGGATGCGGCCCTCATCGACGAGCTCAGCGACCTCGTTGAGGATGCGGTGCTGCTCGATCATGTCGTCGGCGTGGTGCATCGACCGCGCGAACATGAACTCCCAATGCCAGGACAGCGCCTTGCTCTTCAGGCTGAGGACATCGAGCTGATGGGGGTCGTCGATGGCGACGATCTGCCCGAACGGCTTGGCGATTCGCACGTACGAGGCCACCGCACCCGGCTGCGCCGACGCGGCGGTGAAGATCCAGTCGACGCCCTTCGGGACGGCTGCCAGGACGTTCGCGGCGAGGTCTCCGGAATGATCGATCACGGCGTCGGCTCCAAGCGACATGACCCACTCCGCGCTCTCGGGCCGGCTAGCCGTGCCGATCACGCGAACGCGGGGAGCGAGCTCTTTGGCGAGCTGGATCATGATCGAACCCACGCCGCCCGCGGCGCCCACGATCAACAGCGTCCCGGTGCTGGTCCCCGTGAGCCGCAGCTTGTCGAACAGCGCCTCGTACGCCGTCAACGTCGTCAACGGCAGGGCCGCGGCATCTGCCCAGCCCAGTGAAGCCGGCTTGCGGCCGACGATGCGTTCGTCGACCGCTTGGAACTGCGCGTTCGAACCCGGCCGGTCGAGCGCGCCCGCGTAGTACACGTGGTCGCCTTTCTCGAACAGCGTCACGGCGTCTCCGGTCTCGACGACGACGCCGGCCGCGTCGTACCCGAGGACACGGAAGCCGCGCGAGTTCGCGTGGGCGCGCTGCTTCAAATCGACGGGATTGACGCTGACGGCGCGGACCTCCACGAGAAGGTCGTGAGGGCCGATATCGGGCACCGCGACGTCACGCTGAATCAGCGCCTCAACGTGATCGACGGGATGATTCGCGGCGTATCCGATGGCTCGCATGACGGGTGCAGCGCCACCCGCTGCTGTGGTGTTCTCACTCATGACGCCATGGTGCATCCGGGGTAGTGGTTACCCGCAAGGGATGCAAGTTCCCTTTGGTAACCATTGAGGGTGGCGACACACGCGTGTCGCCACCCTCAGGACATCGGCGTCTACTCACAGTTTGGCGAAGGAACTTCAACGGGGACCAAGGTCGGATGCGGCTTGATGTGACCAGCCGCTGCGTGAACAGAACGTCCTCGACGGAGAACTGCTGTGCGCTGTCGCGGCTTCGGAAGATGGCGATCGCCCCCTTCCCTGCCGTCGGCCTCAGGGACGGCGCCGATCATCCAGAGATCCCCGGTGCGGCCGAGAGTGTCGACGTGCTCTTTGTGCGTCGGGTAGACCTCTCGCACCGCGTCGGCATGGTCGGCCGGCCAGTCGTACTCGAGGAGCCAATACGTCTGGCGCGTCATGAGGCGAATCGCACGCCGAAGCCGCCGTCGACGTCCCAGGAGGCCCCCGTGACGTAGCTGGCGGCGGGGGAGGCGAGGAACGCGACCACCGCCGCGACTTCCTCTGGCTCTCCGATCCGCCCGAGGGGATGAATGTCCTGCAGATGGGTCCATGCGGCGTCGCCGTCCGTTCTGGCGTCCTACTGCGCCCGCATGGGCGGAGTATGCACGTAGCCGGGGGGAGACGGCGTTCACGCGAATGCCGTCTCGGGCGAGCTCCAGCGCGAGTGACCGGGTGAGTCCGAGCATCCCCGCCTTGGCCGCGGCGTACCCGAACAGGCCGGGGCGGGTCAGTCGCGCGTGGATGGAGGAGACGTTCACGATGGAGCCGCCGCGTCCGCCTGCCCTCATGCTCGGTGCCGCGGCTCGCGCGCATAGCCATCCCGCTTTGAGGTCGACGGCGAAGAGCGCATCCCACTGCTTGCTGGTCAGTGAGTCGAAGCTGCTCGCTTGTCCGACGCCGGCGTTGTTGACGAGGACCTCGACAGGGCCGAGCTGTTCGACGACCTGCGCGAACGCCGCTTCGATGGGCGCTTCGTCTGCGACGTCACAGCGCACGAAGATGTGCTGGGCTCCGAGCTGGTCGATCACCACCTTTCCCGTGGATTCTGTGCGCCCGAGAACAGCCACTCTCCGCCCCTGGGCAGCCAGCGCTTCCGGGATGGCGAGGCCGATCCCTTGCGTTCCGCCGGTCACCACAGCTGCACCGGGGCGGGTTGCGGCAGTCACGACGCCTGCGCCGGCGCCAGATCCGTCGCCGCGGCGCTGAGCTCCTGGGATTCGATGTTTGCGAGACGCTCGCGCAGCGCGTCGCGGATGATGCGCAGCGAGTCGCTGCCGGTCACCAGACGGAGAGGTGCAGGGCTGACATCGGCGGAGCCGATGATCGCGGCGGCGACCTTGGCCGGGTCGCTCACCGAGGGCAGAGCGGGATTCTGGATGCCGCGGCTCATCGCTGCGGGAGTGCCGTCGTAGGCGGCCATCGGCTCGGGCAGGCGGGAGCTGCCGACGCGGAATCCCGTCGCCGCGCTTCCGGGCTCGACGATCGTCACGCCGATGCCGAAGGGGGCGAGGTCCTTCGCGTTGGCCTCCATGAAGCCCTCCACGCCCCACTTGCTTGCGTGGTACAGCGATGCACCGGCGTTCGTGGCGAGACCGCCGTAGGTGGACAGCTGGATGATTCGGCCGCCGCCCTGGGCGCGCAGGTGGGGGACGGCAGCGCGAAGAATTTGGATCGGACCGACGAGGTTGGTCGCGAGCTGGTGCTCGATCAGCTCATCGGTCAGTTCCTCGGCCGCTCCGAAGAGACCGTAGCCGGCGTTGTTCACGAACACGTCAATCCGGCCCAGCGCGGCGAAGGCGTCCTCGACGACCTGGCGAATCTGGGAGGTGTTCGTGACATCGAGCTCTGCCGTCCAGATCTGGTCGCCGTACCGGTCGACCAGATCCGCCAGAACCTCCGGCTTCCGTGCTGTCGCGGCGACCCGCTCGCCTCGCTCCAGAAGCTGCTCGACCATCAGGCGGCCGAAGCCGCTGGAGGAGCCGGTGATGAACCACGTGCGCTGCGTCATGCGAATGTCCGATCTCTGAGAATCTCTCGCCAGCCGCTCGACCGACGTCACCCAATGCTCGGCGCGCGAAGAACGCGAATGAAGACCCCCCTGACACTGGTAGCGAGGGGGACAGGATGAGCGGCCGTCGACGGCGCCTCCTCCCGTAACGTCTTCGGTATGGAATCGGGAAAGCAGCTTGCGGAGTTCCTCCGAGCGCGACGCGACCTCATCCAGCCAGAAGACGTCGGTCTTCCCAGCGGAAGCCGTCGACGGGTCCCCGGCCTCAGGCGCGAGGAGGTCGCGCTGCTGGCCGGAATCAGCAATGAGTACTACCTCCGGCTCGAGCAAGGACGCGACCTGCACCCGTCCGAGCAAGTCGTCGAAGCGATCGCATCCGCTCTCCAGCTCGATGACGAGTCCCGCGCTCACGTGCTCGAGCTCTCACGAGCTCGCGCACGGCAGACCAGGACGGTTCCGCGGAAGCCGGAGCGGGTCCCGAAGGCGTAGGGATCCTCCTCGGCACACTGAACGTCCCCGCGTTCGTGATGGACAAGTACCGCGACATCCTCGCCGTGAACCGCCTCGCCACAGCCCTGGACCCGACGCTCTTGGTCGGCGCGAACCGTCTCATCTCGCTCTTCACCGACCCGGAGGCGCGCAGCTATTACCCCGACTGGGAAGAGAACACCGCCAGCGTGATCGCCCAGCTGCGAGCCGACATCGGAGGCGACGAGAACGACCCCAAGTTCCAGGCGATCGTCGGTCAGCTGTCCATAAAGAGCGACAGGTTCCGGCGGCTCTGGGCTCGTCACGACGTGCGAGGCACGGGGTCACCAACCGGGATCGTTCGCAACCCCCTCGTCGGAGATCTCACCCTTCGACGCGAGAAACTCGCCATCCTCGGCACTCACTCGCTCGTCCTCGTGATGTACCACGCAGAGCCGGACACGCCATCGGCCGACTCGCTAGCGCTCCTGTGCAGCTTGCAGTGAGCATGGTCGCTATCCGAGATCGCGGACTGGAGCGCTGAAGAGGCGCACCGCGAGCTGGTTCCCGTAGCCATATCCTCTGTGGATAACTGGGGACGTGCCCTCTCCTTGAGATGGGTCGGCCGCCGGGCCGTCATGGATCGGCGTCCAAAATGCGGGGGTCTGAGCACGAGGCAGCGATGCGGTCGCTAAGTGTCCCCCGAGCCTCCGGAGGCTGTCGTTGGTCAGAACGTGTTGAGTGTCTTGTGTGTTTCGCGAGACGGAGGGTAGCGGCACAAAAAGCGAGATCAGCAACGAAAGTCGCGCCGTTGCGCGGGAGACCGTGTCAGCGGTGCTCGAGGCCGCGGGGGCTTGCATTGACCCTGCTAAGGTGGAGTCCCCTCATGGGAACCGAGGGTTCAAATCCCTCCGTCTCCGCCACGAAAGCCCCGGTCACCCGGGGCTTTCTTGTTGGCGCGGAAGGCGCTGAATAAGGCGGATCTCCCGGTGGGCCCACAGGTGTCCCCGCGGGGACACCTGTGGGTCACTTCGTGCCGTGTCTGAGCGCAAACCGACTCTGCCAGCCCGTTGTCGGCCCATGTCGTAGATGGTCTCGTCCGACCAGGCGATGGCGGTCTCGTCGAGGGTGGCTCGGTCTCGGGGACGTCAGGGAGCAGCTGGGCGGTCGAAGAGGCCGCCGAACGGGGCGTCGGGGTCCCCGGTGTCCCGCGGGTCGACCAGTACCGTCGCGACAGACATGACAACCTGCGAAGCGTGAGTGATGAGCGCGCTCACCGAGCGGTTGCCCACCACGACGAACTCGACGAAATCTCCCAGGCTGTGCGCGGCGTCCACGATCTGCTTCTTCAGCGCAGCAAGGTCCTGCCCCTGCGCCAGGAGGAAGGACTCGCCATTGATGCGGATCTCCGTCCGCACCATGGTGTGCATTTCAGTCATCCCTCGAATCCTACGATCCGGGCAAGTGAGGACACGAATAGTCTGCATGATCCGGAGTGCCCGACGGCGGTGTCCCTCGTCCGTTCGCTTGGTGGACGGGTCGCACCGGCTATATGCCGTCGAAAGGGTCGCCGTACGGGTAGTCTTCGTCGCCGGTGTCCCGCGGGTCGTGCTGCACTGTCTCCGAGGACAGGGTGACCCGGGATGAGCGGTTGATGAGCACGCTCACGGCGCGATTCCCCACCACGGTGAAGTCGACGAACGCACCGTGTCCCTGCGCTGCTTCCTTGAAGCGCCGCTGCAGGTCGGCGTAATCCTGCCTCTGCGCCAGCAAGTACGCGCGATCGTTGACGCGGACCTCGATCCGCACCATCGTCAGCAACTCACCCATCCCTGAAGTGTACGACTAGGGCGAGGGTTTGCCGTTGGGGTTGCAAATCACGTTGCGGTGGGGGCGTCGTCGCCCGAGTCTGTGCTTCACGGACTGACTTCGTCGAGGATCAGTTCTCCGCGTGCATTCAACTGGTTCACCATGCGCTCAGCGCGTTGGGGATCGATCTTCGGCGGGGGCTCCTCATCGAACTCGATCACCAACGGGATGCTCGGGTGCATCCACGCGGAGAGGCGACCTGGGCGCTTCTTCCCCGACGGCCACGTCATCATGAAGCTTTCATGCCGGCGCAGCTTCATGCCGATCACGAACTTCAAGTGAGCCAGGAGCTCATCCTCCACCTCGATCGGCGGACGCGAGCTGTTGTACTCCAGTTTGCCCATGAGCAGAAGATACGCCTCGGATGGTCCCGACGCCCGTTCAGCACGGTCCGGCATGGAGAATCGTCCCGTGGACTGCGGAACCTGATGCGCGGCTGTTTCGATCGGAGACGCGCGCCATGTTCAGATGCCGTCGAACGCGCCGCCGTAGGGGAACTCTTCGTCGCCGGTGTCTCGCGGGTCGAACTGCACCGTCTCGACAGACAGCACGACCTCCGAGCTGGAGGTGATCAGCACGCTGACGGGGCCGTTGCCGACAATGGTGAAGTCCACGAAAGCCGCGCTGTGCGCGCCCGCCTCGATCCGCCGTTTCAGATGAGCGATGTCCTGGCCTTGAGCGAGGTAGAAGGAGCGGCCGTTGATGCTCAGCTCCGTTCGGACCATCGTCTGCAGCTCACCCATGTTGACACCGTAGGGGTGCCGTCCACGGACGCAGGGGGGCTTGCGAGTGCCTCTGCCGGAAGGTAGAAATCGCCAGCAGACGCTCGGATGATCGAGCGTCTGGACGCCGGCTTCAGGCTGACCGGAAGAACGCGAGGCGAGCGCGTCGGCTCATGCGACGCCAAGCTCGATGACTATCGTCCCATCCATGGGCGTCCTTCACTACGGCACTGACTCCAAGCCGATCCACATCGGCGATCGCGCACTCGCGCACCTCAAGATGGTGATCGTGGCGAAGCTGCGCCGCCAGGAGAGCTTCACCGTTTCCTGGCAGCACCCCGACGAAGACGGCACCGGTCGCAGCACGATCTGGCTGCACCCGTCGATCCCTATCCGCTTCGAGTTCGACGAACCTGTCGCTCCTGAACTCAATCGGGCGTGGATCGAAGAGCTCGCTCAGTCAGCGAACGCTCTTGGCGGTATCACGCTCGTCGCCGAGCAAGTTGGAGCCGACGTGGACGACGCGCAGACCGACCTCGCGGATACGGGCGAGACTTCCGTTCCGGTTGGCTGAGCGCGACAGGGGACGTTTGGCTGTCGTGCAGGGCCGTCAGATCGCAATCGAAGAGCCGTCCCGCCGAGCGAGGTCAGTTCTCTGTGGGCTGCGTGGGGTCCGGCGGCTCAGGCATGACGGTGAGGCCGTTCGGGCCGCTCGCGGCCTTCATGAGCTCGTCGAGCCACGCCCGATTGATGCGTGGCGCGCGCCCTCCCGTGAAGTGGAACTGCAGCGGTACGGCGGGGTGCAGCCAGAAGCTGCGGCGGCCGATGCCCTCGCCCACCTTGGCGTCATACATGAAGGGCTCGCCGCGGCGGAGCTTGTTCATGACGACGAGTCGCAAGTGCGCCAGCGTGCGGTCATCGATGTCGATGGAATCCGTAGCCGCGCCGTAGATGAATCGCCCCACAACTGCGACCTTACCGGCCCTCATGGATCGCGACTGCCCCTTCCAGTGTCCGGCGGGTTGTGGCCCCCGTCGCCTCAACGACGCCAGGAACGATGGGCCTGCTAGGACGCGCCGGCACCCGTCGCCCGGGCTGGAGCGCCGATGGCTGACTTGGCCTCACCCGGATGGGGGCTTGGATCCGCGGCCGGTGCGAAGGTCGCGGCATGGGCCTTCAGCAGCAGCTCGTTGCGATGCTCGGCGACACCTTCAGAGTTGCGTGTAAGGAGGCTCTAAGTCTGTTTTGGGCGCAAGCCACGTAGAGCAACGGAATCGGGATCAGTGCGCTCCTGCTCGTAGCGTTTGCAGTGGTCAGAGTGCCCCGTGGGTGTGCATGCGCTCGCCCGAGGCGCTGAAGATGCTGAGGACCTCCGCCGGCCCGTCCGCCGTCGCGCTGAGGCTGTGGGGCATCCGCGTGTCGAACTCCGCCGCCTCGCCACGCTCGATGATGTGCTCGTGATCGTCGAGCACGAGCCGCAGGCGGCCGCTCAGGACGAACAGCCATTCGTATCCGTCGTGCACGCGCGGCGCGGGCGCGTAGTCGCACGGTGGGAAGGTCACCTTGAAGGTCTGGACGGGTGAGTTCTCGAGCGTGAGGGGCGCGATGACCATGCCGTCCCGGCGCTCGATCGCCCGGCGAACGCGCGGATCCCCCGACCCCGCGGGCACGAGATCGTCGAGGCGGATGCCGAGCTGGCGCGTCAGCGGAAGCAGGAGCGGCAGCGAGGCCTGACGCTTGCCCGATTCCAGGCGCGAGAGCGTGCTCGACGACATCCCGGCCCGAGAGGCCAGCTCCTCGAGCGTCCACCCGCGCTCCCGACGCGCGGCGCGCAGGCGCGGACCGATCTGTTCCAACATGGCGTCCATCGCTTCAGTTTGCCATTACCGCAAGAGAAGTTGCTGTGTCGACCTTCGCGGGCGAGGCTCGATGCATGACCAACGATTGGGATGCTGTGATCATCGGAGGCGGTGCGGCAGGTTTGAGTGCCGCACAGATGCTGGGACGGTCGCGCAGGCGCACGCTTGTGATCGACGGCGGGAGCCCGCGCAACCGCTTCGCGGCACACATGCACGGCGTGCTCGGGCACGACGGCCTCGACCCCGCCGCACTCCTCGAACGGGGGCGGGCGGAAGCGCGCGCGTACGGCGTCGAGATCGTCGCGGGACTCGTCGCGTCGCTGTCGGACGTGGGCGACCGCCTGCGCATCGAGCTCGAGGACGGCGCCGTCGCGACGGCGCGCGCCGTCGTCATCGCGACCGGCGTGCGAGACGACCTCCCGGACGTCCCGGGGCTCGCGGACGGATGGGGCAGAACCGTGCTGCACTGTCCGTACTGCCACGGCTGGGAGGTCGCCGGGCAGCGCCTCGCCGTGCTCGCGACGTCGCCCATGAGCGTGCATCAGATCCAGCTCGTGCGTCAGCTCTCCGAAGACGTCACCGCTTTCACCGCCGCCGCGGAGCCCCTGGGCGAGGATGTCACGGCCCGGCTGCTGGCGCGCGGCGTCCGCGTCGTCCCCGCCGCCGTGCGCCGAGTCGAGCACGGCGAGAGCGGCCTGACCGTCGTGACCGATGACGGCGCGGAGACGGTCGTCGATGCGATCTTCACCGGCGGAGCGCCCCTGCTGGACCTCGCGTTCGCGGACGGCCTCGATCTCCAGCGCGCCGAAGCGCCGGGCGCCCCGCTGGCCGTCGACATGATGGGGAAGACGAGTCATCCGAGGATCTTCGCCGCGGGCAACGTCACCTCCCCCTTCGCGAACGTCCCGGTCTCGATGGGTGCGGGGTCGATGGCGGGGGCCGGAGCGAACGCGATGCTCACCGAGGAGGACTTCGCCCTGGCCGTCGCCGATCGCACCGCGCAGCGCAATGCCGGATGGGAAGAGCGATACGCCGCGCAGGACCGCTTCTGGTCCGGCCGGGTCAACGCGTCGGTGGCGGCCATCGTGACCGAGCTCGCGCCGGGCACGGCGCTCGACGTGGGTTCCGGAGAGGGCGGGGATGTCGTCTGGCTGGGCGAGCGGGGCTGGCGTGCGACGGGAGTCGACGTCTCCGCGACGGCTGTCCGCCGTGCGGCGGAGTTCGCCGCGGAGCGCGGCGTGGACGTCCGGTTCATCGTCGGCGACGGAGCCGGCTCCGTCGAGGGCGAGTTCGATCTGGTGCTGGCGAGCTTCCTGCACTCGTGGGAGAGCGACTTTCCCCGCATCCGCATGCTGCGCGACGCCGCCGACCGGGTGGCCCCGGGCGGGCGCCTCCTCATCGTCTCGCACGCGGCTCCGCCGCCCTGGGCGCGGGAGCTGCCCGAGCAGGTGCCGGTCATGCGCACGCCGGGCGAAGAGCTCCGACTCCTCGACCTCGACCCCACCGGCTGGCAACCCGAGATCGTGGAGATCCGCCAGCGCGAGGCGACGGCGCCGGACGGCACGCCGTCGCACCTGGACGACGGCATCCTTCTCCTCCGCCGGCTCGCCTGACCGGCCTCTCCGCGACGCCACTCGCTGTCCTTGGCGGGCGGCATTTTGCGCCGGGCTCAGGAGGTCGCCACAGAGGGTGTGCCGTCATGTCGTAACCGTCGCATAGGCAGTGCACGTGGCGGTGCCCAGAAGCAGCCAGAGGGGATCGTCCTGGTGATGCTCTCTGTCGCTCGCGGGCGCCGTGCCGCAAACGGTCACCGATCCCGCTGGGGTGCCGTGCCGACGGTGATCGTCCACCGGGTGAGTTCCGCGGACAGAGCCGCAGCGACATCGAGCTGTATGAGGTGTCCTGCGTCCGGGATCAAGGCGACGGTCGCGTGGGGGATCGCCTCACGAAGACGCTGGGCGCGGTCGGCGGGAATCCACGCGTCCTCCGTGCCCCAGATGATGTGGACCGGCTCGGTGATGCTGCCGAGGTGCGGCTCGATCTCCGTCGTGAAGGACTCGTCTGCTTGCGCGATCTGCCGGTAGAACGCCGGCTGACCGATCTCACCCGTCCATGGCTCGACGAGCATTCGGAGGTCGTCGGCGTGCAGGCCTTTGTGGCTCGCACCGCTGATGTAGGCCTCCACCGCGCCGCGGTGAACCGCAGGCGGGAGCTGTTCGAACACCGTGGCGTGTGCTTTGACGAGATTGAAGAAGGGTGAGCCCCAGGGTGTGAGCGCCACCACGTCGGTCAGGCACAGCGAGGCGTACGCCGCGCCGTGGAGTAGGCGGGCTCGGAGTGCTACTGCTCCACCGAAGTCGTGTGCGATGACGTGTGGACGCGCGAGCTCCCAGTACTCGAGGAGCGCTGCGAACAACTCTCCCTGTACGCCCAGATCGACTCGGTGAGAGGGGTCTTTGGATGAGGACCCGTACCCCGGCATATCCCACAGGTACACGGTGAACGACTCGGACAGCGCTTCCGCGATCGGACGCCACAGTTGCGATGACCAGGGCGTGCCGTGAAGGAACACAAGGGCGGGCCCAGACCCGAAACGATCCCAGCGGACGCTCCGCCCGCGCCACGCGAACTCCTGCGTCAAGAGCGATGTCGCCATCCCTTGATCCTCCCAGCTCTGGTCGCGCAGAACACCGCGTCAGTCCGGAGCTGCTGTGAGTACGTCGGTGATGACGCCGACGAGGAGTTAGGCGTATGAGCCGTCGTCGCGTCGACCCTCGCCCGCGCGGGTGGGAGCATGGTGGCCCACATGCTGTAGTGTCGAGAGTGAGTTATTGAAGTTGTGTTTCTGCTGGAGGATCTCCAGACCGGCTTCTAGGGCCCCGAGCACCGTCTCGGGCTGGTATTCAGTTCAGTGACTTTGGTCGCACCCCCAACCGCGGTGCGTTCTCCTCCGATTGGTTCTGTATCTCTTTTCTTGCTGCTCCAGCGGCACCTGCGACGGTCGTGTGGCGTCAAGCCTCCGAAGACGTCCACGTTGCGACCGTGCACGACGAGTTCGCCGGCTTCATCACCGAGGCCCGCGATCGGTATACCGCGCACGACGCCCACAGCCGCCCGCTGTCCATCACCGCGAGCATGAGCGAAGCTCGCATGGCCGTCGAGGTGCTCCATCGCACCGCGGCGTCGCCTGCCCAGCCGCCGCTGATCGGCGCGCACCAGACCCCGCGGCGACGACGTCGTCGCGCTCACAGGGATCACCACCATGGTCCGACCAAACAAAGGAATGACGTCATGGCCACAGGCACCGTCAAATGGTTCAACGCCGACAAGGGATTCGGGTTCATCGCTCCCGACGACGGCTCCGCTGACGTGTTCGCGCACTACAGCGCGATCAACAGCGGCGGCTACCGCAGCCTCGAGGAGAACCAGAAGGTCTCCTTCGACGCCGAGCGGGGCCCGAAGGGCATGCAGGCAGCGAACATCCAGCTCGTCTGACGCGACGGAGAAGCGGGCGCTCGTCCCGGGCACGATGCCCGAGATGAGCGCCCGTCCTGTTCTCCGCGAAAATGGCGCCGTCAGGGCATCAGCTCCGCGTTGGCGCTGATTGCCGAGATCGCTCCAGTCCCTACGAGGCGGTGGGTGCGCCGCTGTCCTCGTGCTCGCCCGTGAGGATGATGCCGCGTCCTTCAAGGGCGGAATCGGCGAGGCGCTGAATCCAGTCTCGGTTGAGCTGCGTCGGTTCCTGACCGTCGAAAAGGAACTTCACGGGGATCGATGGGTGGATCCAGACCGTTGTGCGACCGTGCCGGTCGGGAGCCTGCCACGACAGGGTGAAGCTCTCAGAGCGTCGCAACTTGGTGGTGATGACAGCCTTCAGATGTGCCAGCGTGCGGTCGTCGACGTCGACGGCGGGTCCCATGTGGTCGTAGTAGAGCTGCCCCATCACAGTGCCTTTCCCTCGTGCACGAGACGTTACACCGACGAGGGAGTGCGTCGGATCCCCGCCCGCTCGCGGGCAGCCCGCTGATGTCAGCAGTCAGCTGGCGTCCGCGATCCGGGACTGGAGCGCACGGATCGTCGATCCGAGCACGCCGCGGGCCAGCAATCCGCCGGCGACGAAGGGACCCGCCGAGTCCTCGCCGATCGGCGGAAGCTGACGGAGGGCCCTGCGCACCTCGACGGTCATCTGCTGCGCCTGCCAGTCGAGTTCGGCTTCCGCCTCGTCCGGTCGGCGCGCGCTCACAGCCTTCACCGCGTAAGCGGCCGCCCCGAGTGCGTGCGCACCCATGTGAGCCACGCCGGAGGCCTGCGCGGCTGCCCGTGCGGCGGCGATGGCTGCGGGAGTCGCGACCGATCCGGCGGCCCGGCCGGCGACGAAGCGGCGGCGGATCTCGCCGGCGGTGTCGAGCTCACCGCGGCCATATGCGCGGGCTCGCTCTATCGCGTCACGCGGACGCTCATCGGTCGGTGCCTCCTCCTCGAAGAAGGGCAATACTCGTTCCGCGCAATCGGCTGCCCACACCGCCACGAGGCGTCGGTCGGCTTCGCTGAGCGACTGAGGCGAGAGCGTCATCCCCTCATGCTTCCATGGCGTCGTCGACGACCTTCTTAGACCGAGCTCGGTCCGCCTTCGCGTTCGGGCCTCCGGAATCGTGTAATCCCACGTCGAAGGATCGACTTCGTCCGGATCAGGGTCGCCACGAACCCCCTGCCCGCGCTGACCGTCCTGACGGAGCAAGAACGAGCCCGAGCTCGGCGCCTATGACGTGGTCCGCCGCGAAGGAGGACGAACCCGTCCCTCCGGGGAGCATCAGTCGACTCAACCCGGAGGGACGGGACTCGTATGCCAGCACCCGAAGCCGGCGACTGCAGCTCTCCTCTCCCCAGAGGAGCGCTCCCTTATCCCTCCACCAGGATGCCTGCTGCAGCCGATTTCTGCGAAGACCCGTCCAAGGATTGACAGGGGTCGCCCACGCCGCTATTGGTTCGGCGTCAGCGCGTTGCTCAGTGCGCGGGAACGGTGAAGAAGGCGAGACCGGACAGGTTCACCACGACCTCGTCCCGGGCGTCGACGAGCACGGCCAGTACGGATTCGCATTCCGCGCATCGGAGGACGGTGCCCATCGCGGTGACGAAGGCGCGGGCGCGGGCGAGCTCCCGCGCCTGCCCGCAGCCGCCGCAGCGGCCGACCGCGGCGGTGAGGTCGATGCCCAGCAGATCGTCGAAGCGACCCGCGAGCGCATTGCCGTCCAGGTGGGTCATCGGCTTCCTCCGAATCGCTCGGTGCGGATCCGCTGGGCGTCGTGTCCGAGCCCGCGCAGCCATCCGGCGACCGTCTCGACGAACGGCGTCGGCCCGCAGACGTAGATGCGCGGGGAGAGAGACGCGGGGAACGTCCGCTCGGCGACCTCGTCGAGCGTGAGGCGACCGGCGGGCCGCATGGAACCCTCGGCCCGCGTGCGGGTGTGGACGATGTCGACCTCCGTCCGGGCGAGTCCGGCGAGCTCCTCGGCGAAGAAGACGTCGCGCGGCGTGCGCACCGAGTACAGCAGCCGGAACTGCTCGCCCTGGGCCTCGCGCTCGCGCGCTGCGGCGATGGCGAACAGCGGGACCACGCCGGATCCGCCCGCGATGAGCTGGACGGGGGAGGGGTCGTCCGACGGCTCCCAGACGAAGAATCGGCCCAGCGGACCGTGCACCTCGATCTGCTCCCCCTCGGCCACATCGTGCACCAGGAAGGGCGACACCTCGCCGTCGGGGACCTCGTCCACCGCCAGCACGACGCGGGTGACGTGGCCCGAGGAGGCGATCGAGTACGACCGCGTCGCCTGGTAGCCATCGGGCGCGGTGAGCCGGATGTCGAGATGGGAGCCGGCGTGGTTACCGGGCCAGGTCGGCACGTCCAGCTCGAGGCGCACGGCCGACGGGGTCTCGGGGTGCCGACCCGCCACGCGCGCGACGTGCCAGCGGACGGGCAGCCGCTCCGTCACCAGTAGCGCTCCTCGCGCCACGGATCGCCGCGCAGGTGATAGCCGTTCTGCTCCCAGAAGCCGGGCTCGTCGGTCGGCATCATCCTCATGCCGCGCACCCACTTGGCGCTCTTCCAGAAATAGAGGTGCGGGACGAGCAGCCGGGCAGGGCCCCCGTGCTCGGGCGTGAGCGGCTCGCCCTCCGCCTCGGTCGCGATCCACGCCTTGCCGTCGAGGAGATCCTCCAGCGGCACGTTCGTCGTGTAGCCGCCGTAGCTGTGCACCATGACGTAGTCGAAAGCGCTGTCGACCTGCTCGAACAGTCGGTCGAGCGGGACGCCGCGCCACGCCATAGAGAGCTTCGACCAGTGCGTGACGCAGTGGATGTCGGTCACGACGTCCTCGACGCCCACGTCATGCAGGGCGTCCCAGTCCCACGTATGCTCCGCGCCGGCCTCGGTCGCGATCGTGAACGACCACTCGTGCGCGGGGATCTCCGGCGTGAGTCCGGCGCTCAGCACCGGCCAGTCGTCCACTTTCGTCTGCCCGGGCGGAAGCCGCTCGTCGCGCGCGCGGCTTCGGCCGCCGAACCCGCTGTTGATCACGCCCATCAGGTGCACCATCACCTTCGTCCCGATGCGCCAACCGTTTCGGCGTGGGCGCCCTGAGGCGATTGTGGCGGCTGCGACGCGAAGAAGCGAGGGTGGCGTCAGAGGAACTGGCCGAGCGACGTGACCGTCCTCGTCGCCGCATCCCAGCGACGCAGCGCTCGCGCGGTGCCGTGGAGGTCACCGCCCACCACCTCGAGCGCGTGCTCGAGGTCGCGGATGCGGACGCGTCGGGCGAGTGTCACGTGCGGGGTCCAGGACCTGGGAGCGGTGTGCGGGGCGTCGGCGCCGGGGCCTGCAGCGTCATGCACGGCGTGGTGAAGGGCGAGCAGCTCTTCTGACGGGACGACGCTGCGCGCGAGCACGCGTCGATCGCCCGCACCGAACAGCAGTGGAGCGCCCAGGCGCACGTCGAACGTCGGTCGGGCCGCGATCGCGTCGAGTGCCGCGAGCTCGGTGCGCACGAGAAGGGTGATGTGGGGGCGGTTGCTCGCCGACGTATGCGCCGCGAGACTCGACAGCCCCGCCGACGCCAGCGCCGCCCACTCGGCGCGTACGGCGGCCTCGGTCTCGGCATCGAGGAGCAGCTCGACGCTGATCACCGGCGAGCGCGTCATGCTCCCGACGATAGTGCCGCTCGTGACACCTCTTCCGGCAGACGAGAGGGTGCGCTCTACTGGTTGCATGGCCAGGGGTGAGGTGTTCCCCATCGTCAACTGCGTCGACCTCGCTCGCGCACTCGACTGGTACCAGCGCGTGCTCGGCGGCACGCTCGCGTACCGGTTCCCCGAGGAGGGGGATCCGCAGTACGTGACGCTCCGCGTCGGCGCCGGGCAGGTCGCGCTGGGCAACGGCACCGGCCCTGCCCTCTACGGCGAGACACCCCGGCCCGCGACGGGGCATGCGGTCGACCTGTGCGTCTACGTGCTCGATCTGGAAACCGTCGTCCGGGCGGCCGCCGACGCCGTGGCGGTGCCTCCCGCGGACATGCCGTGGGGCGAGCGCGTCGCCTACCTCCGCGACCCCGAGGGGACGATGATCCTGGTCATCCAGGACCAGGCCTGACCGACGGGCGACCGCGGCTGCCCCCGACCGAGGGCGACGACATCAGGGGATGTGCCGCCGCACGGCGGCGACGAAGCCGTCGGTATCGTCGACCCAGAGCCGCAGGGTCGAGACGGAGTGGGTGCCGCCCTTCGGAGGCAGCCCCGGGAGGTGGATCGGGGTCGGGCGCTCGAGGGCGATCTCGATGTTCGTGGCGTCCTGGATGCGCAGCGACAGGATGCGTCCGTCGTGCCCTTCGGTGACGCGCGGCGTCTTGGGCTCGTCGGTGCGGGCGCGGCGCTCGACGGAGGCGATGTCAGCCCAGCTGAGAGGGATGTCGACCTCGAGTCCCTCGCGCACGACGATGCCCTCGGGTCCCACGGTGTGCGGACGCATCAGATAGGCGCACAGCAGCCCGACCATCCATGTGAGCCCCCAGATCCCGATCACGAGGAAGAAGATCCGGATCGGCAGCCAGCGGTGCACGATGAGGTCGATGATCGGGATCTCGATCGCGGAGAGCCCGATGAAGACGCACAGGATCATCAGCACGGGGCGCTCGTAGCGGAAGCCGCTGGCCCCGGCGGCGATCGCCGGGCGCCGCGCGATCGCGCGGCCGATGCTCGAGTAGATGCGCAGCTCCATGCGCAGCGCGCGGACCGCGAACGACCGGACGCGCGCGAAGCGCGTGTCGGCCGGGCGGGCGGTCGTCGATGACATAGGACGATTATCCCCAGCGGCCGACCGCCGCCGAAGGGCCGTCGGCCTCAGTTCAGCGCGATGATCGCGATGTTCAGCGTCGTGGCGAACGCGAGCCAGAGCGCGTAGGCGATCATCACCACCGTCGCGATGCGCGACCAGCGCCACGCGGCGACGGCGAGCCAGATCACCGCGACCAGGAGCAGCAGGATGATCGCGAGCGCGAGCCACCAGGCCGCCTCTCCCAGGACCGGGAAGCCGGCGAAGAACGCGGGCGTCCACATCGCGTTGAGTGCGATCTGGACGATCCAGACGCCGAGCCAGGTGCGCGCGGCGTTCGGCTGCCCCGAGCCGCGGAACCCGCGGCGCCACACCAGGAAGCACGCGGCGGCGATGCCGGCGTAGAGCACGCTCCACACCGGGCCGAACACCCCGCCGGGCGGGTTCCACGGCGCCTTTTCCGCATCCGCGTACCAGCCCTCGACGTTGCCCGCATTGGCGAGCGAACCGGCGGCCGCGACCGCGGCCACCGCGACCAGCAGGATCGCCGCGACGAGGAGTTGCCTGCCGACCGACGGCCTGGTGGCGGCGCTCAGGACGTCGCCTCCACGTGCGCGCGAGCAGCGTCCCGGACGGCGTCGAGAGAGCCGGTGTCGACGGAGCCGGCCTCGGCCTCACCGACCGCCTCCGAGGTCGCGTAGTTGTGCACGACCTCGACGAGGTCGAGCAGGAACTGCGCGCGTCCCGCGGCGTCCAGAGTCTTGAGCTGCTGTTCGATGTCTGCGGCGAGCATGGTGTCCAGTGCCATGCCAGCGACGCTACGGCCGTGCACGGGTGAGCGCGAGGGGGTTGCGTCGCCGCGCCGAAGAGGTCACGGGTCAGCGCTCGGCGAGCCGCGCGACCGCCTCCGAGATGGGGGTCCGACCGTCGGTCAGCTCCACGATCATGCGCGACAGCGCGGGAACGGCGAGCGCCTCCGCGATGAACGCCGCGAGGTTGTCTCGCCGGATGTCGCCGTACTCGATCGCGAGCCCGGCGGTCACGGAGCCGTCTCCGGGCTCGTCGCGCAGCGTGCCGGGGCGCACGATCAACCACTCGAGATCGGTCTGGGCAAGGTGCACGTCCGCGGCCTTCTTCACGCGCATGTAGTGCTCGAAGCCCTCGTTGGGCTCGGCGTCGCGTCCGGCGTCCGGGAACACCGACACGAGGACGAAACGACGCACGCCCGCACGAGCGGCCGCGTCGGCGGCCTTGACCAGGCCCTCGCCATCGATCGCGGTGGTCTTGTCGCGTCCCGTGCCGTGCGCGCCGGCCGAGAACACGACAGCATCGTGCCCGCGCATCCGCTCGGCGAGAGCCTCGACGTCGTCGGCGATCAGGTCGCCCGCGACGGGGACGGCGCCCGTCGCGCTGATGGTCTCCGCCTGTTCGGGGCGCCGGTGCATGCCCGTCACCTGGTCGCCTCGCTCGCTCAGGATCGTGGCGAGCCTGCTGCCGACTCCGCCCGCCGCGCCGATCTGGAACACCTTCATGGATCGTCCTCTCCTCGCGTCGCACCGGCGGATGCCGGCCCGTCCCATTCTGCGCCCAGGAAAGGAACCGGAGGGTGGTGGCAGGGCATGGGCGCGAGAGAGGATGACCGCATGCCCGAGTCGCCAGAGGTCGATGCGCTCGCCGGGATCCTCCAGATCCGGCTCGTCGGACGCGAGGTCCGGGAGGTGGATCTCGAGGAGTTCCGCGCCCTGAAGACTCGCAACCGTCCCCTGACCGAGCTCGTGGGTCGCACCGTGACCGGCGTGCGACGGTTCGGCAAGCACGTGTCGCTCGACACCTCGGAGCCGGGCCGCAGCGGTCCGAGCCTGCTCATCGGATTCGGACGCGCGGGCTGGGCGTTCTGGGTGGAGGAGGATGCGGAGGAGCAGGCGCCCGTGATCGCGCGCATCCGCTTCGGCGGGGCCGAAGGGGACGACGGCGAGGAGCTCGCGCTCACCGACGCCGGCGACTGGCTGTCGCTGAGCCTGACCGTCACGGACGATCCGACGAACGAGCCATCCGTCACCAAGCTCGGACCGGATCCGCTGTCCGACGATTTCACGCGCGAGGCGTTCGAAGGCATCACCGGGAAGCGCCGCAAGCAGCTCAAGGCGCTGCTGCAGGAGCAGGAGTCGCTCGCGGGCATCGGCAACGCCTACTCGGACGAGATCCTGCACGCGGCCAGGCTGTCGCCGACCATGCACGCCGCCGACCTCGACGAGGACGAGCGCGGCCGTCTGTACGCGGCGATCCGCGAGATCCTGCGCGGCGCGTTCGCGGGCCGCCGCGACGTGCCGCTCGAGCGCCAGAAGGCCGAGAAGGTCGCCGCCATGCGGGTGCACGGTCGCACGGGCGAGCCGTGCCCGGTGTGCGGTGACGAGGTGCGCGACGTGCCGGGATCGAAGGGCGGCGCGCAGTACTGCGCGACGTGCCAGACGGGCGGCGTTCCGCTCTAGCCCGGGCGAGCCCTCTGCCGGCCTGCGGCTGAAGGTGTGCGGAACGCACGCCGGAACCGGCTCGACGGTGCACTCGGCGCACCCTTTCCGGCATCGGCGCCGCACGCGCGCATGGGCCGCTCAGGCGGATGGGGCAGACTCGACAGGATGCCTTCCCCGCTTCTCGACGCCGTCCGTGCGACCGCCGGCGACGCCGACGGCGTCTACGACGCGTTCGTCGCGTGGGCGGGGGAGCGTGGGCTCGCCCTGTATCCCGCGCAGGACGAGGCGGTGATCGAGCTCGTGTCCGGCGCGAACGTGATCCTCGCGACGCCGACCGGCACCGGCAAGTCGCTCGTCGCGATCGCCGCTCACGCGGTCGCCCTCGCGAACGGCGGGCGGACGTACTACACCGCCCCGATCAAGGCGCTCGTGAGCGAGAAGTTCTTCGCGCTCGTGGACGTGTTCGGCGCCGAGAACGTCGGCATGGTGACGGGCGACTCGTCCGTGAACCCGGACGCTCCGATCGTGTGCTGCACGGCGGAGATCCTCGCGAACCTGGCGCTGCGGCAGGGCGCCGACGCGGATGTCGCGCAGGTCGTGATGGACGAGTTCCACTACTACGGCGATGCCGATCGCGGCTGGGCGTGGCAGGTGCCGCTGCTGCTCCTGCCCGGCGCGCAGTTCCTGCTGATGTCGGCCACGCTCGGCGACACCGCCGAGATCCAGGCCGATCTGTCGCGCCGCACCGGGCGCGAGACGACGCTCGTCGCGGGAGCCGAGCGTCCCGTGCCGCTGCATCACACGTACGCGAAGCGCGCGGCGCACGAGCTCGTCGAGAACCTGCTGGAGGAGCGCGAGACGCCGATCTACATCGTGCACTTCTCGCAGGCGGCGGCGATGGAGCGGGCGCAGGCCCTGGCGAACGTCAAGGTCGCCACGCGGGAGCAGCGCGACGAGATCGCCGAGGCGATCGGCGGCTTCCGGTTCACGACGTCGTTCGGGCGGACGCTGTCACGGCTCGTGCGCGCGGGCATCGGCGTGCACCACGCCGGCATGCTGCCGCGCTACCGTCGCCTGGTCGAGACGCTCGCGCAGCGCGGCCTGCTGCGCGTGATCTGCGGCACCGACACCCTGGGCGTCGGCATCAACGTGCCCATCCGCACCGTGCTGATCTCGGCGCTGTCGAAGTACGACGGCACCCGGATGCGGCGGCTGTCGGCTCGCGAGTTCCACCAGATCGCGGGGCGCGCGGGGCGGGCGGGCTTCGACCCGTACGGGAACGTCGTCGTCATGGCGCCCGACCACGAGATCGAGAACGAGCAGGCGCTGCGCAAGGCCGGCGACGACCCGAAGAAGCTCAAGAAGGTGCAGCGCAAGTCGGCACCCGCCGGCTTCGTGTCCTGGAGCGAGGCGACGTTCGACAAGCTGGTCGGGGCGGAGCCCGAGCCGCTCACTCCGCAGCTGCAGATCACGTCGGCCATGATCATCAACGTCATCGGCCGCGGCGGCGACGTGTTCGGCAACATCCGCGCGCTCGTGTTCGACAACCATGAGCCGCGCGCGCGGAAGTACGCCCTCGCCCGTCGCGCGATCGCGATCTTCCGCACCCTGCGCGATGCCGGGATCGTCGAGGTCACGCCCGGGGGTGACATCCGGCTCGTCGTCGAGCTGCAGCCGAACTTCGCCCTCAACCAGCCGCTGTCGCCGTTCGCGCTCGCGGCGATCGAGCTGCTGGACCCGGACGACGGCCCCGGCGCCGCGGGCACCGGCCACTACGCCCTGGACGTCGTGAGCGTGATCGAGGCGACGCTCGACGATCCGCGGGCGATCCTCGGGCAGCAGGAGTTCAAGGCGCGCGGCGAGGCGGTCGGCGCCATGAAGCGCGAGGGCATCGAGTACGACGAGCGCATGGCGCTGCTCGAGGACATCACCTACCCGAAGCCGCTCGCCGATTTGCTCGCCCAGGCGTTCGAGGTGTTCGCCACCAGCCAGCCGTGGGTGCGCGACTTCGAGCTCAAGCCGAAGTCGGTCGTGCGCGACATGTTCGAGCGCGCCATGAGCTTCGCGGAGTTCACGAACTGGTACCAGCTCGGCCGCAGCGAGGGCCTCGTGCTGCGCTACCTCAGCGACGCGTACCGGGCGATCCGGCAGACCGTGCCCGCCGAGGCGCGGACCGAGGAGCTGCTCGACATCATCGCCTGGCTGGGCGAGCTCGTACGCCAGGTCGACTCGAGCCTCGTGGACGAGTGGGAGGCGCTCGTGTCGGGCACCGACGCCCACGGATCCGACGAGGACGTGGTGCCGCCCGCGCCGCCGTCGCTCGTGCATAACCGCCGCGCGTTCACCGTGCTCGTGCGCAACGAGCTGTTCCGCCGCGTGCAGCTGGCCGCGCGCGAGGCCGACGACGAGCTCGTCGAGCTGGACCCGGACGCCGGCTGGCCCGAGGTGCTCGACGCGTACTACGCCGACCACGAGTCGATCGGCATCTCGGGCGCCGCGCGCTCGCCGCAGCTGTGCCGGATCACCGAGGGCCCGGAGGTGTGGCGGGTGGAGCAGGTGATCGACGACCCCGAGGGCGACCACGACTGGCGCATCCGGGCCGAGGTCGACCTCGCGGCATCCGACGAGGCCGGCGCCGCGGTCGTGCGCGTGACCGAGGTCGTGCGGCTCTAGGCCGATCAGCCCGCCGGATCGGGGCGCAGCTTGCGCAGCCACGCCTCGGTCTGACTGACGTGCGCGGCAGCCGCCGCCGACGCCGCGACCGGATCGCGGGCCCCGAGCCCGCGCAGGATCGCGCGGTGCCCCGCATCCGAGAGGGCCTTCACCGTCGCGCCCTCCGCGGAGGGGAAGAGGTGGTACGCGCGCGAGCGCGCCCGCAGCACGCCCACCATGGCGGACAGTGCCTCGTTGCCGCCCAGCGCCAGGATGCGCATGTGGAACTCGTGATCGAGCGCCGACTGCTGCTCGTCGTCCGTCGTCGCCTCGAGGCGGTCGAGGAGCTCGTCCAACCCGGCGAGCGTGTCGGGGTCGCAGCGGGCCGCCGCGAGCGACGCCGCGTGCGCCTCGAGCACGCGACGCAGCTCGTACAGCTCGAGGATCGACTCGAGGGGCAGCAAACCGATCGTGAGCGAGAGCGTCTGGATCACGTCGGCCGCGCGCAGCTCGCCGACGAAGCTGCCGGATCCCCGTCGGGTGTCGAGCACGCCGAGCGCCGCGAACGTCCGGATGGCCTCGCGGATCGAGCCGCGGGACACGCCCAGCCGGTCGCTCAGCTCGCCCTCGCTCGGCAGGCGGTCGCCGGGCTGCAGCGTGCCGTCCGCGATGAGGGCCCGCACGCCGTGCAACGCGGTCTCGATGGCGCTCATATCGCTCATCTCTCCATCATCCCGGATCGGATCCGGCCGTCCGCGGACACCGGTGATTGTTTCGCGCAGATGAAAGCTGTCGGACAGCCCGGATCGATAGGGTGGCAACTCTGGCGATCCTGTCGTCCTCTGTGCCAAGGTTGTCCGACAACAGCCCCGAAAGGTCGGAATGCCCTCGCTCGACACCGTTCCCGCGCCGGTCGCGGCGCCCGTGCGCCTCGCGAGCTTCGCCCGCGCCCGCGACGCCTGGCCGCTGGATCCCGAGATGGTGCACCTCAACCATGGTTCGTTCGGCGCCGTGCCGACCGAGGTGGTGCGCTTCCAGGACGAGCTGCGCGCGCGGGGCGACCGCAGCCCGGTCGGCTGGTTCCCCCGGATCGCGGAGTACACGGCCGAGGCCCGCCGCGAGGTCGCGCCCTTCGTAGGGGCGGCGCCCGAGGACACGGTGTTCGTGCCCAACTCGTCGGCCGCGGCCACCGTCGTCTACAACGGCCTCCATCTCGACTTCGGCGACGAGATCCTCGTCACCGATCACGGCTACGGCGCCATCACGATGGGTGCCAGGCGCCTCGCGCGGCGCTTCGGGGCGCGCATCCGCGTCGTCGCGATCCCGCTCGCGGCCTCCGCGGATGAGGTGGTCGAGGTGTTCCGCGCGGCCTTCACGGACGCGGTCAAGCTCATCGTGATCGATCAGATCACCTCGCCCACGGCACGGCTGCTGCCGGTGGACGAGATCGCGGATCTCGCCCACGAGCGCGGCGCGCGTGTGCTCGTCGACGGCGCCCACGCGCCCGGCCTCGTCGCCGAGGCCGCCGCCACGCGCGCGGACTGGTGGTTCGGCAACCTGCACAAGTGGCCCGCCGCGCCGCGCGGATCCGCCCTCCTCGTCACGAAGGCGCACGACCGCGACGACCTGTGGCCGCTGATCGACTCGTGGGGCGCGGACGAGCCGTACCCCGCCCGCTTCGACACCCAGGGCACGATCGACGCGACCGCCTACCTCGCCGCGCCGCGGTCGATCGCGTTCATCGAGCGCGAGTACGGCTGGGACCGCACCCGAGCCACGATGGACGCCCTCGCCGACCTCGGCGTCGAGGTGATCGGCCGCGCGCTGCAGCCGCATGTCGCCGCGCCCGTGGCGACGGACGTCGGCATGCCCGTGCCGTCCATGCGTCTGATCCGCCTGCCCGAGGGTCTCGGCCGTGCCCGCGAGGATGCCGACGAGCTGCGGATGCGCCTGCTCGACAAGACGGGCGTGGAGGCGGCGTTCACGAGCTTCGCCGGTGTCGGCTACCTCCGTCTGTCCGTGCACCTGTACACCGAGCAGGGCGACTTCGACGCCTTCGTGGAGCGCGCCGTGCCGCAGATCGTGGCGCTCGCGCGCGAGCGGCGCGGCGACTGACGCGGGCAGCGCTCCATTCCAGACCCCACCGATGCACCACCCACCCCGAGCGGGCCGACTCCTGAGAGAAGGCGCGCAAGAGAAAGAGAGAGATGAGATGAAGCGCACCCGCCTCATGCTCATGGCGAGCGCGGCCACCGCCTCGGTGCTTGCCCTGAGCGGCTGCTCCGGCGGCGGAGCCGGATCCGGCGCGGAGGGCGGCACCGTCACCCTCCAGATGGTCGAGAGCCTCACCAACCCCGCCCGCACCGAGCTCATCCGCTCGCTGCTGGATCAGTTCGAGGAGGAGAATCCCGACATCGCCGTCGAGCTGGTCTCGCCCCCGACCGATCAGGCCGACCAGAAGATCCAGCAGATGCTGCAGTCGGGCACCGGCGTCGACGTGCTCGAGGTGCGCGACCTCACCGTCGGTCCGTTCAGCAACAACGGCTGGCTGTACGACATGTCCGACGACCTCGCCGACTGGGAGGGCTGGAACGCCCTCACCGACAACGCCAAGGCCGTCGCCGAGGGCGGCTACTTCGTGCCCTACGGCTTCTACGGGCTGTCGCTATTCTACCGCACCGACCTCGTCGAGGAGGCCGGCTTCGACGCGCCGCCGACGTCGTGGGAGGAGCTGCTCGAGCAGGCCTCCGCGATCCAGGATCCGTCGAACAATGTGTACGGCTACGCGTTCCGCGGCGGCGCGAACGCGAACGGCAACGTGGTGGCCGCGATCGAGGCGTACGTGGTCGACGACCTCGACACCGAAGACGCGTTCAAGCTCAAGGACGGCTCGACGATCTTCTCGGCGCCCGAGGCGCAGGACGCCCTCGACACGTACTTCGCCCTGTTCGAGCAGGCGGCGCCGCCGTCGGCCGTGTCGTGGGGATACCCCGAGATGGTCGAGGGCTTCACGAACGGATCGACCGCGTTCCTGCTGCAGGACCCCGAGGTCATCGCGACCGTGAAGCAGTCCACGACGATCACTGAGGACCAGTGGTCGACGGCGCCGCTCCTGACCGGCCCGACCGGCAAGGCCGCCCAGCCGCTCGCCACCGCGGGCTGGGGCATCGCCGAGGCGAGCGAGCACAAGGAGGAGGCGATCAAGCTGGTCGAGTTCCTCTCGGGCGAGGAGCCGGCCACCGAGTTCGCGCAGACGAACAGCCTGGTGCCGATCGTGGCATCGGCGGCCGAGGACGACTTCTACAAGGAGGGCGCCTGGGCCAGCTACGTCACCATGACCGAGAACCCCGACACCTACATCAACGTCACCCAGCCGCGCGGCGTGAGCTGGTGGACCGAGTGGATGCAGAAGGCCGACTCGGAGATCCAGCAGGTGCTCCTCGGCAGCATGACCACGACCGAGCTGCTCGAGTCGTGGGACACGTTCTGGACCGAGAAGTACGCCTCGGCCGAATGAGTGTCTCGGCATCCCCCGGGGTCGCCGCGTCCGACGCGCGCGACCGGGCGGGGCGGGGGTCGGCCCCCGTCCCGCCCGGGCCGCCGCGCGGCGCGGCGCCGAGCCGGACGCGCCGGCGGACGTTCGGGCGCCGGCACGCGCTGACGATCCTGGCGTTCCTCGCCCCGGCGATCGTGTTCGTGTGCTGGTTCACGTACTGGCCGATGCTGCAGGGCGCCCGCATGGCGTTCCACGACTGGAACCTGTGGGACCTCACGTCCACGCCGTGGGTCGGGCTGCAGAACTTCGCGACCGTGCTCGGCGATCCGGTGTTCCCCGTCGTGGCGGGCAACACGATCCTGTGGGTCGTCGGCTCGCTCGTGCCGCAGCTCGTGATCGGCTTCCTGATCGCCCTGGGGCTGCGTCGGCGGTTCCGCTTCCGCGGGGTGTACCAGGCCCTCGTCTTCTTCCCCTGGGCCGTGTCCGGGTTCCTCATCGGCATGCTGTTCCGCTGGATGTTCAACGCCGAGTTCGGCGTCATGAACGACCTGCTGATGAAGGCCGGGCTGATCGATGCGCCCCTGCCGTGGCTCGCGGATCCGAGGCTCGCGATGGTCGCCGTGATCGTGGCGAACGTCTGGTACGGCGTGACGTTCTTCGCGATCATGATCCTCGCCGCCCTGCAGTCGGTGCCGGACGAGGTGCTCGAGGCGGCGAGCCTCGACGGCGCAGGCAAGGCGCGGCAGCTGTTCTCGATCGTGATCCCGTACATCGCCACGACGCTGCTGCTGACCGTGCTGCTGCGGGTGATCTGGATCTTCAACTTCCCCGACATCATCTGGGCGATGACGCGCGGCGGCCCCGCTGGCCAGACGCACATCATCACGACCTGGATGATCGAGTACACCCAGCAGGGCAACTACGGGATCGCGAGCGCGATCGGCCTGGCCGTGATGGCGCTGCTGTTCGTGTTCTGCGCGTTCTACCTGATGGCGATGAGGCGGGTGAGCCGGGCATGACGGTGACAGAGGTGCTGACGACGGGCGCGGCGACGTCCCCGACCCGCCGGCCCGCGCGCCGGTTCACCGTCGGCGGGGCGGTGAAGGCCGTGGGGCTCGCGCTGTGGCTCGTGATCACGCTGTTCCCGCTGTACTGGATCGTGGTGACGTCGTTCAAGGCGCCGGGGTCCATCAACCGGTTCCCGCTCGAGTACTGGCCCACCGAGCCGTCGCTCGAGAATTACACGGGCCTGTTCGAGACGTCGAACTTCGGGACGTTCCTGGCGAACTCCGCGATCGTCGCACTCGTCGCGGGCGCCACGTCGACGCTCATCGCGCTGCTGAGCGCCTACGTGCTGGCGCGCTTCGAGTTCCGCAGCAAAGGGGCGATCCTCGCGGCGTTCCTGCTGACGCAGATGATCCCGACGTTCATCGCGCTGGGGCCGCTGTACTCGATGCTCGCCGACCTGCGGCTCGTCGACTCCAAGCCCGGACTGATCCTCGTGTACATCGCGGTGTGCATCCCGTTCTCGACCGTGATGCTGCGCGGGTTCTTCGAGAACGTGCCGGACGCGCTCGAGGAGGCGGCGATGATCGACGGCTCGTCGCGGCTCGGGGCCCTGTTCCGCGTGATCGTGCCCGTGATGGCGCCCGGCATCGTGGCGGCCTTCATCTTCAACGTCGTCAACTGCTGGAACGAGCTGTTCCTGTCGGTGATCCTGATCAATTCCGACGAGAACAAGACCGTGCCGGCGGCGCTGAACGGCTTCATCTCGACGTTCAACGTCGCGTGGGGGCCGATGGCGGCCGCGGCCGTGCTGACGATCCTGCCGACCATGGCGCTGTTCGCCCTCGCCAGCCGCTGGATCGTCGACGGCCTCACGGCCGGCGCCGTCAAGGAGTGAGCGCTCAGCCCAGCACAAGCCGGTAGCCCATCCCCTGCTCCGTGAGCAGGTGGACGGGATTCGCCGGATCGGGCTCGAGCTTCTTGCGCAGCTGCGAGATGTACAGGCGCAGGTAGCCCGTGTCGGCGACCTGCTCGGAGCCCCAGATGTCCTTCAGCAGGGTCTGCCGCGTCACGAGCGCGCCCGGGTTGCGCGCGAGGAACTCGAGCATGCGCCACTCGGTGGGCGTGAGGTGCACGGGCTCGCCGGCACGCGTCACGACCTTGGCCGCGAGGTCGACGCGGACGTCGCCGAACGCCACGACCGGCTCCGTCGATGCGGCTCCGATGCGACGCGCCAGGGCCCGCAGGCGGGCGAGCAGCTCGTCGATCTGGAACGGCTTCGTGACGTAGTCGTCGGCGCCCGCGTCGAGTGCGTCGACCTTGTCGGCCGAGCCGGTGCGTCCCGACACGACGACGATCGGCGCGTCGGTCCAGCCGCGCAGCGCGTGGATCACCTCGACGCCGTCGAGCTTGGGCATCCCGAGGTCCAGCAGCACCACGTCCGGCTTCGCCTGCGCTGCCACCGCGATCGCCTCCGCGCCGTCGCTCGCGGACACGACCTCGTAGCCGTGTGCTCCGAGCGTGATCCGCATGGCCCGGGTCAGCTGGGGGTCGTCGTCCGCGATCAGGATCTTCATGCGCTCAGTCTCGGGTCGGGGGCGGTGTCGGGGCCGGCGTCGATGTCCTCGGCGATCGGCAGCTCGATGACCATCGTCAGGCCGCCGCCGGGGGTGTCCTCGGGGAAGAGCGTGCCGCCCATCCCCTCGGTGAAGCCGCGGGACAGGGCGAGCCCCAGCCCGAGGCCGGTCGTGTTGTCGGTGTCGCCCATGCGCTGGAACGGCGCGAACATCTCCTGCTGCCGGTCGACCGGAACCCCGGGTCCGTGGTCGACGATCCGGATCTGCGCGCGGCTCCCGATCCGGCTCGTCGCGATGCGCACCCGGCGGTCGTCCGGCGACAGACGGTCGGCGTTCGCGAGCACGTTCACGATCACGCGCTGCAGCAGCACCGGATCCGCCGTGATCGCGGGAAGCCCGGGATCCAGCGCCAGCTCGACCCGGTCGGGGCCGAGGCCGAGCTCGTCCACGGCCGCCAGCACGACGCCCGCGGCATCGACGGCGCTGAGCGACACCGCGAGCACCCCAGCCTGGACGCGGCTGACGTCCAGCAGGTCGGTGACGAGGGTCGACAGCGTCGCGAGGCTCTCGTCGGCCGTCGCGAGCAGCTCGGCGCGATCGGAGTCGGTCAGCGTCCCGCCGGGCGTGCGCAGCCCGCCGACGGCAGCGACCGCGGCGGCGAGCGGGCGGCGGAGGTCATGGCTGACGGCCGACATCAGCGCCGTGCGCACGCTGTCCGCCTCCGCCAGGGCGTCGGCCCGCCGGGCGGTGCGCTCCAGGTCCTCGTTCTCCAGCAGCGCCGCGAACTGCACGACCATCACGTCGAGCAGCCGCCGCTCGGCGGCGTCGAGCTCCGCGCCGTGCAGCTCCAGGACGGCGCGCGGGGCGGCCGCGGGGCCCACGGGCATCGACAGGAACCGCCCGCCGCGCGCCGGCTCGCCGTCCGTCACGACCGTCTCACCCTCCGGCGTCGTCAGGCGCGCGCCCGTGGCCCGGAACGCCTCGCGCGCGCGGCTGACCAGGGCCTGGGCGGCGTTCTCGCCGCGCAGCACGCTGCCGGAGACGGTCGCGAGCAGCTCCGACTCGGCGGCGGCGCGCTGCGCCGCGCGCGTGCGCCGCGCGGACTGGTCGACGATCCAGCTCACGAGCGCCGCGCTGACCACGTAGAGGCCGACCGCGACCGCGTGATCCGGCGAGGCGATGTGGACCGTGAACCGCGGCTCCACGAAGAAGAAGTTCAGGCTGAGCCCCGACAGCACGGCGGCGAACAGCGCCGGCCAGATGCCGCCGATCAGAGCGACCACGACCACGAGCAGCTGATAGGCGAGCACGTGCACGACGAGCGACTCGTCCGCGGGCAGCCACGACAGCGCCGCCGACAGCAGCGGACCGATCGTCAGTGCCGCGACGAAGCCGAGGATGCGGCGCTTCCAGCTGAGCGCGCCCGCGGTCAGGCGGGGGATCCGGAGCCCACGGCCGGCGGCGTCGTGCGTCACGATGTGCACGTCGATGTCGCGGGCCTCGCGCACGACGGTTGCGCCGATCCCCGGTCCCGTCAGCGCGGCCGACAGGCGGCCGCGGCGGCTCGCGCCGATCACGAGCTGCGTCGCGTTCACCGAGCGGGCGAACTCGACGAGCGCGCGCGGCACGTCGTCGCCCACCACCTGGTGCGAGGTGCCGCCGAGGGACTCGACGAGCGCACGCTGCTTCGTGAGCGCGCCGGGGGAGCCCGTGCGCAGCCCGTCCTGCGCGGACACGTGCACGGCGAGCAGCTCGCCGCCCGCCGACCGTGCGGCGATGCGCGCGCCGCGGCGGATCAGCGTCTCGCCCTCCGCGCCGCCCGTGAGGGCGACGACGACGCGCTCGCGTGTCTGCCATGTGCCCTCGATGCCCTGCTCCTGCCGGTACACGCGCAGGGCGCTGTCCACCTCGTCCGCCAGCCACAGCAGCGCGAGCTCGCGCAGCGCGGTCAGGTTGCCGAGGCGGAAGTAGTTCGACAGCGCGGCGTCGATCCGCTCGGCCGGATAGACGAGCCCCGCCGCGAGCCGGTCCCGCAGCGACTGCGGCGCCAGGTCGACCACCTCGACCTGATCGGCCTCGCGCACCACGGCGTCGGGCACGGTCTCGCGCTGCACCACGCCCGTGATCCGCTCGACCACGTCGCCCAGCGACTCGATGTGCTGCACGTTCACGGTCGTGATGACGTCGATCCCAGCTGCCAGCAGCTCCTTCACGTCCTGCCAGCGCTTCGCGTTGCGCGAGCCCGGGGCGTTGGTGTGCGCGAGCTCGTCGACGAGCGCCACGTCCGGGTCCCGCTCGATCACCGCGGCGATGTCGAGCTCCGAGAGCTCGACATCGCGGTGGCGCAGCACACGGCGCGGCACGACGGGCAGGCCGACGGCCTGCTCGGCGGTCGCCACGCGGCCGTGGGTCTCGACGATGCCGATCACGACGTCGCGCCCCTCGCCCCGCAGGCGCCGTCCCTCCTCGAGCATCTCGTAGGTCTTGCCCACGCCCGGCGCGGCGCCGAGGAGCACGCGCAGGCGGCCCTTCTTCACGCGCTTCCTCCTGCCGGTGCGGACGTCATCGGGCCAGAGCATCCAGCGCCAGGTTGAGCTCCAGGACGTTCACCCGCGGCTCTCCGAGGAAGCCGAGGTCCCTGGACTGGATCCTAGACTCCACGAGCGCGCTCACCTGCGCCTCGTCGAGCCCGCGCTCCTCGGCGATCCGCGGCACCTGCAGCCGCGCGTACGCCGGACTGATGTGCGGGTCGAGCCCCGAGCCGGAGGCCGTCACGGCGTCGACGGGGATCTGCGAGGCCTCGACGCCCTCGAGCGCCGAGATCGCGGCCTGACGGTCGGCGATCTCGCCGAGCAGCGTCTCGTTCTCGGGGCCGTAATTCGACCCGCCCGACACCAGGTGGCCGTTGTCGTCGACGAAGGCGGCGGACGGGCGCGACTGGAAGTACTGCGGCAGCGGGACGCCCTCGGCGTCGGCGAACGACTGGCCGATCAGCGCGCTGCCGACGACCTCGTCGTCCGCGTCGCGCACGAGGGATCCGTTCGCCTGCCACGGCAGCGCGAGCTGGCCGATCGCGGTGACCGCCGCCGGATAGACGACGCCGAGCAGCAGCGTGAAGACGAGCATCGCGAGGATCGCGGTGCGGGTGGTGCGCAGCGTGGCGCGGGTGGTGGTGGACATGCGCTCTCCTTGTGCGAGTCAGATGTCGTCCGGCTCAGAAGCCGGGGATGACGCTCATGACGAGGTCGATGAGCTTGATGCCGATGAAGGGTGCGATCACGCCGCCGAGTCCGTAGACGAGCAGGTTGCGGCTGAGGATCGCGGAGGCGCTGCGCGGCTTGTACTCCACGCCGTGCAGGGCGAGCGGGATCAGGAACACGATCACGATCGCGTTGAAGATGATCGCGCTGGTGACGGCCGACGCGGGCGAGCTGAGCTGCATGACGTTCAGCGCCGCGAGACCCGGGAAGGCGCCCATGAACATCGCGGGGATGATCGCGAAGTACTTCGCGATGTCGTTCGCCAGTGAGAAGGTCGTGAGGGCGCCGCGCGTGATGAGAAGCTGCTTGCCGATCCGGACGATGTCGATCAGCTTCGTCGGGTCGCTGTCGAGGTCGACCATGTTGCCGGCCTCCTTCGCGGCCGACGTGCCCGTGTTCATCGCGACGCCGACGTCGGCCTGCGCGAGCGCGGGCGCATCGTTCGTGCCGTCCCCGGTCATCGCGACGAGGCGACCGCCCTCCTGCTCCTTGCGGATCAGCGCGAGCTTGTCCTCGGGCGTCGCCTCGGCCAGGAAGTCGTCGACGCCGGCCTCCTTCGCGATCGCGCGCGCCGTCAGCGGATTGTCGCCCGTGATCATGATCGTCCGGATGCCCATCTCGCGCAGTTCGGCGAAGCGCTCGCGCAGGCCGTCCTTGACGATGTCCTTGAGATGCACGACGCCCAGCGCGCGGCCGGTGCCGCCCTGCTTCATCGCCACGACGAGCGGCGTGCCGCCGTCGGCGGCGATCCGGTCGGTGATCTCCGTGACGGACGCGCGCAGCCCCTCGTCCACGAGGCCGTCGAGCTCGAGCCATGCGAGCACGGCGGATCCCGCGCCCTTGCGGATCTCGGTGCCGTCCGCGAGGTCCAGCCCGCTCATGCGGGTCTGCGCCGTGAACGGCACGGACACGCCGCCCGCGCTCCCGTCCAGGTGCACGCCGCGCAGGGCAGCCAATTCCACGACCGAGACACCCTCGGGGGTCGGATCGGCGAGCGAGGACAGAGCGGCGGCGCGCGCGAGCTCGGCCTCGGTCAGCCCCGGCAGCGGCACGAAGGCGCTCGCGCGGCGGTTGCCGTGCGTGATGGTGCCGGTCTTGTCGAGCAGGAGCGTAGTGACATCGCCCGCCGCCTCGACCGCGCGGCCCGACATCGCGAGCACGTTGCGCTGCACGAGACGATCCATGCCCGCGATGCCGATCGCCGAGAGCAGCGCCCCGATCGTGGTCGGGATCAGCGTGACGAGCAGCGCGATCAGGACGGGGATCGAGACCGTGCCGGTGACGGCGGAGGCGATCGGGTTGAGCGTGAGCACGACCACGACGAACACGATCGACAGGCTCGCGAGCAGGATGCCGAGTGCGATCTCGTTCGGCGTGCGCTGTCGCGACGCGCCCTCGACGAGCGCGATCATCCGATCCACGAACGTCTCGCCCGGCTTCGACGTGATGCGCACGACGATCCGGTCGGACAGCACGCGCGTGCCGCCGGTCACGGCGCTGCGGTCGCCGCCGGACTCGCGCACGACGGGTGCGGACTCGCCCGTGATGGCCGACTCGTCCACGGTCGCGATGCCGGCCACGATGTCGCCGTCGCCGGGGATCAGCTCGCCCGCCGTGACGACCACGACGTCGCCGAGCCTCAGCTCGGACGACGCGACCTCGGCGGTCTCCGACTGCACGGCCGCGGCGTCGCGCGCCTCGTCGTACCGGACGACGCGGTGCGCGACGGTCGCGCTGCGCGTCTTGCGCAGCGTCGCCGCCTGCGCCTTGCCGCGTCCCTCGGCGACCGATTCGGCGAGGTTCGCGAACAGCACCGTGAGCCACAGCCACACGGCGATGCCCCACGTGAAGCCGGCCGGGATCTCGCTGCCGCCCGACCGATCGGCTCCGCCGAGGAGGGGCTCCGCGATGGCGACGAGCGTGGTCAGGGCGGCGCCCACCCACACGATCAGCATCACGGGGTTGCGCCACTGATCGGCGGGATTCAGCTTGCGCAGCGCGCCGGGCAGCGCCTGCACGATGTGAGCCGTGCTGAAGGCGCGGGGCGTGCGCGGCGCCTTCGGTGTGAGGTGTCCCGCGACCGGGGCGGGCGTCTTCTGGCGTGTCGTGGACATGGGTCAGGCGAGCCCTTCCGCCAGCGGAGCCAGCGCGAGAACGGGGAAGTAGGTCAGTGCGGTGATGACGACCGAGACGGCGCCCAGCAGGCCGACGAACTGCGGCCGGTGCGTCGGCAGGGTGCCGGTCGTGGACGGCACCGGCTTCTGTGCGGCGAGCGAGCCGGCGAGCGCCAGCACGAGCACGATCGGCACGAAGCGCCCGATCAGCATGGCGACGCCGAGCGCGGTCGCGAACCACGGCGTGGCGGACGTGATGCCCGCGAAGGCGGACCCGTTGTTGTTCGCGGCCGATGTGAAGGCGTACAGCACCTCGCTGAGGCCATGCGGGCCGGGGTTCCACAGCGACGTCCCTTCGACATCCGAGCGCACGGCCGGGATCCCGAAGCTCAGCGCCGTGCCGGCGAGCACGAGAATCGGCGTGACGAGGATGTAGAGGCTCGCGAGCTTCATCTCGCGCGGCCCGATCTTCTTGCCGACGTACTCGGGCGTGCGGCCGACCAGCAGCCCGCCGATGAAGACCGTGATCACGGCGAGCACGAGCATGCCGTACAGGCCGGCGCCCACGCCGCCCGGGGCGATCTCGCCGAGCATCATGTTGATCAGCGGCACCATGCCGCCTAAGGCGGTGTACGAGTCGTGCATCGAGTTGACCGCGCCGGTCGAGGTGAGCGTCGTGACGGCCGCGTACAGCGCCGATCCGAAGATCCCGAACCGCTGCTCCTTGCCCTCCAAGGCGCCGCCCGCGAGCTCGGGGGCGGACCCCTGCGCCGCGGCCTCGAGCGCCGTGACGGCGGCGATCGACGCCAGCGCGATCCCCGCCATGGTCGCGATGATCGCGAAGCCCTGACGGTCGTCGCCGACCATGCGGCCGAACGTGCGCGGCAGCGACACAGGGATGATCAGCACGAGCAGAAGCTGCAGCAGGTTCGACACCGGATTCGGGTTCTCGAACGGGTGCGCCGAGTTCGCGTTGAAGAAGCCGCCGCCGTTGGTGCCGAGCTGCTTGATCGCCTCCTGCGACGCGACGGGACCGCCGGGCAGCGCCTGGCCGGCACCCGAGAGCGTCGTCACGTCGGTGAAGCCGGCGAAGTTCTGCACCACACCGGTGCCGATCATCCCGATCGCGCCGATCACGGCGAGCGGGAGGAGCAGTCTCGTTACCCCGCGGGTGACGTCGACCCAGAAGTTGCCGATCGTGGCCGAGCCTCGTCGTGCGAAGCCGCGCACGAGCGCGACGGCGATCGCGATGCCGACGGACGCGGACACGAAGTTCTGCACGGTGAGCCCCGCGAGCTGCACGGCGTAGCCGAGCGTCGACTCGGGGTAGTAGGTCTGCCAGTTCGTGTTGGTGACGAACGACAGGGCCGTGTTGAACGCCACCCCCTCCGGCACGGCCGGGAGGCCGAGGGCCCACGGCAGGAAGACCTGCAGGCGCTGCAGGCCGTACAGCAGCAGCACGCCGATCAGGGAGAACGCGAGCGTGGAGCGGGCGTACGCCTGCCACGTCTGCTCGCGGCCGCTGTCGACGCCGATCAGGCGGTACAGGCCGCGCTCCGCGCGCCCGTCCCGCTCCGCCGTGAAGACGCGGGCCATGTAGTCGCCCAGCGGCCGATAGACGAGGACGAGGGCGACGAGGAGCGCGGCGATCTGCAGGATGCCGCTCCAGATCGTCGCGGCGTCCATCAGAACCGCTCCGGCCGGACGAGGGCGATCACGAGGTAGACGATCGCGGCGACGCCGAGGGCGCCGGCGATGGCCGTGATGACGATCACAGCTTCTCGGCTCCCTTCACGACGAGCGCGACGAGCGCGAACAGCGCCAGCGTCGCCGCCACATAGATCAGATCGAGCACGGGGGACTCCGTTCGAGGGACTGGCGGCGCCCGATCCGGGGCCGCACGCCGATGGCGGCGCAGATCCCGATTGAAGTCCTCGCCGGCGTCGCGCGACGGCTTCCTCACGACTCCCATACGTCCGGCCCCGGGAAGGCTCACGCTCTTCTCGCGCCGCCGGCGCTGCTTGCCCCTGCCCGCGCCCTCGGCGGGGCGCTCGGGCTCCCCAGGGGAGCCGAGCAGCTTCCGCGCGCTCGGGCTCGCCGACGGGTGGGCGGCTGGGAGTGACTCAGCCGAGCTGGGTGCGGTACCAGGCGAGTTTCTCGTCGAGGCGCTCCTGGCGGCGGCGCAGCTGCTCCGCCTGCTCGCGCACGGCGGTCGCGTGCTCCTCGAGCAGCGCGATCCGCTCGGCGATCGATCCGGGATCCCGGCACAGCTCGCCGTAGCGCCGCAGCCGCCGGATGGGCATCCCCGTGTCCCGCAGGCACTTCAGGAAGTCGAGCGTCGACAGGTCCGCGTCGTCGTAGACGCGCCGCCCGGATGTCGCGCGCGCGACGGGAGGCAGGATGCCCTCCCGCTCGTAGTAGCGCAGGGTGTCGAGCGAGAAGCCCGAGAGCTCGGCCGCTTCGGCGGGTGTGTAGGTGCTCATGCGAAGCGACCGTAGCCGAGTTCGGGTGAGAGGTCTTGACCTGGAGCGCGCTCCAGGCCCGATCCTGCTGGCATGGACACGCAGAACACCCCCATCGACTCGCCGCTCGTGCTCGGAGCCATGGTCTTCGGCACGCTGCTCGACGACGACGCCTCCTTCGCGCTGCTCGACAGGTTCGTCGAGCGCGGCGGCACGTGGATCGACACGGCCGACTGCTACAGCTTCTGGCTGGATCCGAGCGGGCGCGGCGGTCAGAGCGAGCGCGTGCTGGGGCGCTGGCTCGCGGCGCGCCCCGGCATGCGGCAGCGGATCAGAATCTCCACCAAGCTCGGAGCGGAGCCGCTCTGGGCGGGCTCGTTCCCGCAGCGCGTGCAGGGGCTCGGCCGTCGGGCGGTCCACGAGGCGCTTCGCGGCTCGCTTGATCGGCTGGGCGTCGACGCGGTCGACATGCTGTGGCTGCACATGGAGGACCGTGCGACGCCGATCGAGGAGACCGTCGACGCCGTGGGCGAGCTCGTCGCCGAGGGGGTCGTCCGGCGGGTGGGCGCCTCCAACCATCCGGCGTGGCGGGTCGAGCGGGCGCGCTCGCACGCGCGCGCGGTCGGCGCACTTCCCCTCGACGCGCTGCAGCACAGCGCGACCTATCTGCGCCCACGCTCTGGAGCGCTTCCCGCGGGCCAGAACCACGCGTTCGGGGTGCTCGGCGACGAGCACCGGGATCTCGCGCGCGGTGAGGGGCTCGAGCTGTGGGCGTACACGCCTCTGCTGTCGGGGGCGTACGACAACCCCGACAAGCGCATCGACCCCGCATACGACCATCCCGGCACGACGCGGCGGCTCGAGGCGCTCGACGCGGTCGTGGGCGAGACGGGCGCGACGCGGGGGCAGATCGTGCTCGCCTGGCTGGTCTCCGAGGGGATCCGCCCGATCCTCGGCGGCAGCAAGCTGCACCAGCTCGACGCGGCCCTGGACGGGGCGGCCATCGCGCTCACGGCGGAGCAGCTCGCGCGACTTCACGTCGACGCGTGAGGCGGCCGGTCGCCCCGGTTCCGTCGGCGATCGGGTGCGTGTGCCGGGCCTCGCGGAGCCCGGATGGTGCCGTGCGAGGCCGCGCGCCCCTCTTCCGGTGAAAGGATGAATGGATGACCGCCCCCGCCGCCGTGGGTCTTCGCAGCGAGCGGGGACCCATCCTCCTGTCCGTGATGGTCGCGACGGGTCTCGTCGCGATCGACTCGACGGTTGTCGCCACCGCCGTTCCCTCGATCGTGGCCGACGTCGGCGGCTACGAGGCCTTCCCGTGGCTCTTCTCGATCTACCTGCTGACGCAGTCGGTGCTCACTCCCGTGTACTCGAAGCTCGCGGATCAGCTCGGCCGCAAGCCCGTCCTGCTGTTCGGCATCGCGGTGTTCCTCGTGGGATCCGTGCTGTGCGGCATCGCGTGGGACATGCCCTCGCTCATCGCCTTCCGTGCCGTGCAGGGCCTCGGCGCGGGCGCCATCATGCCCATGACCGTGGTGATCGCGGGAGACATCTACACGGTGGCCGAGCGGGCGCGGGTGCAGGGCTACATCGCGAGCGTGTGGGGTGTGTCATCCGTGATCGGCCCGACCCTCGGAGGGCTGTTCTCGCAGCTCGACGCGTGGCGGTGGATCTTCCTGATCAACGTGCCGCTGTGCCTGCTCGCGTTCTGGCTGCTCGCGCGGAACTATCACGAGCAGCTGGAGCGCCGCCGTCACCGGATCGACTGGGCCGGTGCCGCGCTGCTGACCGCGGCGCTGACCCTCCTGCTGCTGGGCGTGCTCGAGGGCGGCGTCGCATGGGAGTGGACCTCGCCCACCTCGATCGGGGTGTTCGGCGCCGGAGCGGTGCTGCTCGTGCTGTTCGTGCTCGTCGAGCGCCGCGCGAGCGAGCCGGTCCTGCCGCTGTGGATCTTCACGCGTCCGGTCGTCGCGTCGACGGCGATGCTCAACCTGATCCTGGGCGGCGTGCTGATCGGATACACGGCCTACATCCCCACCTACCTCGAGGGCAGCGCGGGGGCGTCGCCGCTGCTCGCGGGCCTCGCGCTCGCGACGCTCACCCTCGGATGGCCCGTGGCCGCCTCGATCTCGGGGCGCCTGTACCTGCGCTTCGGCTTCCGCCCGGTGATCATCTCCGGCACGGCGCTGGTCCTGGCGACCGCCGTCGGGATCGCCGTGCTGTCGCGCTGGCCGAGCATCTGGACGGTCGCGCTCATCCTGTTCGTCACGGGGCTCGGCTTCGGCTTCACCGCCGTGCCGTCGCTCGTGGCCGTGCAGTCGACCGTCGCGTGGCAGGAGCGCGGCGTCGCCTCGGGAACCGTGATGTTCTCCCGCTCCATCGGGCAGGCGCTCGTCGCGGCCGTGCTCGGCGCGATCTCCAACGGCATCGTCTCGCGGATGGGCGGCGAGGCCCACGACCCGGCCACCGTGATCGCGTCCTCCGGAGCGGTGTTCCTCGCCTCCGCGGTGCTCGCGGCGGCGATGTTCGGGCTCGCCTTCCTCGTCCCGCGCGGTGTCCCCACCGAGGATCGGCCCGACCGGGAGAGCTGACCCCCGGGCTCTCCCGGTGCGCGGCCGCGGGGTGCGCTAGCCGATGGCGAATGCGCGTCAGTCGGCGGCGACGTCGATCAGCACCTTGCCGACCGCACCGTCCTCGACCGCGTCGTGTGCGGCGGCCGTGTCCTCGAGCGGGAAGTGGTGCAGCGGCAGGCCGCGCTCGTCCCCCACGGCGAAGGCGCCATCCGCGATCGCCGCCGTGATGTCCTCGGCGGCGGCCGCGAGCAGGTCCGGCGCGACCGTGTAGAGCAGGACGAACTGGTACCGCAGGTTCTTCGAGAACGTCGCGCGCACGGACAGCGTCATCTCGTCGCCGCCGTTGTTGGCGTAGATCGCGATGGTCGCGCCGAGGGCGGCGACCTCGCGATCGAGGTCGGTGTTCTGAGCCGGCGCAACCTCGACGATCTGGTCGACGCCGTCCGGAGCGAGCGACTGGATCTCCGCCGCCGCGTCGCCCTTCGTGTAGTCGACCGTGTGCGCGGCGCCCGCGGCGCGGGCGAGCTCGGCCTTCTCGGCGCTGCTGACCGTCGCGATCACGGTCGCGCCCGACCACGCCGCCAGCTGGATCGCGGCGTTGCCGACCGCACCGGCGCCGCCCTGGACGAGGACCGTGCGTCCGTCGAGCGCGCCGGGAGCGAGCCGCGTGACCGGTCCGGACGTGAGCAGCCGATGCGCGGTCACCACCGGTACGCCGAGCGAGGCGCCGAGGTCGAACGAGGCGCCTTCGGGCAGCCGCACGGCCTGGGCCTCGGGCACGATCGTGTACTCGGCGGCGGATCCGATGGGCCGGCCGCTCTGCGTCAGGTAGGTCCACACGCGGTCGCCGACCGCGAGACCGGTCACGCCGGCGCCCACCGCGTCGATCACGCCGCTGGCATCCTGCCCGGGCGAGATCTCGTCGAAGGCGAGCGGTCCCATGCCGCCCGCGCGGAACTTCCAGTCGGTCGGGTTCACTCCCGCGCGCACGACGCGGACCCGCACCTCGCCCTCGCCCGGCTCGGGCACGGGCCGCTCGACGAGGCGGAGGACGGAGGACGAACCGGTCTCGGAGTAGATGACAGCGCGCATGCTCTCACGCTACCGACGCCGGGCAGGCGCGGGGCCGGGCGAAGGGATCCGGCCGGACGCGGGGCGACGGGCGGTTGGAGGCGCGCGACGCTCAGGCCGTCGGACGCGGCGCGGCGCGCAGCGCGTCGATCGAGGCGGCGAGCTCTTCCGGCGTTCCACCGGGTCGAGCGAGCACGGCGGTGGCGACGTCGACGAAGCGCCGGGCCGTCGCGCCGAGGCGCACCGCACCCGGGACGAGGCCCTTCTCGTTGAGCACCCATGCGCCCGCGTCGGCGTGCCATGCGTGCGCGACCAGCAGCGCCGCGTGCGACAGGCACACGGCCACGTACGTCGTGTCGGCGCGCGCCGCGCCCTTGCGGGCGGCCTCCAGCAGGAAGTCGACCTGCCACAGGCCGTCGAGCATCGCCTTCCGCAGCGGCTCGGGGTAGGGCGTCACCCGGGCGGTGAGGCCCTCGAGCACGCCGGCAGGGTCGCTCAGCGGGATGGCCGTCGCGACCTCACCCGCGTAGGACACGTCGAGGAACCCGAAGGGATGCCCCGGCTGCGGGTGGAAGGCGAACGCGCCGCGCGCGGCACGCTCGCACTGCTCCTCGACGCGGGCGACGTCCCGCAGGATCCAGTCGATCCGGGTGCCGTCCACCTCGAGCCATGCGCCGCCGTCCACCCACGGTCCCCAGCCGCCCGGGCCCGCGACCGGGACGGCGCGTCCCGTCACTCGTGCCGCCAGCGCGCCCAGCGCCGCCAGGTCCAGGTCGCCTGGGCGATAGTAGACGCCCAGGTCGAAGTCGGAGTCGGGCCGGTGCATGCCGCGCGCGCGGCTGCCTCCGAGCGTCACGGCGACCACGCCCGGAACCGCGGCCAGCGACTCGGCCATGTGCTGCAGGCCCCGCTGATCGATCATCCCTCCGAGCGTATCTCGGTGCACGGGACCCGGCATTTGCCCCGAACTGCCGCCATCCGAGGCGGATAGCGGTCCATTCGGGGCAAACGGCGTCAATAGGACGCGCGGCCCTCGCCGTCGCCGGCGGGGAGGAACGTACGGGCCAGCCGCTCCGCGCCGCGGGCGGCGAGGCCCACGTCGGCGCCCACGAGCACGAAGCGCGCGCCCGCCTCGACGTAGGCGCGGGCGGCCGACTCCACGAACGCGTTCACGCCGACGGGCTTGCCCGCCGCGCGGACGCCCGCGAACGCCCGCTCGACCGCTGCGACGACATCCGGATGCGTCTGCCGCCCGATCAGCCCCATGGACGCGGCGAGGTCACTCGGCCCGACGAAGACGCCGTCGATGCCGTCCACCGCCGCGATCGCCTCCGCGTTCTGGACGCCCTCGGCCGTCTCGATCTGCACGATCACCGACGTGTACTCCGCCGCGTTCTGGAGGTAGTCGTCGACGCGGTTCCAGCGGCCGGAGCGCGCGAGCGCGTTGCCCACGCCGCGGTGTCCGCGCGGCGGGTACGACGCGTGCGCGACGGCGGCCTCGGCCTCCGCCGCGGTGGACACCATCGGCACCATGATCGTCTGCGCACCGAGGTCGAGCACCTGCTTGATCCACACGGCGTCGTTCGCGGGCACGCGCACGACCGTCGTGGCGGGGTAGGCCGCCGCGACCTGCAACATCGCCTGGGTCTCGCTCAGCCCGATGGGCCCGTGCTCCATGTCGATCATGAGCCAGTCGAGGCCCGAGTCGGCCATGATCTCCGCCATGACGGGCGAGCCCGAGCAGATCCAGCCGCCGTACAGCGGGCGGTCCGCCTGCGCGATCCGGTGGCGCAAGGTCATCGGAAGCTGCATGCGATCGTCCCCATCCGTCCGTAGTCCGCCAGGATGCTGTCGCCCGCCTCGGCCCACACGGGGCGGGTGAAGGACCCCGCCAGGATGATCTCGCCCGCCTCGAGGCGGTCGCCGTGCCGGTGCATCTTGTTCGCGAGCCACGCCACGCCCTGGCCGGGATGGCCGAGCACGCCGCCCGAGACGCCCGTCTCCTCGATCGTCTCGTTGCGGTAGAGCATCGCGCCCACCCAGCGCAGGTCGATGTCGTCCGGACGCATGGGCCGGCCGCCCAGCACCATGCCGCCGTACGCGGCGTTGTCGCTGATGGTGTCGACGATCGTCCGGCCCTCCATCTCGATGTGCGAGTTGAGCACCTCGAGCGCGGGAGTGACGTACTCGGTCGCGCGCAGCACGTCGAACAGCGTGCACGCCGGGCCCTCGAGCGGGGCCTTCAGCACGAACGCGAGCTCGACCTCGATCCGGATGTTCGAGAAGTCGCCCGCCGGGATCACCGCGCCCGACTCCCACACCGTGTCGTCGAACATCACGCCGTAGTCCGGCTCCGTGATGCCCGTCGCCTGCTGCATGGCCTTGGACGTCAGGCCGATCTTGCGGCCCACGAGGCGGCGGCCCGCCGCGACCTGCGCGTCGCGCCAGATGCCCTGGATCGCATACGAGTCCTCGATGGTGGCGTCCGGGAAGCGCGCGGTGATGCGCGGGATGACGCCGTGCATCCGGTCCGCCTCCGCGAGCTCCGCTGCCAGCTGCGCGATCTGATCCTGCGTCAGCATGATCAGAGCTGGTGCCCGAGTTTGTACTCGCCCTGCTTCCACGACGGCATCTCCTGCTCGTCGTCGGGGCGGGTGTAGGAGAAGCCGTCGGCGCCGATCGTGACCGCCATCTCGCTCTTGTCCTCGCGCGCGACGACCGGCTGCGGGTTGCCGTCGAGATCGAGCACGAGCGACGCCTCCGTGTACCAGCTGGGCACCACCGGGTTGCCCCAGAAGTCGCGGCGCTGGTTGTCGTGCACGTCCCACGTCACGACCGGGTTGTCGGGGTCGCCCGTGTAGTAGTCCTGCGTGTAGATCTCCACGCGGTGCCCGTCGGGATCGCGCAGGTACAGGTAGAACGCGTTCGAGACGCCGTGGCGGCCCGGTCCGCGCTCGATCGCGTCCGAGCGGCGCAGGGCGCCGAGCTTGTCGCAGATCGCGAGGATGTTGTGCTTCTCGTGCGTCGCGAACGCGACGTGGTGCATGCGCGGGCCGTCGCCACCGGTCGTCGCTGTGTCGTGCACGGTCGGCTTGCGGCGCATCCACGCGGCGTAGACGGTGCCGTCGGCGTCCTGGATGTCCTCCGTCACGCGGAAGCCCAGGTCCTGGTAGTGCCGCACGGCGCGGGGCACATCCGGCGTCACCTGGTTGAAGTGATCGAGGCGGACGAGCTCGCCCGGGATCTGCAGGTCGTAGCGCCACGACAGGCGCTCGGTGTGCTCGCTGAAGTGGAAGAACTCGTACGGGAAGCCGAGCGGGTCCTCCACCCGCACCGAGTCGCCGATGCCCTTCGTGAAGCCCTCGGGCCGGCGGAGGACGCGGCAGCCGAGCTCCTCGTAGAACGCGACGGCCTTGTCGAGGTCCTCGGGCGTGCGCACACGGTACGAGAACGCCGCGACGCCCGCGACGGGTCCCTTGCGCAGCACGAGGTTGTGGTGGATGAACTCCTCGGTGGAGCGCAGGTAGATCGCCTCGTCGTCCTCCTCGGTGACGTGCAGGCCCAGGATGTCGACGTAGAACGCGCGCGACGCGGCGAGATCCGTCACGACGAGGTCCATGTACGCGCACCTCAGGATGTCCGGCGCGGGCGCCGTCGGCGTCGCGACCGGGTTCGCGGGCTCGATCGGGGCCTCCTGCGACACGTAGAAGCCCGACGACGTGAGCGTGCCGCGGCGGTCGGTGGATTCGGTTGTCATGTCAGCGTCCTTGCTTTCTCTGGTCGGGTCACCTGTTCGCTGAGCGAGGGAGCGGAGCGACCGAGTCGAAACGGTGCAACGGTGCCGTGGCGATGTTCAGTCGTTTCGACTCGTTCCGCTCGCTCGACGAACGGTGGGTGAGGGGGTGGAGGCGGTCAGGCCTTGCCGAAGGTCGGGTTGTGCACCTTGCCGAGCGTGATGTGAACGGCCTGCTGGTCGGTGTAGAAGTCGATCGAGCGGTAGCCGCCCTCGTGGCCGAGGCCCGAGGCCTTGACGCCGCCGAACGGGGTGCGCAGGTCGCGCACGTTGTTGGAGTTGAGCCACACCATGCCGGCCTCGACCGCCTGCGAGAAGTTGTGGGCGCGCTTGAGGTCGTTCGTCCAGATGTAGGCTGCGAGGCCGTACTTCGTGTCGTTCGCGAGCTCGAGCGCCTCCTCGTCGGTGTCGAACGGCGTGATGGCGACGACCGGGCCGAAGATCTCCTCCTGGAAGATGCGCGCATCCGGCTTCACGTCGGCGAACACGGTCGGGGCGACGAAGTTGCCCTCGTCGAAGCCCTCCGGACGGCCGCCGCCCGCGACGAGGCGGCCTTCGCTCTTGCCGATCTCGACGTACGACATCACCTTGTCGTAGTGCTCGGGGTGCACGAGCGCACCGACCTCGGTGGCGGGGTCGTGCGGGTAGCCGACCTTCACGCGCTGGGCCTGCGCCGCGTAGCGCTCCACGAACTCGTCGTAGATGTCGCGCTGGACGAGGATGCGGGATCCGGCCGTGCAGCGCTCGCCGTTGAGGGAGAAGACGCCGAAGATCGTCGCGTCGACCGCGGCCTCGAGGTCGGCGTCGGCGAAGACGACGGCGGGCGACTTGCCGCCGAGCTCCATCGACAGGCCCTTCAGGTAGGGGGCCGCGTTGCCGAAGATGATCTGCCCCGTGCGGCTCTCGCCCGTGAAGGAGATGAGCGGCACGTCCGGGTGCTTCACGAGCGCGTCGCCGGCGTCCTCGCCGAAGCCGTGCACGATGTTGAACACGCCCTCGGGAAGGCCCGCCTCCTCGAAGATGCCGGCCCACAGCGACGCCGACAGCGGCGTGAACTCGGCGGGCTTCAGCACGACGGTGTTGCCGGTCGCGAGCGCGGGCCCGAGCTTCCACGACTCGAGCATGAACGGCGTGTTCCACGGCGTGATCAGGCCCGCGACGCCGATCGGCTTGCGGTTGACGTAGTTGATCTGCCGGCCGGGCACCTTGAAGGTGTCGTCGGCCTGGGCGACGATCAGGTCGGCGAAGAAGCGGAAGTTCTCGGCCGCGCGGCGGGCCTGGCCGAGCGCCTGC
The DNA here is from genome assembly GCF_016805985.1 of Microbacterium sp. JZ31. Lineage (NCBI taxonomy): Bacteria > Bacillati > Actinomycetota > Actinomycetes > Micrococcales > Microbacteriaceae > Microbacterium > Microbacterium sp. JZ31. The sequence continues at coordinate 469,738 of NZ_CP017661.1, forward strand.
GTGATGGGCAGGCCCGAGTCGAACGACTCGAGCTCGGCGAGACGGGCGTCGCGCGACTCGACGATGTCGGCGATCCGGTGCAGGATGCGCGAACGCTCGCGCGGCAGCATCTTCGGCCAGGGCCCCTCGCGGAAGGCGGTGCGGGCGGCGGCGACGGCGGCGTCGATGTCGGCCTTCTTGCCCGCGGCGGCCTGGATGTAGGTCTCGTTCGACACGGGATCGAGCACGTCGAACGTGTCGCCGTCCTGCGAGTCGACGTGCTTCCCGCCGATGTAGTGCTGGATCTTCTCCGGCAGGTCGGCGGGCACGTGACGCTGGGTGTAGTCGGGGGTGCTCATGGGATTCCTCCGTCGGGGGTCAGTGGTCTGCCAGATAGGCGTTCATGGTGCGCCAGCGGTGCTGTCGCGCGGCCATCTCGATCTCGAGCGGGTCGGCCCCCGAGCGGATGAGCTCGAGGATCTCCGCGTGCTCGCGCACCGACTCGTGCGCGCGGCCGGGCACGTACGCGAAGGTCGAGTCGATCAGCCCGTGCAGGCGGGTCCAGCCGCGGTGCACGAGGTCGAGGATGTGCGGATTGGGGCACGGCTCGTACAGCACCGAGTGGAACTCTCGGTTGAGCCGCGTGAACGCGATCGGATCGAAGTCGTCGAGCAGCGCGACGAGCCGCGTGTTCACGGCCGCGGCGCGATCGAGGTCCGCGCCGCCGAGCAGGGGAGCGGACAGCGCCGTCGCGACGCCCTCGACGACGCCGAGCGTCTGCATCGAGTGCGCGTACTCGGCGCGGTCGACCAGTGCCACCCGGGCGCCGACGTTGCGCTCGAACTCGACGAGACCCTCGGCCTCCAGGCGGCGGATCGCCTCGCGCACCGGCACGACGCTCATGCCGAGCGCGTCCGCGATCGGGCCCAGCACCAGGCGGTAGCCGGGGCCGTACTCGCGCTGCGAGATCCGCTGCCGGATCCAGTCGTACGCGCGCTGCGACTTGCTCGCGCTCTCGACGGTCGTCATCCGGCCGCGCCCTGGGTATCGGGGGCGTCCGCGCCGCGGGTTTCCGCGCTGCGGGTCTCGGCCTCATAGCGGGCCCGCCACTCGGCATTCAGGGGGAACAGGCCGTCGACCGGATGACCGGCCGCGACCTGGGTCGCGATCCAGGCGTCCTCGGCCTCCTGCGCGAGCGTCGCGTCGGCGACCTCCTCCGCCAGGTCCGGCGGGATCACGATCACGCCGTCGTCGTCGCCCACGATGATGTCGCCCGGCTGCACCGTGACGCCGCCGCACGCGATCGTGACGTCGTGCTCCCACGGCACGTGATAGCGGCCGAGCACCGCCGGATGGCCGCCCTGCGAGAACACCGGGATGTCGAACGAAGCCACCTGGGCGTAGTCGCGCACGCCGCCGTCGGTCACGATGCCGGCGGCTCCCCGTGCCTGCGCGCGCAGGGCGAGGATGTCGCCGAGCGTTCCGGAGCCGGCGTTGCCGCGCGCCCCGATCACGATGACCTCGCCCGGCTCGACCGCGTCGAACGCGCGCTTCTGCGCGTTGTAGCCGCCGCCGTGCTTCTGGAAGAGGTCCTCGCGCAGCGGCACGAAGCGCAGGGTCTTGGCGGTGCCGACGAGCTTCGCGCCGGGGGTGTCCGACTTCGGGCCGTCGAGGAAGATCGACCGGATGCCGCGCTGCCGCAGCGCCTGCGACAGGCCCGCGACGGGGGCCTCGAGCAGCTTGGCGCGCAGCGCGTCGGTCAGGACGGGACCGGGCTCGGGCGGGAGGCCGGCGGCGGTGCGGTCGCCCCACGCCTCCTCGCGCTGCAGGTCGTTCACGGACGGCAGCGAGCCGAGCTCCGGGTCGAACTCTCCGGCCCCCTCGACCACGCGGGTGACGAGACGGCCGCTGGACGGCGCGCCGGGGGCATCCGGGGCGTCCACCTCGACCTCGATCACGTCGCCCGGCACCGCGACCGAGGAGCCCGCGGGCGTGCCGGTCAGGATGACGTCGCCGACCTCGAGCGTGAAGTGCTGCGACAGGTCGGCGACGAACTGGGCGAGCGGGAAGATCAGGTGGCCCGCGGACGTGGTGTCGTCCTGCACGAGCTCGCCGTTGCGCCACGTGCGCACCCGCAGCGCCTCCGGGTCGACCCCGCGGGCGTCGATCAGCTGCGGGCCGAGCGGCGTGTAGCCGTCGCGGCCCTTGTTGCGCACGTTCGAGCCCTTGTCGTTGGCGCGCAGGTCGTACAGGCCCCAGTCGTTCGAGGCGGTGACCCAGCCGACGTGGTCCCACGCCTGCGCGAGCGGCACGTTGCGCGCCGCGGTGCCGATCACGAGCGCGATCTCGCCCTCGTACGCCAGCAGCTCGGTGCCCGCGGGGCGTTCGATCTCAGAGCCCGTCGCCGCGACCGAGCTCGCAGGCTTGAAGAAGTAGGAGGGAGCCGCGGGCCGGCGCCCGCGCTGGGCGGCGCGGGACTCGTACGCGAGGTGCACCGCGATGATCTTGCCCGGCACGGCGGGCAGGGCCGCGAATCGGGGATCGGTCGCCAGATGGGTCACACCGAGCTCCTTTGCTCTCGTCCGGCTCCGCGGGTCCGGAGCGTCGTATCTGAAATAATATACGATCCGGATGGGGTGTCAAGGGGTGGTTCGGTGGGCGCCTCGCCGGGATCGCGGAGTTCGCGCGCATCGCGGAGTCGCGAGCGCTGGCGCATCCGGGTTCCTGGCGAACACCGGGTTCCTGGCGGACTTCGGGATCGTGGCCGCAAGCCGAGGAAAGGAGTATTGGTCGTCGCCGTAATCGGGGAGGTCTGCACGCCGGCGATCCGGGGTCAGGCGAGGTGATGGCCTTGTGCGACCGCGCCGAGGATCAGGTCCTGCACGGTCGCCCAGTCGTTCAGCAGTTGCCAGTGCCCGATGCGGATGACGGTGTAGCCCATGAGGCGCAGTCGCGCGTCGTGCTCGTTGTCACGCAGGCGCTGCGCGTCGACGTGATGCCCGCCGTCGATCTGGATGATGAGCCGGTCGCCGATGAGGAGATCCACCGGATGCCCCGCGATGTAGGTCTGGCGATGCATGGGAAGTCGGAGCCACCTGAGCCGGTCGAACACGATCGTCTCGCCGCCCGCGTCCGCATAGGGATGCACGTCGAGCAGCAGATCGCGCAGCGTCCTGGCGAGGGGGAGGCGGCGGAGCGCATCGAGGTTCACGAGCTGCTTGCGGACCGCGGACTCCCAGGCCGCGAGCGCCGCCTCCCTCGGCTGACAGGCGCTCAGGATGACGAGAGCGTTGATGAGCGGATCCTCGAGGGCGTCCGGGATTCGGGGGATGACCGGTCGAGCCCAGTGCACGTGCGCCGACGTCGCGCGCGGAAGCCGGTGGTGCGGCGACGCTCCGACGTGCCGCTCGCGTTCCTCGAGGGTCCAGAGGCCGTGGCGACGTGCCGCGGTCACGCACGTGAGCACGACGCCGAGCTCGGCGGCCAGGCGCAGCTCCACATCCGCGGTGGGCAGCGCGACCCAGCCTCCCTTGGGCTGGAGGAGGGCGCCCCGCGCCAGCTCCTTCCGCACGGCATGCCGGCTCACTCCCGCGGCGAGCAGCGTGCGCATCCGCACCACACCGCCTCGCGACGCCACATCCTGCACAAGGTCCACGAAACGACCCTGCCGCGTGGGCGATCCCGCATCGTCGCTGTCCACAGCTCCGCGTGAGGTCCGGAGTGTTTCCGTGGCTGTGGACGAGGGGCGGAATCCTGCCTGTCCGAGCGGCTGCGCCGGAAATCCGGAGACCGCCCGAATCCCGGAGGCGAACGGCGCGGATGATCCGTGATGTGGGTGGACTCCGGGATCCGGGGGATTCCGCGAACCCGGCGCCCTCGCCAAAGATCCGGAGTTCGCCAGGATCCCGGATCTGAAGGGCGCGGATGATCCGCGGTTCGGGTGAACGCCGGGATCCGGGCGGACTTGAGGGCGCGGGACATGCGGATTGGGAACGGACTCCGCAGAGCTGAGCGCCCTCGCCAGAGATTCGGAGATCACCAGGATCTCGGAGGCGACGCGCGCGGACGATCCGGGATTCGGGCGGACTCCGGGATCCAGGCGAGCAGCAAGACGCGGACGGGGCGAGGCCCCGGGTCGGGCGGGATCAGGTGGGCTGCGGGCCGAGGCCGCGGGCGATCGCGGCCGTGGCTGCGAGCCAGGCGCGCTGCGTCGCCGGACGGAGCGCGCTGAAGTGCAGGTAGCCGCCGGCCATCGCGGGGTCGTAGGGGATCGCGGCCACCTCCCGCGAGAGGGCGCGGTAGCCGTCCACGACGCTCTGGACCTCTGCGGCGCTCGCGTGCGGATCCGCCTGGCTCACGACCGCGACCGACTGCCGGACCAGCCTCGCCGAGCGCTCGTCGCGATCGGTCAGGGCCTCGAGCAGCAGCGCGCCGGCCTCGGCATGCTCGGCCCGCGTCGTCGTGGCGATCACGATCTGGTCGGCGAGGTCGATCATCCGTCGCCACATGGGGTCGGACTCGTCGTTGCCGGAGTCCATGACGATGAGGCGGTAGTACTTGGCGGCGACGGAGTGGATCCGGTCGATGTCCTCCTTCTTGATGCGCTGCTCGTCGGCGAGCAGCATCGGGCGCGAGCGGAGGACGTCGTAGCGGTCCCGCGTCTGGTGGTGCACGAAGTGTGCGAGGTCGGCCGACTGCGCCTGCGCGGACAGCAGGCGATCCGTCTCGGGCAGCAGATCGTGCAGGCTCGCGTCGTGCGGCCCCTGCTCGGTGCGCCAGCCGAGCGTTCCGCGCGTCTGGTTGTTGTCCCACGCGAGGACGCCCGCGCCGCCGTAGCGCGCGAACACCGCGGAGGTCAGGATCGTCGTCGGGGTCTTGCCGCTGCCGCCCTTCGCGTTCACGATCGCGATCGTGCGGGGGCCGGGCCAATGCTGCGAGACCGTGGACATGTCCGCGCGCTCCGCGCGCTCCTCGGCGCTCGGCGGCACCCGCACGCCCGCCCGCACGAGGAAGCCGCGCCAGCCGCGCTCGGCGGGCTCCTCCGCGTGCTCGGGCGTCAGGAACGAGCGACGTCCGTCGGGCGGCGACTCCCTGCGGGTGCGCACCGGCCGCTCGCTGCGCCGGCGCCCATCGCCCTCCCCGCGCTGCCGCACGGGTGCCTCGGTCCGTGTCGCACGGAGGTCGGACGATTCGCCAGGCGCCTGCAGCGAGGCGAAGACGTCGATGGGATCGGTGCCCGGGCTCGCGGCCGTGGTCGGCGCGGGCTGCGCCGATCGGGCCGGATCGGACGGGGCGGATCGGACCGACTCGGGTCCGGCGGATCGCGCGGGAGCGGGCGCCGACGGAGCGGCTGCCGACGGCGGTGAGCTCGGCGTCGCGGGAGCCGTCACCGGGTCGACCGACGCCGTGGCCTTGGGCGTGAAGGCGGCGGACATCGGCTGAGGCGCCGCCCCGACCGGGCGCGTGTCCGTCGACTCGCGCTGCCGGCGGCGCGTGGGCGGCTCGGGGCTCGGGTCGTCCACGACGTCGCTGTCGTCGTCCGCGTCGTCGTACGCGATGTCCGCGAGCGTCGCGAGAGGCGTGCCGGGGCGTGGTGGTGCCGGATCCGGCGATGGCGCAGCCTCCGCCGCGCTCGGGTCCTCGCTGTCCGCTGAGCCCTCCGCTGCGTCGTCCACTGCTTCCTCAGCCGCGTCTTCCGCAGCCTCCTGCACGGTGTCCGGGACCGCAAGGGGCGTCAGCCGGGCGTCTTCGTCGGGCTCGACGTTCCCGTCGGCATGCACGATCAGCGGCCAGGACCCATCGGGCTCCGTGACGCGCAGGCGCACGGCCTCGCCGCGCTCCTGCGCCGCGGCGATCGCGTGCATCATGATCGCGTGGCGTCCGTCCTCGACGCTCGAGGTGTCGAACTCGGTCCGATCGGCGCCGGCCGCGATCGCGGCGGATCCGTCCTCCTTCACGATCGCCACGAGCATCGCTGTCTCGGAAGCGGGCATCGTCACTCCTCCCGTCGGGGGAGCCCAGGTCAGGGCGGAATCCCGCAATCCCACCCCAGCGAGGGGGATCGGGTCAACCCCCTGGAAGTCGCAGGGCTTTTCGGGGATGGAGGCGCCTCGATCCTGCACGATACGAAAGATCGGGAATTCTTGTGCCCGCTGTGCGAGGAAATCGACCGGATCTGCTTCGTACGCTCGAAGGGCAGCAGCGTCGGCGCGATCCGCCGGCCATCGACGAAGGAGTGATGAGCGAGCGTGAGCGAGAAGTTCGAGGCGCACAGCATTGAGCAGCACCGGGCGGAGTGGGTCGCCCGCGAGGAGCTGGCCGAGCGGATGATCCCGCTGATCGGGCGGCTGTATCGCACGCACGGCATCGTGCCGTCCATCCACGGGCGCCGGCTCATCAACCGCTCGCCGATCGAGATCGTCAAGGCGCATCGCTTCGCACGCCTGCACGGCGACGACGTGCTGAACCCCGTCAAGACGCTCGCGGTGCTCGAGTCGATCGACCGGATCGGCCCCGGCGCGTCGTCGATCGACGTCGCGCGCCTCGTCTCCCGCTACGACGAGCGCGGCGGCTCGTACGAGCAGGCGGACATCGACGCATTCCTCCGCGAGGAGCTCGCCGAGGTCATCGACGCCGAGACGCCGCAGCCGACCGATGTCGTGCTCTACGGGTTCGGGCGCATCGGGCGTCTGCTCGCGCGCATCCTGCTCGCGCACGCGGGCAACGGATCCGGTCTGCGCCTGCGCGCGATCGTCGTCCGCCGGGGCGGCGACTCCGACCTGAAGAAGCGCGCGAGCCTGCTGCGCCGCGACTCGGTGCACGGGCCCTTCGCCGGCTCGATCGAGATCGACGAGGAGAACGAGACGATCCTCGCGAACGGCACGCTGATCCAGATCATCTACTCGGACGACCCGGCCAGCGTCGACTACGAGCAGTACGGGATCCGCGACGCGATCGTCGTCGACAACACGGGCCGCTGGCGCGACGAGGCGGGGCTGTCGCAGCACCTGCGCTCGAAGGGGGTCGCCCGCGTGCTGCTCACCGCCCCTGGCAAGGGTGCGCTGAAGAACATCGTGTACGGCGTGAACGGCGACGACATCCAGGCGGACGACCAAATCGTCTCGGCCGCGTCGTGCACAACGAACGCGATCACGCCCGTGCTCGGCGTCATCGACGGCTCGTACGGCGTCGTGCGCGGCCACGTCGAGACGGTCCACTCCTTCACGAACGACCAGAACCTGATCGACAACTTCCACAAGGGCGACCGGCGCGGCCGATCCGCCGTGCTGAACATGGTGATCACGGAGACCGGCGCCGCCAAGGCCGTCGCCAAGGCGCTGCCGCAGCTCGCGGGCAAGCTGTCGGGAAGCGCGATCCGCGTGCCCACCCCCGATGTGTCCCTCGCGATCCTGAACCTTCAGCTTGGCCGCCCCACGACGAAGGACGAGCTGAACGGCTTCCTGCGTCAGGTGTCGCTGACGTCGCCGCTGCGCCAGCAGGTCGACTACATCGAGTCCCCCGAAGTGGTCTCGACGGACTTCGTCGGCAACAACAAGGCCGGCATCGTCGACGGGCTCGCCACGATCGTGGACGACGAGAACGTCGTGCTCTACGTCTGGTACGACAACGAGTACGGCTACTCGTGCCAGGTCGTGCGCGTGCTCGAGAAGATGGCGGGCGCGCACCCGCGCGTGCTGCCGGAGCGCGAGCCGGTGATCGCGGACGCCGTCGCGTCGCAGCCGGCCGATCCGATCTCCGACGCGCCGGAGCGCGTCCCCGCCGGCGTCTGAGCCTCGGTCGACGTCGCCGCGCCGACTACCCTGGAGAGGGGCGGATCACCCGGTCCGCTCCGTCCGGGATCGTGCCGATGACAGGTCGGACGACGCCGGATCGCCGATGGCCGGATCGCTGATCGCCGACGGCCGGATCGCTGAGGGGAGGTGCCATGGGACGCAACGCCGATGCTGTCGACGAGGGCGTGGCCATCGCACTCGCTGCAGCGCGGCTGTCGGTGAAGAACGCGATCCTGGTGAGCACCATCTCGCTGGGCGAGTCGTTCGATCCGCAGCACTTCACGGGCACGGCGCGCGATGCGCTCATCGCGCTCGCGGACGAGCAGGATGCCGCGTCCGACGCGATGTCCCGCGCGCGCAAGGCGGCCTGGGGTCGGCACACCCAGCCGCACGGGACGCACGACTACCGCGATCGGGACGTGCGCAACCTGCGACGCCGCGCGAAGCAGTACGCGGGCGTGGCGAAGGCGCTGCGCGCGCTGGCGGAGGATTCCGAGCAGCTGCGCGACCTTGTGGAGCGTGCGCGCGGGGCTGCGTGGCAGGACGTGGAGACCAACCTGCAGGGCCGCCTGCGGGTCGAGGCGATGCGTCCCGAGCAGGACCCGGACTACGAGAAGATGCGCGATGCGCGCATGCAGGCGCTGCGACTCGTCGACCTGCAGAAGCTGTCGGCGCAGGCCCGCCGCAAGCGCAAGGCGGCGGCCGGCGAGACGACCGGCGCGCCGTCCTGATCCGACGCGCCCGGGCGTGCTCGCGTAGCCGCCCCGATTCGCGACCATGCTCGGCGATGATGTACAGTAGACGGGTTGCCACGGCAACGGTGAGGATCCCCGGATCCGCGCATGAGCGCCCGTAGCTCAATGGATAGAGCATCTGACTACGGATCAGAAGGTTAGGGGTTCGAGTCCCTTCGGGCGCACACTGTGTTGAGACAGTGACGAAAAGGCCTCCGCTTCGGCGGAGGCCTTTTCTGCTTCCCCGGCCGGCTCGGCGGTGACGGAATGTCGCCCATGCCCGCGCTGTTCGCGTCCGACAGAGTCGCAACGCCCCGCCGTCGGGAGTCGCGCGGAGGCGGGCGGCAGAGCCTGGTGCGCACGCGCGCACCGCCCACCGGAGGAGAACCACGTGGCGTGGAGCACTCGCGAGCTGGCCCTGCTCGCCGGAACGACCGTGAACACCATCCGCCACTACCACCGGCTCGGGTTGCTGGATGTGCCGGACCGCGAGGACAACGGGTACAAGCAGTACTCGGTGAGCCACCTCGTGCGGCTGCTGCGGATCCGGCGGCTGGCCGATCTCGGTGTGCCGCTCGCGCAGATCGGCGCGGTCGAGGCCGGTGGCGAGCCGACGCTCGCGGCCCTGCGCGACCTCGACGCCGACCTCGCCGCGAGCATCGACCGCCTGCAGAAGGCGCGCGCCGACATCGCGGCGATCCTGCGCGAGCGCGCACCCGCCGACGTGCCCGCGGGCTTCGAGTCGGTGGCGATGCGCCTGTCGCAGTCGGACACCTCGATGATCCACATCTACTCGCAGCTGTACGACCAGGCGGCTCTCGACGACGTGCGGGAGATGGTCGAGCAGTACCCCGCGGATGTCGAGCGGGAGTTCGAGGAGCTCCCGGAGGACGCGGACGAGGCGACGCGCGAGAACCTGGCGGAGAGGCTGGCTCCCGACCTCGCGCAGAGCCTGCGCGACTACCCGTGGCTGAAAGACCCGGTGGCGCGTCTGAAGAAGAGCCCGCTGGCCACGGCGGAGACCTTCGTGGAGGCCGTCGTCGAGCTCTACCGGCCCGCTCAGCTGCAGGTCCTCTATCGCGCCAGCATGATCGCCCACCGGATGCTCGAGGCGGCGGACGCGGCGGGCGACGAGGCCGCTTCCGAGCCTTCCGGCGCCGCCGGAGCTCCCAGCGCTTGACCATGTTCTGAGAACACGCCCTCTACTGGGATCGGGTCGAAAGTCGACGCCATCTCACAGTGAGGAATCCCATCGTGAACCCCTTCGGGGATCTCGTCATCCACTTCCAGGAGCTCGTGGCCCGAGTGCCGGAGCTCGTCCAGCCCCTCATCGTGACGGTCGCCGCCGCGATTCCGTTCATCGAAGCGGAGGGAGCCGCGATGATCGGGGTCATCGGCGGCGTGAACCCCTTCGTCGCGGGCATCGCGGCCGCGATCGGCAACTTCCTGGCCGTGCTCGTCGTCGTCGCGGTGAGCTCCCGGGCCCGCGCCGCCGCTATGCGCCGGCGAGGATCGCGCAGCACCGCCGTCGCCGAGGGGGCGGGCGGCGTCGCGACCCTGACGGCCGTGGAGGTCGCCCCCGCCAAGCCCGAGTCGAAGGGACGTGCCCGCTTCAAGAAGTGGCTCGTCCGGTTCGGCGTCCCGGGCGCGAGCATCCTCGGCCCGCTCGCGATCCCGACGCACTTCACATCCGCGATCCTGATCGCGTCCGGCACGGCGCGCGGCTGGGTGCTGCTGTGGCAGGGCGTCGCGATCGTCCTGTGGACGACCGTCACCACGGTGTCCGGATGGCTCGCCCTCCACTTCCTGATCCTCGCGTGATCCTCCCGAACTCGAAGGAGACAGCATGAACGATCGAACCGGACGATCCACGGCCGACGAGCCCGAGACGGGCGGCGACGGCGCGGGCCTCGGCGCCCCGACCCTCGCCGAGGACCTGCTGCTGCTCCTGTTCCAGCCCCATTCCGGGGCAGAGCGGAGCAGCGGCAGCATCGCGGGGGAGAACATCCTCTTCTACGCGCTCGGCGGTGCCGTGCTCGCCGACCTCGCGCTCGGGGAGCACATCCGCACGGCGGAGGGCCGCGGCGGGGCGGTGACCGTCGAGGCGATCGAGGGGCGTCGGCCGGCCGATCCTCTGCTCGGCGCCGCCTGGGATCACATCGCGGAGAAGCCCCGCGGCGTCCAGGCGGTGCTCGCCGCGGTCGGTCCGACGCTGCGCGGGCCGGTGCTGGATCGGCTCGTCGACCGCGGCGACATCCGGCGCGGAACCCGCAGGGTGCTGGGGCTGTTCGACGCCGCCGTCCTCGAGGACGGCGGAAGCGGCCGGCGGACAGAGCTCGTCGGCGACGTGCGCGGGGTGCTGGTCGATGGCACCGAGCCGTCGCCCCGGACCGCGGCGCTCGCCGCGCTGCTGTACGGCAGCGGCACGCTGCCGCAGTTCCATCCGGCGATCCCGTGGACGTCGCCGGTGATCGCGCGCGCGGAAGAGCTCAAGCGGGGCAACTGGGGTGCCGGAGCCGCCGCCGAGGCCGTGGCGCGCACGATGACCGCCACCCATCGTGAACAACGTCATCGCCGCGGCCGCCGTGCTGCCGCGCACATGACGGGAAGGGCCGATCGATGACATCTCCGCTCGCTTCCGTCGCTTCAGCCGCGCGCGATCCGCTCTGGCGCCGTCCGTTCCGGGTGATCCGCGAGAACCGGCGCGCGTACCTGATCCTGAACGCCGCAGCCTACGGGCTCGCACTCGTCGGGTTCGTGCTCGGGGTCGCCTTCCCCGACCTCAACGCGGCCCGGGCGGCGTCCCTGGAGCAGGACGGCACGGGTGAGCTCGTGCGGTGGCTCGTGAGCGTCCCGCCGCTGTTCGCGCTCACCATCCTCGGGGTCAACGTCTTCCGGCTCGGGCTGCTGACGATCGTGCTGCCGTCCCTCGTCGTACCCTTCGCCGGCCTCGCGCTGTTCGGCTACTGGGCCGTCGAGACCGGCATCACGATCGCACCCGCCTCGCCGCAGGGCTGGGTGGCGCTCATCCCGCACGCGCTGACCTTCGTGATCGAGCTCCAGGCGTACGTGCTGCTGCTGCTCGGCGCGTATCTCCTCGGAAGGAACTGGCTGTGGCCCCGCAGCGTCGGCGCGGCGAACCGGCGGCAGGGCTACGTCCAGGGGCTGCGACGGCTCGGCCTCCTGGCGCTGCCGGCTCTCGCGCTGCTCGTCGTCGGCGCGCTGTGGGAGGCGTACTCGCTGCGCTACCTCGTGCACCCGCTCACCCAGCTGCTGCTCTGACGGCGCCGGCCGGGAGTCGAGGGCCGTTCGCTCACAGCGAACGGTCCTCTCAGCCTGTGGGACGCTCGCGGCGCAGCTTCTGCGTCAGGTCGCGCAGCTGGCGCAGCTCATCCTCGGAGAGCACCGACATCCGCTCGGCGATCGAGCGGCCGTGCTCCGTGGCGATCGAGCGGAACGCGCGCGCGCCCCTGTCGGTCGCGGTGACGAGCGCTCCGCGGCCGTCCGTCGGGTCCGAGCACTTCGTGACGAGACCGCGCGCGACCATCCGGTCGACGAGGCGGGAGACGCTGGGCTGGCTGATGAGCATGTTCGCGGTGACGTCGCGCAGCCGGGCCGACATCTCCGGCGCGCGCGTGACGGTCAGCAGCACGTCGTACTCGGGCTGCGTCAGCTCGGTGTCGGTGAAGTCGGACGCGACCTCGCCGAAGATCTCGTGCTGCGCACGGAAGAGGCTCTCCCACGCCTCCACAGCGAGCCTTCGATCAGCCATGAGCCAAGCGTATCGGCGCGGTTCCCCCCTAGCGTGGTGGCCATGAGGCGATTGTTGATCGGGTTGATCCTGGCGCTCGCGGCGGCGATCGCGATTCCGATGCCGGCGGCGGCCGACGAGGAGGACCTGCAGGACTTCACGTTCGACAGCCTCACCGCGCAGATCGAGCTGACGCGTGACGCCGACGGCGTCGCCCGTGCCCGGATCACGGAGACGTTCGTCGCGGTGTTCCCGGAGCAGGATCAGAACCGCGGCATGCAGCGCCGGATCCCGCAGGACGACGACTGGACGCCGCTGCGCCCGACGCTCGAATCCGTGACGGACGAGCGAGGCGAGGAGCGTCCGGTCGAGACCGACTCGGACGACGGCTACCTCGTCGTGACGTCGGCCGTGCCGGAGGGGCAGTTCGCGCACGGTCGCCAGACCTACGTCTTCACCTACACGGTCGAGAACGTCGCGCGCCCCATGGACAACGGGCTCGAAGAGTTCTACTGGGACGTGCTCGGCGAGGAGTGGGCGCAGCCGTTCGGCGAGGTCGAGGCGACGGTCACGGTGGATCCCGCGCTCGCCGGGGAGCTGACGGGGGACGCGCGCGCGTACGCGGGCGACGCCGGCTCGACCGACGCCGAGATCCTTCGCGGGCAGGAACAGGCAGACGGATCCGTGCTCTTCGAGGCCCGCTACGCCGACGTGCGGCCGTTCCAGCCCGCGACCTTCGCGATCGGCTTTGAGCCGGGCACGTTCACGCCGTTCGACGCCTCGGTCGCCGCGTCGCCGGGCGCGCTGCTGCAGATCGGCGGCGGCGTGGCGGGCGCGATCGCACTCGGCTGGGCGGTCGTGATCCGGCGCCGGCGGCTGCAGGACGATCCCGGCCGCCCCGTCGTGATCGCGGAGTACGAGCCGCCGCGCGACGTCGATGCCGCAACGGCCGCGGCCATCCTGGGCCGGGCGACGAAGATCGTGCCGGCCGAGGTGCTCGAGCAGGCCGTGAGCGGCGCGCTGCGCATCGTCGAGTCGAAGGGCGCCTTCGGCACCGCGAAGTTCACCGCCGAGCTCGTCGACCCCGGGCGCACGGACGAGAACGGCCGGATCGTCCTGCAGGGGCTGTTCGGCGACGACCTGCGCGTGGGCGAGACGTTCGCGTTCGGCACGACCAGCGCGCGATTCTCGAGCGCGGCGCAGAGCCTCATCAGCTGGGCCGGCAAGCGCAACAAGGCGCTTCGCCGGGGGAGCGGGATCGCCGTCGGCATCGCACCGCTGCTGCTGTTCATCGCGGCCTTCGTCGTCATGATCGCGGGCGGGATCTGGGCGCTCGCGACGTACACGACACCGCTCGTGCCCATCCTGCTGCTCGTGTTCGCGCTGCTCGGCCTGTTCGCCGTGCTGGTGATCCTGGGGCGCAATCCGCTGACGAGCGAGGGCGCGGAGATCCGCGATCACCTGCTCGGGCTGAAGCAGTTCATCGACTGGGCCGAGGAGGACCGGATCCGGATGCTGCAGTCGCCGCACGGCGCGGAGCGTCGCACGATCGACGTGGACGACCCGCGGCAGATGCTCGTGCTGTACGAGCGGCTGCTGCCGTTCGCGGTCGTGTTCGGGCAGGAGCGGCAGTGGGCCGAGCGCCTCGCCGTGATGTACCCCGGCGAGGCGCCGGGCTGGTACGCCGGGACGGGCCCGCTCAACGCGGCCGCGTTCGCGTCGAGCGTCGGAGCGATGTCCTCCGCGACGAGCACGTCGAGCTCGTCGGGCGGCTCGACGGGCGGCGGTTCCGCGGGCGGCGGTGCCGGCGGAGGCGGCGGCGGGGGAGTGTGACGCGGCCGGCCCGGGCAGCGGCTCAGCGGCGCCGCGGGTGGCGGCTCAGCGGCGCCCGTCGCCCGGGCGCACGAGTCCCGAGTCGTACGCGAACACCACGGCATGCACGCGATCGCGCAGGCCGAGCTTCGACAGGATGCGGCTGACGTGGCTCTTCGTCGTCTGCTCCGACACGAACAGGCGCGCGGCGATCTCGGCGTTCGAGTGCCCCGCCGCGATGAGCGCGAACACCTCGCGCTCGCGATCGGTGAGCTCGGACAGCAGGTGCGACGGCGCCGCGCGCCGCTCGGGCGTGCCGACGAACTCCTCGATCAGCGCGCGCGTGACGCTCGGCGCCAGCAGCGCCTCGCCGCCGTGCACCGTGCGGACCGCGCCCACGAGCTCGTCCGGTGTCGCGTCCTTGAGGAGGAAGCCGCTCGCGCCCGCCCGCAGGGCCGCGAAGACGTAGTCGTCGATGTCGAACGTCGTCAGCATCAGGATCCGCGGGCGATGCGCCGACACCGGATCGCTCAGGATCGCACGCGTCGCCTCGATGCCGTTCGTCCCCGGCATGCGGACATCCATCAGCACGACGTCGGGCCGGAGGCTCCGCACGCGCGTCAGGGCGGAAGCGCCGTCCTCGGCCTCGCCCGCGACCTCGATGTCGGGCTGCGCGTTCAGGATCGACGTCAGCCCCACCCGGAACATCTGCTGGTCGTCGACGACGAGCACGCGGATCGTCACGCCACGGTCCCCGCGGGGTACGGCACGCGCGCCTCGACCGTGAAGGCGCCGGTCTCGTCCGCGCCGTGCGCGAGAGATCCTGAGACGGAGGACATGCGTTCCATCATGCCGCGCAGACCGTGGCCGCCGCCGTCGGCTGGGGCGACAAACCCGTCTCCGCGGCTGTTGCGGACGCGCAGGACGATCTCGCCCCGCACGAGCGCGAGCGCGACGGACACATCCGCGCCGGGCGCGTGCCGTACGGCGTTGCTCAGCGACTCCTGCGCGACGCGGTAGAGCGCGAGCTGCACGGGCGGCGGAGGCGGCGGATCAATCGCCTCGAGGTCCGCATCGATCGCGGTGCCCGCCGCGCGGGTCGCCTCGATCAGGGCGGGCAGCGCGGCGAGGCCCGGCTGCGGCGCCGTGAGGACGTCGCCCTCCTCGCGCAGCACGCCGAGCAGTCCGCGCATCTCCCGCAGCGCGCCGCGCGCCTGTTCGGCGATGCCGTCGAACTCGGCCGCGGCCTCGTCGTCCAGGCCGGCGAGGCGGAAGCGTGCGGAGGTCGCGCGCATGTGCACGAGCGACATGCTGTGCGCGACGACGTCATGCATCTCCCGTGCGATCCGCGAGCGCTCCGCCGCCCACGCGACGCGTTCGCGCTCGAGCTCGGTCGCGTGCCGGGCGGTGCGCACCTGGCGCAGCAGCAGCCCGACGATCCCGCCCGTGAGGGCCGCGAGTGCGGTGACGCCCGCGCCGACGATGAGGGAGTTGCCCGCGGAGGTGTCGCTGCGCTGCAGCGTCACGACGGCGGCGATCGCGAGGACGCTGATCATGGCGGCGCCCCACGTCAGCACCTGCAGCCGCCACTCGGCATGCAGCCCGAGCAGCACGAGCAACGCGCTGAGGGCGATCATGCTGATGACGCTCAGGGGCCACGGGGCCAGCTGCGGGGACGAGCCGAGCGCGATGCCGGCGAGCGAGATCACGTGCACCAGCGCGCCGAGCCACGGCGACAGCCCGGCGAGCAGGATGCTGCCGCCCTGCGCGATCCCGAGGATGAACGCGGCCGGCACCCACAGGCCGTGGACCGCGGCGTGCACCGGGATCCCCACCGCCGCGATCGCGACGGCCAGCGTCGCCCACGTCACCCAGTCCTGGAAGCCGAGCGGACGCGTCGGCGGGCTCCACAGCGCGCGCCGCCAGGTGGCGTTCACGCCGGCACCTCCTCGGTCTCGCACACGTCCGCGCGGTCGGGCGTCGTGACGCCCCGCCCGTCCGGACGACGGAGACGGCGGACCAGCCGCATCACGCCGTCCACCGCGACGCCGAGCACGATCGAGATCGCGGCGGCGGCGACGGCGGCCGCGATCGGGTTGTGGCCGAACCACGCCGAGGCGACCAGCGAGATGAGCAGGCAGACGATCGCCCAGCTGAGCGCCGCCACGGCGCTCAGCGGCGCGAACCGCCGGTACGGCATCCGCGTCGCGCCCGCCATCGTGTTCACCGCCACCCGTCCGACCGGCACGTAGCGTGCCGTGAGGATGAGCGTAGCCGGGCGGCGCTCGAGCTGCCGCGCCGCCCAGCCGAGCGTCCGGCGCACCGCGGGCCGGCGCATCCACGCGTATCTGTCAGTGCCGATCCTGCGCCCGATGAGGTACGCGAGGCTGTCGCCCGTGAACGCGCCGGCGGCGGCCGCGGCGATCACGACCGCGAGCGTGAGCGGGTCGGCGCCCGTCGACAGCGCCAGCGCACCGGCCGCCACGACGGAGGTCTCGCTCGGCACGGGCGGGAAGAAGCCGTCGATCACGCATGCCGCGAACACGACGAGCGGCATCAGCGGTGACGCGATGGCGTCGGTCAGCAGGGCGGTGATGGCGTCCATGGGGTCCTCTCGGTCTCCCAGGACGGTACGCGCGGGCCGCTCGCGCGGGCATCGGCCGGAAGGGCCATCCGCACCCCTACTTCAGAGGGATATCCGAGTGCTCCTGCGCGGGATGCGCCGCGCGTCTCCGCGCCGCGATGCTCCCGCTGGCGGGCCACCGGGGACTGCCGGGAAGGAACGCCATGACCATGCAGGAGAGCCGGATCGCGGTGGCCGCGATGCCGGGGGCGGCGGAACGCCGGCCCACCGGGCCGGGCGCGGGAGCGGATGCACGGGACCGCGCCGTGGACGTCGCGCGGGCGGTGTGCCTGGCGGTCGTGGTCGGCCTGCATGCCCTGATGGTGGGCGTGGGCGGCACCGCGGCCGCGCCCGTGCTCGAGAACGCGATGGAGGGCTGGAGCGGCTTCGCGCCCCTCACCTGGATCGTGCAGGTGATGCCGCTGTTCTTCGTGCTGGGAGGGTTCTCGGCCTTCGGGCAGTGGTCGCGTCAGCGGGAGCGCGGCGCGACCGCGGCCTCGTACGTCGCCGCGCGGCTGCGGCGCCTGCTGCCGCCCGCGCTGGGCGCGATCGTCGCCACGGCGACCCTGCTCATCGGCCTGGGTGCGGCCGGCGTGCCGCCCGAGGTCGTCGGGGAGGCGGGCTTCCGGCTCGGCCAGCCGCTGTGGTTCCTCGGCGTGTACCTGCTGTGCACCGCACTGGTGCCCCCGATGGTCGCCGCGCACCGCGCCCGCCCGATCCTGACGTTCGCGGCGCTGGCTGCGGCGGTCGCGGCCGTCGACATGGGGCGCGCGATGTCGGGCGTCGAGGGGATCGGGTTCGCGAACCTGCTGTTCGTGTGGCTGCTCGCCCAGCAGCTCGGCTTCCTTCTCGCGGACGGCACGGTCGACCGCGCCTCGGCCGCGGTCCTGCGCCGGATCGGACTGACCGCCCTGGTCGCGATGGGCGTGCTGTGCGCGACCGGGCTGTCGTCGCCCGACCTGTTCGCCGCGCTCAATCCGCCCTCGGCCGTGCTGGTCCTGCTCGGTGTCGCGCAGCTGTGCGGCTTCGCGCTGCTGCGGCCCCGGCTGCGCCGGCTGCACGCGCTCGCCGGGATCGGCCCCGAGGTGGACGGGATGAACCGTCGGGCGATGACGATCTACTCGTGGCACATGCTCGTGCTGATCGGCCTCGCGGGCCTGCTGCTGTTCGGCGGCGCCGCTCTTCCCGAGCCTCTGTCGGCCGATTGGTGGGGGAGCCGTCCGCTGTGGCTGGCGGCGGTGGCCGTGGGCGTGGCCGCGGTGGTGTGCGCCGCCGGGCGGCTCGAGGACACGCGGCGCGGCGAGGTCGCGACCGTCTCGCGCCGCAGAACCGCGGTGGCGCTGCTCGGGGCGGCCGGCGCCGTGCTGCTCATCCTGATCGGGGGTCGCGAGGCCGCCGTGTGGGCGGCGGGCGGCGCGGTGATCGCGGCATCCGTCGCGCTGGCGGGCGGCCGTGTCGGCCGGCGCCGCCCGGACGCCGGAGATCACCTGGATCGCGGATCAGCGGTGCCGGCGACATCCGGGATTCCTGCGAACTCCGGGGTTCTGGTGCGAGCGTGAGCGCTCCGGACACGCGCTCGGGGTGATCAGAGCGGACATGGTGAGGGGCCTGTCGGAGAGGCATCCGACAGGCCCCCTGTCCCTTGCACCAAGAGTGTCCTGCAATCACATGTCCGGCGACCGCCACAGCAAAACGTCCGCCGGTGGAAGCACTCTATAACGGTGCGGTAACGAGGCACAAGGGTTCGTCGTTACTTTTCTGTGACTCATATCCCGGTCGCCCGACGTCGCGTCTCACCGAACCTGACAACTTCTCACGGATCTGACGAACCTTGTCAGCCGACCTGGCAAGGTCTTAGCGAGTGGCAAATCCTGCGGCATGGCGCCGCAACGCGTCTCAGCACCGCCGTACCGGTGTCTGTCCATCTGTCGCGACTCAAACGTCCCCTCCGTGGACTCACGGCCCTGCGTGGAGCCCGGCATCATCTTGCCTGTCCAGCCGGAGTCGGTCTGACCCTTTCCCTTGTCAGGTCGCGGAGCGCTCAGTGGAGCAGGCGGTCGACGTCCGCCGGTTACGGCAGCGGCTATCGGTTGCGCGTCCCCGCATCGCTGACCCCGCCGCGCACGTCGAGCAATCGAGTAGCTGTGATTCGGTCTCCATCCGCTTGCTACCCTACCCCCCTAGGGTATAACTTCTGGTTGTCATACCCCTTCCAAACTTGAGTCGAACGGATCGAATTATGTCCTCGTCACCCCCAACCAGCACCGTCCGGTCGTCAGACGCGGTCCGGCCCACGAGCAGCGTGCGTTGGTGGGGCCTGTTCCTCATCGCGCTGGCTCAGTTCATGGTCATCATGGACGCCTCGATCATCGGCGTCGCCCTGCCTCGCATGCAGGCCGACCTCGGCTTCACCCCGCACGACCTCTCGTGGGTGTTCAACGCCTATGTGATCGCGCTCGGCGGACTCCTGCTCCTCGGCGGTCGCCTGTCGGACCTGTTCGGCCCGCGCAGGATGTTCGCCACGGGCTGGGTGGTCCTTGCGATCGGGTCCCTCGTGGCCGGCTTGGCCAGCAACGTCCCGGTCGAGCTGATCGGTCGCGTACTGCAGGGCGCTGGCTCTGCGCTCATCGCACCGGCCGCACTCACGCTGCTGATGATGCTGTTCGGGGCGAACCCGAAGGAGCTCACCAAGGCGATGGCCTTCTACGGCGCGGCAGCCCCTGCCGGCGGCACAGCGGGTGTGTTCCTCGGCGGTGTGATCACGGAGTTCGCGTCGTGGCCGTGGGTGTTCCTCATCAACGTGCCCATCGCCGTGCTGGTGCTGATCATCATGTGGAAGGCGTTGCCTGCCGGCAAGCTCGGTGCGCGCGGGTCCGTCGATGTGATCGGCGCCCTGACCGTCACGCTGGGCCTCGCGGCCCTCGTGTACGGCATCGTGCGCGCCGAGGTCGCCGGGTGGGGATCGGCGGAGACGTGGGTCGCGATCGGGATCGGCGTGATCCTTTTGGTGCTGTTCCTCATCATCCAGCGCGTCAAGCGCGAGCCCTTGATGAGGCTGTCGATCTTCCGCTCGCCGAATCTGGGTGCTGCGAACCTTGCGCAGGTGCTGCTCGGAGCAGCGTGGGTGCCCATGTGGTTCTTCCTGAACCTGTACCTGCAGCAGGTGCTCGGCTTCTCCGCGTTCCCGGCGGGAGCGGCGCTCCTTCCTATGACGGTTTTGATCATGCTCGGCATGATCGTGCTCGCCCCTCGGATCGTGGCCGCCGTCGGCCCCAAGGTTCCGATCGTGCTCGGTCTTGCGGTGCTCGCGGCGGGGCTCGGGTGGATGGCGTTCATTCGTCCTGAGGGCAACTACTGGGTGGATGCGTTCGGGCCCTCGCTCGTGGTCGCATTCGGACAGGCCCTCGCGTTCATCCCGTCCCTGCAGGTCGCCATCTCGGCTGCGCCGCCTGAGGAGGGCGGCCTCGCCTCCGGCATCGTCAACACGAGCTACCAGGTGGGATCCGCGATCGGCCTCGCTGTCGTCTCAGCCGTCGCCGCGGGGTTTGGTGCGGGACAGCTCGGTGACCCCGAAGCGCTCACTCAGGGGTACTCCGCGGCGTTCATCGCGGCAGGCATCATCGCTCTCCTCGGCGCGGTCCTGGTTCCGATGTTCTTCCGGTCCAAGCGCTCTGCGCACCCTCTGGGCCGCGCTTAGTGGCGCCGCCTCGTTGCATCCGATCTCATGAAGGAGAAGACCAACATGTCCACACCGCGACTGCTGATCGCCTACGACGGCTCGCCCAACGCGAAGCACGCCGTCGACGCCGCCGCCGCCCTCTTCCCCGGAGCAAGAGCCGTCGTGTTCTACGCCCGCCAGCCCATGGAGAGCTTCGCGGCGCACCTCCAGGGCCACCCCGCCCTTGAGAAGCTCGACGAAATCGATCGGGCCGCATTCGACGCTTCAGAGGCGATCGCCGCCGGAGGTGCAGTGCTCGCGGAGGCGAAGGGCCTCACAGCCGAGCCACTGGTCTCATCAACGGTGGCGACCGCATCCGAGGCGATCATCGATGCGGCGGATGAACTCGACATCGAGCTCATCGTGATCGGCTCCCGAGGGCAGCGCGGGATGAGAGCCACCGTCCTCGGCAGCACCTCGACGAATGTGCTCCACCACACCGCCCATCCGACCCTCGTGATCCCGTCTGACGCCGTGGCGCGAGCGCGCTACGCACAGCGAGCCGCCGTCGCCTGAGGCTGACGGTCCTTCTCGGAGGGGATCGCTTCTTCTCCACACTCATCGGGCGGTCTTCCCTCAGCGGGGGAAGACCGCCCGACCTCCCTCTGTCGTCCCACAGGGCGGGGAGCGCCGGCCGTGGCCGTATTGGTTGTGGCTAGGTTGGCCCGGGATGCGCTCGTTCCCGAAGCGCTAGGAACTGCACCGGCCCGAGCCCTGGCCGCAGCGCGCGCCGACCGACTCGGCGCCCGGTTCGAAACCCGACACTCATTAGCGCCCTGGGATCTCGCTTAGGCCCAGGGTCACAGTCAGGGCCAGGCTGGGGCGTCGTTGAAGAGGCCCGCAGCGCGGCTCGAGCTCAGAACGAGGGCGCGAGACAGGAGGAGCGTCGGCGCGTCGTCAACGCGCCATGAGGCCAAAGGGCTCTTCGTCATGCGCGGGAGGGCGACGCGGGTTGCGCGGGGTCGGCTCCCTGCGACGCCTGCTGGGCGCAGGAGAGCGCATCATGGGGTGGTTGCCGCCGACGGTAATCGCGCGCGGCGACGTTACGACGCGCAACGGCTCGAGGGCCGGGTCAGGAGCGAACGAGTCGGTTAATGGCGTCAGTGGCTTCCTTGATTTTCTTCGCCGCCTCATCGTCGCTGAGTTTCGCAGCGTCGAGGACGCAGTGCTTGAGGTGATCATCGAGCAGGCCGGTCGCGACGCCCTGGAGGGCCCGGGTCAGCGCGGACACCTGGGTCAGGATGTCGATGCAGTACTTTTCGTCATCGATCATCTTCGAAATGCCCCGCGCCTGACCTTCGATGCGCTTCATGCGGCTGAGGTAGTCATCCTTGTCGCTGATGTAGCCGTGATGCTGTGAATCGGTGCCGACAGGCATGGACATGTCCTTACTCGTGGATCCAAGAAGTACAACCCTATACGGGTATGGGGTAGGGATCAAGGGACCGCGCTTTCCCATTGACGGGGCGCATGGCGCACCCGCAGTGGAGTCTCGCGCCTTGGCTTAGACCCGCACGTTGTAGAGTCGCTGCCCCCACGGGTAGACGGTGCCGACCGCGTCGATGCCTGTGACGCCGACGAGGACGCCGTCGATCTCGTGGTAGACGACGAAGTCATCGCCCGCCTCCAGGCGGGTGGCGGCTCCCTCGGTGTACCCGACTCCGGAGATCACCTGACCGTAGACCAGAGCGAGGTAGTGGCTACGCGGCAGGTACGCTCCCGGATCGTCGCCGATACCGAGGTCGTGCAGTGCGACCTGCGCGGCGTGCGCGCCCTGCGCTGCGGCGTCCTCCCAATGGTCGAGCCGCCAGGTGCCGAGCGTCTCATCCTGGTGCGTCGCGACGCCGCCGGCGGCGTAGACGTGGTCCTCTTCGGCTCGGAGGCGATCGTCGACGACGATGCCGCCCGTCCACGGTGCCGGGGCTGCCGCCGTCGTGCCGAGAGCGACGAGGAGGAAGTCGGCGAGGACGACGTCGTCGTCATCGAGTGCGATGACGACGCCGGATCCGGTCTCGTCGACACGCCGGAGAGTCCGCCCGAATCGGGTCTGCACCTTGGCTGCGTGATCGGCGGCGAGGCGTTCGGCCACCGGCGCACCGAACGCTCTGATGCCGGGGACTACGCTACGGGAGATCAGCGAGACCATGTGTCCGTCTGCTTGAAGCGACGAGGCCGACTCGGCTGCGATGATCCCGCCGCCGTAGATCGCCACTCGGGCGGGGCGCCGGAGGCCGCTCAGCAGGTCTCGGATGCCGACCGCGTCCTCCAGGGAGTGCAGCGCGCTGATATGTCCCCGACCGGTGGCGCCGTCGCTTCCCAGCACATCCTGGGGCACGGAGCGCGGCCCGCTCCCGGTCGCGACGATGAGCACGTCGTAGGCGAGCTGCGCACCAGAAGCCACCGTGACCTTCTTCGCCCTGGTGTCGACAGCGATCACGGTGTCAGCGATGACCTTGGCCTGGGGCAGCGGCAGCGTGATGGCATCCGGCGGGGTGTGGCCGAACGCGATCCCCTTGATGAGCATCCGCGTGTAAGGGGTCTCGCCGGTGCGGACCACCAGCGTCACGCGGACGTCGTCGCGCGAGACGAGGGTGCGGGCAGCTGAGGTCCCGGCGGCGCCCGACCCGAGAATGAGGACGTGAGGTGCGGTCATGGCTGAACTCCTGGACTGCTGGTCGTTAGTAATCGGTCGGCGCCGTCAGGAGCGCACGAGGCGTGAGATGGCTTCGATCGCTTCGTTCAGCGTCTGTTCGCGGAGTGGCCCGCCGGCGAGTGCCGCATCGAGGACGCAATGCCTCAGATGGTCCTCGAGCAGCCCGAGGGCGACGTGCTCGAGTGCCTTGGTGGCTGCGGAGATCTGGGTGAGGATGTCGAGGCAGTACCGGTCCTCGTCGACCATGCGATCGATGCCGCGGATCTGGCCCTCGAGGCGCCGCAGGCGGTTGTTGTACCGGGACTTGTCGCTGATGTATCCGTGGACGGCTTGGCCGCTGCCTTCTCCCGACGGACAGACGGCGGAGCCGGTCTCGGTTGCGTTCGTCGTGCTCGTCATGTTGGTGTTCGCTCCCATCAGAGGCGGGGCGCCGCAGCGCACCGCGGCACCGCGGCACCCCGCACGCTGGGGGCTACGCCACGTTGGCGGCGAACTTAGCCGGGTCGGCGTCGAACGCGGGGCCGCAGCCGGCGCAGCAGAAGTAGTAGCGCTGTCCCTCGTAGTCGCGGAAAAGGCCGACCGCCTCGGCGGTCTTCTTGCGGACAGGGGTTCCGACCATGACCGGGCAGACCGTCATGTCATCCGAGTCACCGCCGAGGAGGTTCTCCCGGCCGCCGCTCTCGGCGGCCGGGTTGGTGTTGTTCGTGCTGCAGCAGCTGCTCATCTCAGGGCTTCCTTCTTGGTCCGATTTCGTATCGTTGGGTGGGTCTCGGGCGTCACTGTGCGGCGACGCTCTTGAACCCGCGCAGGCGGAGGCTGTTGCCGACGACGAAGACGCTGGAGAACGCCATCGCCGCGCCCGCGAGCATGGGGTTGAGCATTCCCAGCGCTGCGACCGGGATCGCAGCGATGTTGTAGGCGAAGGCCCAGAACAGGTTGGTCTTGATCGTCGACAGCGTCTTGCGGGAGAGGCGGATCGCGTCGACGGCGGCTCGCAGATCTCCACGCACAAGCGTGATGTCGGAGGCCTCGATCGCCACGTCCGTGCCCGTGCCCATCGCCAGACCGAGGTCGGCCTGCGCGAGCGCAGGTGCGTCGTTGACGCCGTCACCGACCATCGCGACGATCTTGCCCTCGCGCTGAAGGCGCGCGACCACGTCGACCTTGTCCTGGGGGAGGACCTCGGCGATGACCTCGTCGATGCCGACCTCGGCGGCGATCTGGCGGGCCACGGCCTCGTTGTCTCCGGTGAGGAGGACGGGGGTCAGGCCCATCTGCTTGAGCCCGCGGATCGCCTCCGCACTGGTGGGCTTGACTGTGTCGGCGACGACGAGGATGCCTCGCGCCTGACCGTCCCAGCCGATCGCCACGACCGTCTTGCCGCTGCTCTCGGCTCGAGTCTTCGCCTGCGCGACCTCAGGTGAGAGCTTCTGCGACCAGTCGGCTAGCAGCGAGTCCCGGCCGACGATGACCGGGGTGCCCTCGACGATGCCTTGCACGCCCTTGCCCTCGACGTTGGCGAAGTCCTCGGGGTGGGTAGCTGGCCAACCTCCTGGGTGGCTGCCTTCGCGATCGCTTGCGCGATCGGGTGCTCAGAGGAGTCCTCCAGTGCGCCGGCGAAGCGCAGCAACTCCGCCCGATCCACACCCGGCTCGGTGATCACGTCGACAAGCGTCATCTTGCCGCTGGTGACGGTGCCGGTCTTGTCCAGCACGACGGTGTCGACCGTGCGGGTGGATTCGAGCACTTCGGGCCCCTTGATGAGGATGCCCAGCTGCGCACCGCGGCCGGTGCCGACCAGCAGTGCGGTCGGGGTCGCGAGACCCAGCGCGCAAGGGCAGGCGATGACCAGGACCGCGACCGCAGCGGTGAAGGCCGCGGCGACGGGGAAGCCGGCCCCAAGCCACGCACCAAGGGTCGCGATGGCAACGACGATCACGATCGGCACGAACACCCCGGAGATCCGGTCGGCAAGGCGCTGCACATTGGCCTTGCCGGTCTGGGCGTCCTCGACGAGCTTCGCCATCTGCGCGAGCTGGGTGTCCGCTCCCACGCGGGTGGCCCGGATCACGAGGCGCCCGCCCGCGTTCACGGTGGCGCCGGTCACCGCGTCACCCTCCGCGACCTCGACCGGCACGGACTCCCCGGTCAGCATCGAGGCATCCACCGCGGACGTCCCGGCCACGACGACCCCATCGGTGGCGATCTTCTCGCCAGGACGGACGATGAACTCGTCGCCGACGGACAGCTCGGAGGTGGAAATCTTCACCTCAACCCCGTTACGCAGCACAGAGACGTCCTTCGCGCCGAGCTCCAACAGGGCGCGCAGCGCGGCTCCGGCCTGGCGCTTGGACCGCTTCTCGAAGTAGCGGCCGGCGAGGATGAACATCGTCACGCCCGCGCCCACCTCGAGGTAGATGTTCGCCGCCCCGTCGGACGGCGCGATCGTGAGCTCAAAGGGGTGCGTCATGCCGGGGGTGCCGGCGGTGCCCAAGAACAGAGCGTAGACAGACCACAGCAGCGCCACCGTGGTACCCATCGAGATGAGCGTGTCCATCGTCGCCGTGCCGTGCTTGAGGTTCGTCCACGCCGCCTTGTGGAACGGCCAGGCCGCCCAGATGATCACCGGAGCGGCAAGGGCGAGCGAGGCCCACTGCCAGTGCGTGAACTGCAGCGCGGGGATCATGGCCATCGCGATCACGGGGATCGTGAGCACGATCGAGCCCACGAGGCGGTGGCGCAGCGAGGTGAGCTCGGTGTCCTCTTCGTCTGCGGCGTCGGTCTCGGATCCGCCCGACCCGGTGCCGGTGAGCTTCGGCAGTGCGGCGGTGTAGCCGGTCTTCTCGACTTCGGCGACAAGCAGCGCCGGGTCGTATCCGGCGGGGACGACGACCTTCGCCTTCTCCGTGGCGTAGTTGACCGTGGCCTCGACGCCATCGAGCTTGTTGAGCTTCTTCTCGATCCGATTCGCGCAGGAGGCGCAGGTCATCCCGCCGATCTCCAGCTCGATGACCGGACCACCCGTGGGGGGCGCTGATGTGCTCATCCTCTTCCCTTCTCTCTCGGCTCTTACGACGCCAGACCCCGACGGGTCAGTGGCCGCCGTGATCCGAATCGTCGTCTGTGTGCGAGGCGTCGCCGCGAGCGGCCTCGATCACGAACTCGGCGGTGTGCACCTGCCCGTCGACCTGGAAGTCCAGATAGACCATGTAGCGGCCCGCGGTCGGGGCCTTCGCTGCGAAACGGATCTCAGGACCTGCCGTGTCGCCGGCGTGCGGCTCGTCACCTTCGGCGTGCACGTGCAGATAGGCGAGGTCGCCTTCGCGCAGAGCCACCATGTGGCCGAACGCCCCGAGGTAGGGCTCCAGCGTGGTCACCGGCTCCCCGTCGCGCTCGACAGTGACGGTGAGCTCGCTCGCCGACCCGGCGGTGACCTCTCCGTGGAGGGAGACGGCGTACCCGTCGACCTCGTCAGTGGTCTGCAACTCGCGCTCGACGGGGGCGAAGTCGCCCGCGACCTGGACGGAGCGGCTCAGCGTGACGCCTTCGGCCCCCTCGGCCGCCGGGGTGAAGTCGGCGTACACGCGGTAGGTGCCCGCCTCGTCCCAGCTCCATGGCGTGGACCAGGTGCCCGTGCTCGCATCGAGCACAGGGTGCACGTGCCGGAAGCCCGCACCATCGGTTCGGACGACGATCAGGTGCAGATCCTTCTCGTGCGCGGTGTCGTAATCGGTCACCGGCTCGCCGGAATCGTCGAGGATCTCGAAGACCAGCTCTCCCTCGTCGCCGACGGCGCCAGGCGCCCGGACCGGTGAGAGAAGGAAACCGCCCGCGTCGAGCGAGAGACCCTTGAGGCCGTGACCCTGGGCCTCCTTCTCGGTGTCGCCGTGCCCTTCGCCGTGCGTGTTCATCTCAGTTCCTTCTGCCCACGTTGATGCGAAACTCTCGGGGTGACGGCGCCGGCGATGCCGAAGGCCCCGCCGAACGCCACCGCCAGACCGGCCGCGTAAAGCGCGAGCCGTCCTCCTGCGTTCATCAGACACGCACCGCCGAGTAGCCGGCTTCCTCGACCGCTGCGAGGACCTTGGCGTCGTCGATCTCGCCCTCGGCGGTGACGCTGAGCTTGCCGGTCTCTGCGCTGACCTGGATGTCCTTCACTCCGGGGATCTCACCGACCTCCTCGCGGATCGACATCTCGCAGTGGCCGCATGTCATTCCGGTCACCTGGTAATCGTTCGACATCATCGAGCCCCTTTGTTCTTCCGGGTACCCCTACCGGGTATGTGTATGGTGGGAACCATATACCCCCGCCGGGTATTCCGCAAAGCCAGCGGCGATGTCTGGGACCCCGGCGGCGCGTGCGCCTGCACCCACCGACCAGAAGGGCGGAGCGCACGCGGACCAGCCACTTCAGTTCAGGAGAAGCGCCATGACCGAAGCATCCATGGACGGACGCAGATCGGAGCCCATCGCGTTCGATGCGATCCGGCGCGCAATCGCTAAGCGCGTCACCGAGAGCGCAGCGCTGCCGACTTTCACTGCCACCGCTATTGCGGACGTGGAAGCCCTCATGACGCTGCGCGCTGAGTTCAACGCTCAACTTGGGGCCACCGGACAGAAGGTCTCGGTGAACGACTTCATCGTCCGCGCTGTCACACTCGCCCTTGCACACCATCCCGAGGTCAACGCTTCCTACTCCGGCGAAGGACGCGGCCAGATCCTCATGCACGACCGCATCAACATCGGTCTCGCCGTGGACTCGCCCGCAGGGCTCATGACCCCGGTCCTCCGTGACGCCGATCAGGACTCTCTCACCGAGATCGCTCGCAAGACGCGCGACGTCGTTACACGCGCCCGGCTGCGCAAGCTCGGACTCCCGGATATGGCCGACGGCACCTTCACTATCAGCAACCTGGGCATGTTCGGCGTGGACCACTTCGCCGCGCTCATAGTCCCCCCTCAGGGAGCCATCCTTGCGGTCGGAGCTGCGGCAGAACAGCTCAAGATGGTCGACGGCAAGATCGTCGCGAGACGCGTTCTCTCGTGCACGCTCACCGCCGACCACCGCATTATCCGCGGCGTCCTCGCGGCCCGGTTCCTCGGCACCCTCACCACCCTCCTCGAGAATCCGAAGAAGCTGGGCCGTACTCCGTCCGGCGCCCACTGAGTGGACGCGGATGAGCGGAATCCCTGCGGTTCGGCAGGCGGCTCGATGCCATTCGCGAGCATCGGTTCTATGAGCGCCGCCCCGAGTGGCATGACCAGCCACCGACGTTGCCGCGGCCAACGATGACCTCACAGCGAAGTTCCTGCTTGCCGGCGCAGAGTCATGGGCTCAGCTGTGCGCACTGCGCGTGCTGGCGGCGACGGTTGGAGTGTCAGCGGCCCTCGGGCTGACGGCGCAAGCTGAGCGCGCTCCTTCGCTGGGCTTATCGTCAGTTGTCGGCAGTTTCACGCGTGGGCAGTACGCTGATCGGCGCAGAGGACCGGCCCTCGCTGCGCGCTCGGCTTCGGGATACTCGAGCGCGGCGGGCCAGGGTCATCCGGTGCCGGTCGCCGCCCCTGAATAGTTGCTGTCAGGTTGGATGAGACGGATCTCACAGATCGGTCGTCTCGCTATCTGACAAAAGCCGCGGTCAGCGGCTTGCCCTTCTGTCAGGTCGAATGAGACGGAACACCCGCGATAGTGATCCCAGGCGATTTCGGGCCGGTCGCGCGGCGACCTGGTCGGACAACGCGACGGCGATGAGCATCGCGACAAGCGCTGCACCGACCACCAGCGCGGGAACCTGCCCGCCGAGCAGACCGATCGCTGCGCACGTGGGCACCGCGGCCAGGCGGGCGTAGTCCACGCGTCGCGTCGCCCGCAGATGCAGCGCGAGTTGCGCGAGGAGGAACAGGAGCGGTCCTGATATGACAGCGGTCAGCTGTGCACTTCCCAAAGGCTCCAGCGGGTGCGCGATCACGAGTTCGTCACCCACGGCGGTCAGGATGATGCCGGCGACGATCAAGACGTGCCCATATGTGTAGAGGTCTCGCGCCCGACCGGTTCGGCTCGCCTCACCGTCGAGGAACCGCTCGCCGAGCTCTCGCGTCGAGGTGAAGTACAGCCACCAGAGCGCGGCGGACCCGGCGAACGCGCTTGTGAAGGCAGCGGCCGTCGCTGCGTCGAGTTCTCGTCCGGCAGTCGTCGCCCCGGTCAAGATGATCGTCTCGCCGATGGCAGCGATCACGATCAGCCCGAACCGCTCGGTGAAGTGTCCGGTGGCGAGGTGCCAGGAGCCTGCCGGAAGCCGCGGTCGACCGGGGAGCGGAAAGAGGATGCGAGGAGCGATGTAGTCGAGGGCGAGTGCAAGCAGCCACAGCCCTGCTCTCGAGGCGCCCTCGGCCAGTCCGCCGGCGATCCAGAACACGCCCGCCGCCAGGAACCAGGCGAGGATGCGTCCGGCCTGCTCGCGTTCGATGCTGCCGCGGTCGGCCGCGACGAACGTGAGGAAAGTGTGGCGGCCGACCTGGATCGCGAGGTAGGCGGTGGCGAAGAGAAGGCCCCGCTCGCCGAAGGCGTGGGGGACGGCGATCGCCATCAGCAGACTTCCGAGCATGAGCGCGATCAGCAGAAGGCGAACGGAATCGGTCTCCGGATCGAGTTCGTTCGTGGCCCATGTCGTGTAGTTCCACGACCACCACACGGCGAGCAGGACGATCGCTGCCTGGCCCGCTCCGGCCCACGTGAGGTGACCTAGGAGGAGATGCGAGACCTGAGTGACCGCGAAGACGAACACGAGGTCGTAGAACAGCTCCAGCGTCGCGGCGCGCTGGGCCCCGGCATCGTCGCCGCGACGCCGGAGCCGTCCGTTCACCACGGCAGAACGCCGACCCGGTCAGTCACGGTTCCGGTCGGTGTCGCTGGGCCGAGAGTGGCGACGCGCACCGCCGCCTCCGCTCCCTCTGCGACGCTCTGTCCGACGTGGCCTGTGAAGTCGGTCGCGGTCTGGCCGGGATCGACCGCATTGAATCGGACGCCTGGGATCGTCTTCGCGTACTGGGTGGTGAGCATCGTGACTGCGCTCTTGGAAGAGCCGTAGGCCGCGAGCGTGTAGTGCGATTCCACCCGCGTGGGATCGTGCGTCAGCGCGAACGACCCCATCCCGCTGGTGACGTTGATCACCGAGGGGTCCGTGCCCTTCCGCAGCAGGGGGAGGAATGCGCGCGTGACCCGAACGAGCCCGAACACATTGGTCTCGTACACCTCGCGCAGCTGATCCGCCGTCATGTCCTCGGGGGCTGCGACATCACCGAGAATGCCCGCGTTGTTGATGAGGACATCCAAGTGCCCCACCTGCGCTCGCATTCTGGCAACGGCGGCCTGGACGGATGCATCATCCGTGACGTCCAGCGGTACGAAGTGTGCGCCGAGGCGGTCGGCCGCTTTCTGTCCGGCGGCCGCGTCACGGGCGCCGATCCAGACGGCCTGGCCTGCGCCGATAAGACGACGGGCGACCTCGTAGCCGAGTCCGCGGTTTCCGCCGGTGATGAGAGTTGTCGTCATTCGTCTTCCTGCCTTCGCGAATACGGTTCAGGCCGCGGGCCGAAAGGGACGCAGCAGACGGATCCCGTCCTCGATGGACCCGTCGATCAGCTCGAGCATCTCCGGCACGAGCGCTGCCATTCGCGGAGCCGTGAGGTGGGCATCCAGAAGAGCACGCGTCTCCCAGCGCTCGTAGATCACGAACGCGCCGTTCTCGCCGGCGACCTCGTGGGCCTCGTAATCGATGTTCCCGGGGTCGTTGCGGGACGGCGTGACCGCGGCTGCGATGAACGCCTTGAGCTCGCTTTCCCGGCCGGGCCTGGCTTTCGCCTCCCAGAGGACGGTCACGTAACCATTGGGGGTCGCTGACATGCGGGATTCCTTTCGTCGGTGCGGAACTGGGCGGGATTGCGTTACAGCGAATATCTGTAACGCAATCTGCCCGGACTGAACGCTAGCGTCCCTTCTGCGTTACAGTCAATACGTGTAACGAAATGACCGAGATCACGGGAGGGACCGGATGTCTGACAAGCGCCCGAACGCAGAGGCACGGACGAGCTCCGGCGGCCGCCCACGTGATCCGCTGGTCGAAGAGGCGATCATCGAATCGACGCGGATGCTGCTCGCGACGAAGGGCTATTCATCGATGACGATCGGCGACATCGTCGCGGAGGCCGGCGTGACACGTCCGACGCTGTACCGGCGCTGGCCGAACAAGTACGAGCTGGTCGTCGAAGCCCTGCAATACGGATTGCGCAAGCAACGCGAGGCGTATCCGCCCCTGGACCTCGATGGACTCACCCCGCGAGAAGCGATGGTCGAGGCGGTACGTCGTCTCGACCCACGCCTGCACAACCCTCGAGCGATGACTCTCCACGGCAACTTCATGGCGGAAGCAGAGCGCGAGCCCGGCCTGCTCGCACAGATGCGGGAGCACGGCAACCGGCCGCGATGCCAGGAACTCTCCGACGTGCTCGTCGAACTCCAACGGAGGGGAGCGGTACGGGAGGATGTGGACATCGACATGATCGTGAGCTTGTCGTTCGGCAGCTACTTCGCCGACTTCAATCGCTACGGCCGCGAAGTGCCACCCGACTACGCCGAGCAAGTCGTTGCCACGTTGTGGCCCCTCGTCGCCGGAGAGCGCGGGCCGGCGCCCGCATGAGCCGGAGATGAATCGCGTCGTGTGCGGCATCCGACACCGTTCGCGGGCCTGATCCTTCGCGGCGGCGAGGGCTTGATTCGAACACGGCGCGGCGAAATGCCGAGTCCGGTTCTCGACCCTGTCAGTCGGCGGAAGGCGGATGTTTCTCCTCGCGGGGCGGACGATCCGCCCCGCGAGGAGAACAGTGCCGCGACGACGGCGATCCATTCCCCCGAACGGGCGTCGGCGCCGCTGCGTGGTCTCAGGCTAAGAGCCCGCGGAGGAGGGAGAAGCGGTGTTCATCCGCGCATTCACCCGCAGGCGGGATCGCGCGGAAGGATGCTGTACTGGCGCGAGGCCGCATCGCTCGCCGCGGCCGCGTCGCCGCGCTCGATCGCCGTGCGGAGGTCCTGCAGCGTCCCGCGCACATGCGCCGCTGCGGCCTCATCCGCACTTGCGTGCGCGAGGTTCCGCTCGATCGCGATCTCGACATCCGCGAGCATGCCCGCGAGGAAGCGGTTGCCGGCGGTCTCCGCCAGGCGGCGGTAGACGCGCCGTGTCGCGAGCAGTGCGGGACGGCCGGCTTCGATGTCCGCCTCGGCCTGCCGGATGACCCGGGCCAGCTCCCGCCTGTCGCGTGGGGTGAGCTGCGGCACGGCGAGCCCCACGACGGCGACGGCGTGGCATCGCGCGAAGGCGAGCGTCTCGCGGACGAGGGCGGGCGTCACGCGCGTGACCCGGGTGAAGCGACTCGCGGCGACCTCGATGAGGCCGACGCGCGCCAGTCGCTGCAGCGCCTCGCGGATCGGCATGCGGGAGACGCCGAGCTGCTGCGCGAGCTCGGTGTCCTTGATGGCGGTGCCGGGCGCGAGGGAGCCGGCGATGATCGCGTCCTTGATCCGGTCGAAGACGATGTCGGACAGGCGCGAGGGCGTGGTGAGCGGTTCGAGCGTCGTGAGCACGGGCGGCTGCGCCTCCGGATGAGGACCGACGCCGGCTCGCGGGCCGGCGGTCGGGATCGGACGGACCCCGACGCCGGAACAGGAGGCGCGGATGTCCCGCTCTGATTCCTTGTGGCCTCTTCCGCGGGGAGCTGCCCGGGGAGTCAGCCGCTCAGCCGGGCGCGAGCGAGCCGCACGAGCTGGACGCGGTTGGTCACGCCCGTCTTGCGGAACAGCGCGGACAGCTGCGACTTGACGGTGTTGCGGGACACGCCGAGCACGTCGGCGATCTCCTTCACGCTCAGCCCGGGATGTTCGACCAGCGTCCGCATCAGGCGTTCCTCGCGATCCGTGAGCCGCGCAGTGCCCGGATCGCGCGCGGGTGCGAGCGCGGCGGCCGCGATCGCCCCGCGGACGATCACGGGGGGCGCGTCGCCGAACGCCAGCGTCGCGAGCCGTCCCAGGTCGGCCGACGGCACGACCGTGAGGGCGACGGGGAGCTCATGCGCCCCCGCGATCGCGACCCCCTCGCGGAACGACAGGGCCGCGGCGTCCGGGTCGCCGAGAGCGAGGCGCGCGGCCGCGCGAAGGATGCGCATCTCCGCCTGGCACCTCGGCCACGACGAGATGCCCTCGGGTGCCTCGGACGCGTCGGCGTCGGCGGCGATGTAGTCGTGCAGCATGAGGTGCGCCATGGCGCGATGCACCTGCAGCAGCGGACGGCACGTGCGCAGGCCCTCCTTGTCGGCGAGCAGTGCGAGCGCGTGCTCGGGCTGCGCGGCGAACAGATGCAGGCGCGCGAGGGTCACCGACATGGTGAGCCGTGTGAGGGGCGGGGCCGCTCTCGCCGCCGCGCGCAGCGTCGCGAGTTCGGCGCACAGGCGTCCCAGTCGGCTGGGGTCCGCCTGCGCTTCCCACTGCATCCGCAGCGCGGCGATGGCGAACCCCGTCTCGCGCACGGGAGCGCCATCCGGGTTCGCCTCGGCGGACGCGCGGGCCTCGTCCAGCGTCGCGAGCGCTCCCGTGAAATCGAGGGATGCCGCGCGCAGCAGGGCGAGGGAAGCGTGCGCGATGACCGGCAGTCCCGCGCGCCCCGCCTCCTTCCACAGTGCTTCGGCGCGGTCGGACCACTCCTCGGCGATCGCGCGGCGACCCGTGAAGGCGTTGTCCCACGCGAGCTGGCCTGCCACGCGTGCCGCCATCGCGAAATCGTCCGAGGCGATAGCCCAGGCGTAGGCGTGGTCGAGCAGCGCGCGCTCGCGCGTGAAGTCGTAGGTGCCGCGCATGGCCCACGCCCACTCGAGCATCATGCGCGGCAGTGCACGGGCGATCCGGGCGCGCTCGTGCGGCTCGAGGCGGTCGACGAGGTCGGCGCCCTGGCTCGCGAGCGCATGAGCGCGGTCGTGCTCGCCC
The DNA here is from genome assembly GCF_016805985.1 of Microbacterium sp. JZ31. Taxonomy (NCBI): domain Bacteria; kingdom Bacillati; phylum Actinomycetota; class Actinomycetes; order Micrococcales; family Microbacteriaceae; genus Microbacterium; species Microbacterium sp. JZ31. The sequence goes on from NZ_CP017661.1 coordinate 503,827, forward strand.
GCCGAGCGGGCCTCGGCGGTCGCCTGGGTCAGGGTCGTCAGGCGCAGGAGGCGCTCGTTGTCGGCGACCGCCGTCACAGCAGCCCCTGTCGTCTGGCCGCCGCCCGCAGGGCCCCCCGACTGTTGACGTCGAACTTCCGGTAGAGCGTGTGCAACTGACTGCGCACGGTGTTGCGCGACACCGACAGTGCGGCGGCGAGGCTCTGCTCGTCGGCGTCCTCGGACAGCGCCGCGATCAGGCGCTCCTCGCGACGCGTGACGCGGACGATCCTCTGCCGCGCGGGTGGCAGGGCGATCGTCCCCGACGTGAGGCGGCGGAGCCACGGTGGTGTCGCATCGGCTTCGAGCAGTCCGATCAGCTCTTCGAGCTCCGTGCGCGGCGCCAGCGTGAAGGCCATGAAGCAGCCGTGCTCGGCGGTCTCGTCGACCGCGGCGCGGAACCGCTCGGCTGCCGTGGCGACGTCTCCGCGCCGCCGCGCGGCGATCGCGTGGACGACATTCATCTCGATCCGCAGCCGGACCCATGTGCGCGGATCGTCGAGCGCCTCCGTCGCGAGCCGATCCGCGATGTCGTCCTCGTCCGCGAGCAGGTGGGCGATCGCGCGTCGCGCGGTGACGAACGGCGCCGTCGGCGACTCGAGGTCCGCCAGCAGGCGCAGGACGGCTGCCGCCTCACCCCGGATGAACAGCAGATCGGCACGCACGATCCGGTTCAACTCGCCGTTGAGCCCGCTGGCGACGTGCGCCACGGGCATCGCGGAGATCCGGGTGTCGAAGTGGCTGAGCAGCGCGGTGCCCTGGTCACGCGACACGCGCGATCCGATCATCAGCCGCGCCGCCGCGACGAACAGCAGGTGCTCGCCGACGTCGTGCGGGTCGATTCGGGCGAGCTCGCGCTCGGCCGCGTCGAAGTCGAGCGCGTCCCACAGGCGGAGGGCGCGCGCGAGCTGAGACGAGATCGTCAGGGCCTCGATCCGAGGGCCCCCGGTGAGCAGGGTGTCGTGACGCGCGAGCCAGTCGTCCGCCTCACGGTAGCCCGCGAGAGCCAGCAGCCAGGCGAGCTCACCCGCGGCGTCCGCCATGTCGCGCGCATTGCGCGTCTCCTCGGCGCAGACGAACGCCTCGCGCAGCAGTGCCATGGCGCGCGTCGGCTGCCCTGCGAACTCGTGCGCGAGTGCGCACTCCACGAGTAGCGAAGCAACGAGCCCCCGAAGCGTTCCGGACGACCTCGCGTCCTCGCGGGCCGCAGACTCCGCGCGCTCGGCCCACGTCTTGGCCTCGTCGTACCTCCCCGCCGTGCGGGCACCGCTCGCCCGGCTGGTGAACAGCACCGCGCGGGTCGAGGCCGGCGCGTCCGGTCCCGGTGCAGACGCGTCATCGCTGTAGACGGCCGGCCGCAGGTCGGGGCGCATCCTCATCCGGCGGAGATAGCCGCGGATCACCCGCCACTCCGGCACCGCGTCCAGTCCCGCGGGCGGTACCGCGAGGGCCGCCTGCTCGAGCAGCTCGGGACGGTAGCTGATCAGCGGGCCCCACCCCGCGTACGCCGGCTCGAGCGCGGCATGCCAGTCGCCGCGCGCGAGAGCGGCGAGGATCCGCGCCGATGCGCGTTCCGCCTCGTCCTGCATCCCCCGCATGACCACCCGTCCCCACGGCTCGGTTCCGCCTCGGGCGATGAAGGCGCCGTCGGCGAACGTGAACAGGCCCCGGGGGAGGGTGGCTCGAATCTACCTGCAGATTCGCTGGGAGGCCAGCGGTGTCCCGGTGAGTAACGGGTGAACCCGTGGATGAAACCCGGGCGGACCGGGCGCCGGCGGGCATAACGTGCGGTTCGGCGCTGCTCGCAGCGCGCTCCCCAGACCGAAAGCCGTCCATGCTGTCGCAGCCCCCTGCGCGACGATCCCCGCTCGCGCTGCTCGTCGCCGTCCTGTCGGGGACCGCCCTCGGCCTGTCCGCGGGCGCGGTCGTTGCGCTTCCGGCGACCGCGGCCGTGCAGCCGGTGCAGGCCCCGGCACCCACGGGTGGCGAAGCGCCCTCGGATGACGAGGCATCGACGTCGGATGTGGCGCCCGCGCGAGATGACGGCGCCGGTCGCGACACGTCGCGTGCAGCGGCCGACGACATGGAGGTCACGCCGCTCTACGCCATCGGCGGTCTGATGCTCGTCGGCGCCGCGGCCACGGCGGCGAGTCGGCGCCGCAACGGCTGAGCCGGACGATCAGGCTCTGCCGCGCCGGCGCCACAGGCGCCGCCTCGGCGCCGGAGGCGCGTCGGCCTCCGCCGCCTCGCGTGCGGCGCGGGCCCGCTCCTCGCGGCGCGCGTGCCAGGAGGCGATCTCGGCGTCGACGTCACGCGTCGGCGTCACGACGGGCGGGCCGCCGAGTAGCTGCAGCCGGGCATGCCGCACGCGGGCGTTGAAGTCCTCGAGCGTCTCGCGGACATCCTGCTCACGCGTCATCCGGTCGAGCCTGTCGTGCAGCTCCGCACTCTCGACGCGCAGGGTGAGCGCGGGCGGGCCGAGGCCGCGCAGGTTCTCGGTCTCGATCTTGCGGCGCAGCCACCAGTCGGGGTCGTGGCTCGCGCCGAGTCCCGTGAGCGGCTTGCCGGCGCCGGGCAGGTCGTCGAAATCGCCCCGGCGGATCGCGTGCTGGACCGCCTGCTCGACGACCGCCGCGCGCTCCTCCGGCGTCGACCACGCCGGCGCCTCGGCCTCGTGATCGCTGGCGCCCCGACCCGCGGCGTCCTGGCCGAGGTCTCGGTCCAGCCTGTAGCGCTGGGCGGCCTCGCGTGGATCGGTCATCGCACCTCCCAGGGGAGTTTCGGTCCCTCCAGGCTATGCCCGCTTCCGCTGAGCGGCGCCGCTCAGCGGAAGCTCAGCGCGTTCCAGGCGCCCGGGCGGTCGAGCTGCGCGTAGTGCACGTCGGCGCCGGCGGCCGAGACCTCGGCCACACACGCGAGCAGCGACATCGTCGGGTAGCCGTGCGCGTGGTTGTCGCGGATGATCGCGCGATCGTCGGACGGGTCCAGCTCGGCGCTGTCCGCGAGCACGCGCAGCCACGGCCCCCACCACTCGTCGCCCTCCGCGCGCGCGTCGGCGAACTGCCCGTGCCAGGCGGCGATGCGGGCGGTGGTCTCGTCGTCCACATCGTCGTGCGCGAGCATGTGCGTGCCGGGCCTGAGGATCTGCCGCCGGAGACCGGCGCCGTCCCACGACGTGACCGCGACCTCGGTGCCGTCCACCTCGACGAGGTTGAACCCCAGCGTGCGCGGCGTGCCCTCGGGCGAGACGCCGTCCACGGAGGCGAGCACGATGCCGCCGCGCGACGCGAGCTCCTCAGGCCGCACGCCCTCCGGGTGTCCCGCGCGGTTGAGGAGCACCGCGAGCCGGGGGCCTCGCGCGGCCAGCCAGGCGCCGCCGGCGAGCCGGTCCTGCACGCCCACGAGTCCCGCGCGATCCGGCCACCACTCGCCGAGGGGATTCCACGGCCGCTCCGGATCCTCGTCGCGGACCGCGAGCAGGCGGACGGGAGCGGACGAGCCGGGCTCGGGGACGCGGACGATCACGGTGCACATCGCACTCATTCTTCCCGAGTCCGCACCCACCAGGCGCGCGGTGCGATCGCTCCGTCGTGAGAGGCGGGCGCCTAGAGTGGCACCCCGATCAGGCGCCCTGCTGCGGTGGCCTCGCGAGGCCGTGGCGGCCGGGTTCGTCGGGCTCCGCGGCGGTCTCGGGGGAGACCGGCGATCCGCCGGACGGCCCCTCCGTGCCGGGGTACTGGGTCTCCTCGATCTCGCTCGCGTCCCGCTCGTCCTGCGGGGGAAGGTGATCCTGCGGCTTCTTCGCGTCGTCGGGTGTGTTCATGCGGACAGGCTCGGTCACGGGGCCGGGCTTCGGACAGGGGGTTGCCCTCGCCGCGGGCTCGTGCAACCTCGCCTGGTCGCGCCCGGGCTCCGGCATCTCTTCGCCCCATCGCGGAGCGGGCTGGAAGACTGGCGCCGTGAACACTTCGACTGGCTCCAAGCACCGCATCGTCGTGGGAGTGACCGGCGGGATCGCCGCGTACAAGGCGGTGCAGCTCGTGCGCCTGCTCGTGAAGGACGGGCACGAGGTGCACGTCGTACCGACCGAGGACGCGCTGCGCTTCGTCGGGGCGCCGACGTGGGAGGCGATCAGCCGGCATCCGGTCACGACGTCGGTGCACGACGACGTCGCTCAGGTGCGCCATGTCGCGCTCGGGCAGCAGGCGGACCTCGTGGTCGTCGCGCCCGCGACCGCCAACACGCTCGCGAAGATGGCGGCGGGCCTCTCCGGCGATCTGCTCGGCACGACGCTGCTCGCGACGGCCGCACCGGTGCTCGTCGCCCCGGCCATGCACACCGAGATGTGGCTGCACGCCGCGACGCAGGCGAACATCGCGACGCTGCGCGCCCGCGGCGTGCACCTGATCGGGCCCGACAGCGGACAGCTCACCGGGCAGGACAGCGGACCGGGACGGATGAGCGAACCCGAGGCGATCCACGCCGAGGTCGGGCGGCTGCTCGCGGCGAGGCGGGACCTCGCGGGCGTCCGGATCGTCGTGTCGGCGGGCGGCACGCGCGAGCCCATCGACCCCGTGCGGTTCATCGGCAACCGGTCGAGCGGGCGGCAGGGCGTGGCGATCGCGCGTGCGGCGGCCGAGCGAGGCGCGGACGTCACGCTCGTCGCGGCGCACGTCGACGAGGGCGTCCTCGCCGAGGTGCCGGCGCACATCCGCATGGCGCACGCGGGCACGGCGGCCGAGCTGGGGGCGCGGATGACCGAGCTCGCGCCCGAAGCGGATGTCGTGATCATGACGGCGGCGGTCGCGGACTACCGCGTGGCGAACGCCGCCGAGCACAAGCTCGCCAAGGAGGACGGCGCCCCCACGATCGAGCTTGTGGAGAACGCCGACATCCTGGCGGGGCTCGTCGCCGCGCGCCGCCCGGGTCAGCTCATCGCGGGCTTCGCGGCTGAGATGCCGACCGAGACCGAGACGGTGATCGAGCGCGGCGTCCGCAAGCGCCGACGCAAGGGCGCCGACCTGCTCGCGGTCAACGAGGTCGGCTGGCAGGCGGGCTTCGAGCGGCCCGACAACGCCGTGGCGATCATCGGCCCGGATGACAGCGTGGTGGCCGAGGCGCGCGGCTCGAAGCGCGAGGTGGCGGACGCGCTGCTCGACGCGGTCCTCCGGCTTCGGGGCTAGGCCGGGTCGATCGGGAAGTTCGCGCGGAAGACGTTGTCCGGGTCCCAGGCGCGCTTGAGCTGCCGCAGGCGCGGCAGGTTGGCTCCGAAGGCGTCCGCGATCCGCTCGCGACGCAGATCCGTGTCGAACGACAGGTACAGGCCCGAGGAGCGCGGCGCGACGAGTGCATCCCACACCGGGTCGAGCTCGGCGTGCGCGCGACCCAGCGCCCCCAGCAGGAAGTTCTGGTGCCGGTGCGGGTAGGCCGTCGCATCGGGTGCCACCTCGTGCACGGCACCGCCCGTCGCGCGCACCTGCAGGAAGTACGCCGCGCCGGAAGCGGCGACCGCGGCGAAGGCGTCGGCGGTCCGCGCATCCAGATGGTCGACGAGGGCCGCGCGCGACACGGGCTCGCCCGCGCCCTGATGGTGGCGGTCGACCGGCTGGACCACGCCCGCGTAGGGCAGCACGTACGCCTTGTGGTCGAGCAGCGGCCCGGCATCCGCGAGCCGCTCGAGCTCGGTGATCGCGGCTTCGGTGTCGTCGCCGGCGTACATCGTCATGAGCTGTGCGACGGCCTGCTGGCCGGGCTGCGTGGGCGACAGGATCAGGAAGCTCGTCAGCTCGCGCGGGGCCGCCTCGACCGCGGCGCCCCAGCGCTCGAGCAGGCCCGCCGTGTCGGTGGCGTCCAGCACCATCTGCGAGAACACGACGTCGCCCAGCGGCATCGCGTCGATCTCCACGCTCGTCACGACGCCGAGATTGCCGCCCGCACCCCGCAGGCCCCAGAAGAGGTCGGGGTGCTCGTCGTCGCTCGCGCGCACCATCCGACCGTCGGCCGTCACCAGGTCGAACGCGCGCACGCGGTCGATCGTCAGCCCGAACTTCCGGCCGAGGAAGCCGATGCCGCCCGTCGTCGCGAGCCCGCCCACGCCGACACCGCCGTAGTCGCCCGAGCTGATGGCGAGTCCGCGCGGGGCAAGCGCCTGCGCGACCTCGCCCCAGGTCGCGCCCGCACCGATGCGGACGCGGTCGCCCTCGAGCGGTTCGACCCCGTCGAACCGCCGGAGGTCGATCACGACGCCGCCGTCGTTCGTCGAGCGGCCGCTGATGCCGTGGCCGCCCGAACGGATGCCGAGCGGCACGTCCTGAGCACGGGCGTAGCCGAGCGCCTCGGCGACCTCGGCGCGGGTGGACGGCAGGAGCACGATGCCCGGTCGCCCGCCGCGCAGGTAGTTGGACCGGACGTCGGCATAGGCGCGATCGCCGGGCTCGATCGCGCTCGCAGCGAGCGAAGCGGGCACGGCGGCGTAGTCGATGCCGTCCCGGCGCAGCGCGAGCGCCGCCTCACCACGTCGGGCCGAGGCGGCCATGGTGCCGCGCTCGGCGCGCTCGCTCGCCACGGCCGCGCGCACGGCCGGTGCGATCTCCTGCCCGAACACGTGCAGCGTCGACGGGTCGTCGCTCGCCAGGATGAACGACGAGATTCCGTCCTCCAGCGCGAGCGTCACGAGCTCCTCGACCCAGCGATCCGCGTCCGACTGCGGCACGATGTTGAGCAGGCGCCGGATCTCCGACGGACTGCGGCCCGCCTCCTCGGCCGACTCGTCGATCAGCGCGCTCGCGCGCGGCAGGTCGCCCGGCTGCATGTAGCCCTGGGACGGCAGCCAGCCGTCCGCCGCTCTGCCGGTGAGGCGCAGCATGCGCGGCTTGTACGCGCCCAGCCAGATCGGGATGTCGTGCGCGGGCTTCGGGCCGCGCTTCGCACCCGCGACGCGGTGGAACCGCCCGTCGACGCGGAGCGGCCGGCGGTTCCCGGCGTCCCAGATGCCACGGATGATCTCGATCGCCTCGGCAAGCGCCGTGACGTTCTCGCCCGGCGTGCGCTTCGGTCCGCCCATTCCGGCGATCGCGTCCGTGAACCCGCCCGCGCCCAGGCCGAGGGCGAACCTCCCGCTCGACAGCAGGTCGAGCGACGCCGCCGAGCGCGCGAGCACCGCGGGCTGACGCAGCGGCAGGTTCAGCACGTTGCCCGAGACCGTGATGGTCGACGTCGACGCCGCGACCCAGCTCAGCAGGGTCCACGTGTCGTGGAATGCGGGCTGGTAGGGGTGGTCCTGGAACGTGACCAGATCCAGTCCCGCCTGCTCCGACGCCTGCGCCAGACGCACCGGAAGGTGCGGGTCGGCGTTGGTGGGGGTGATGAACGAGCCGAAGCTCAGATCCTGACCGTAGTCGGGCATATCTCGTGACTCCTCGTCGTCAATTCATCTGCTTGACAACTCATCTGCTTCACAACCTATTCCCGTTACGATGGGGGCATGCCGGAACGATCGATGCTCGGATGGGCGCTCACCGCGCTGCTGCGCGAGTGGACGCACCGCGTCAGCGCCGTCGCGGCGGACGTGCCGCACGGCGGGCGCGGCTACCAGGTGCTCGCGATGAGCCTCGAGCACGAGCCGCCGACGCAGGCGGCGCTCGCCGCCCGGCTCGGCATCGACCGCACCGTCATGACCTACGTGCTCGACGACCTCGAGGTGGCGGGGCTCATCGAGCGCCGGCAGGATGCCGCCGACCGGCGCGCGCGCCGCATCGTCGTGACCGAGGCCGGCCGGCGGGTCGCGGCAGACCTCGACGCGCGCGTGCGCGAGGCCGAGGCCGAGCTGCTCGGCGGCCTTGAACCCGAGCAGCGCGATCTGCTGTGCGGGCTGCTCGAGCATGCCGCGTCCGACGCGGCGCCGGGCGACGACCGCTGCGCGGTCACGGCGCGCGGCTGACCGGCGCGCGGCTGACGACGGGTCGATCCGCAAGCCCCCCGCCCACGCGCCCGGCCCTCGCTAGGCTCGGACACATGGCCGACATCGACATCCCCGCGATCACCCTCAACGACGGCACGCCGTTCGCCGAGCTGGGTCTCGGCACCTACAAGCTCACCGGCGAAGAGGGCATCGCCGCGATCGAGGCGGGCATCCGCACCGGATACCGCGTGCTCGACACGGCCGTGAACTACGGCAACGAGCGCGAGGTCGGCGAGGCCGTGCGCCGCGCGACCGAGGGCGGCGTCGACCGCGAGGAGATCATCGTCACGACGAAGATCCCGGGCCGTCACCACGGCTACGACGAGGCCATCGCGAGCGGCCGCGAATCGAGCGCGACGCTCGGGCTCGGGCGCATCGACCTGCTCCTGATCCACTGGCCGAACCCGAGCGTGGACAAGTACGTCGACACCTTCCGCGGCATGATCGCCCTGCGCGACGAGGGGCTCGTGCGATCCGTGGGCGTGTCGAACTTCACCCGGCCGATGCTCGAGCGCCTGATCGACGAGACCGGCGTCGTGCCGTCGGTAAACCAGATCGAGCTGCACCCCTACTTCCCCCAGGCCGAGATGCGGGCGTTCCACGCCGAGCACGGCATCCGCACCGAGAGCTGGAGCCCGCTCGCGCGGCGCAGTGAGCTGCTGACCGAGCCGCTGATCCGCGACCTCGCGGCGGCGTATCAGGTGAGCCCGACGCAGGTCGTGCTGCGCTGGCACGTTCAGCTCGGCGCGACGGCGATCCCGAAGTCCGCGGATCCGGATCGCCAGCGCGAGAACGCCGACGTGTTCGGGTTCATGCTGGACGACGACCACGTCGAGGCCATCTCGGCGCTCGAGCGGGGCCGGCTGTTCGACGCCGACCCTGACACGCACGAGGAGTTCTAGGCGTCAGACCTCGTCGAGGTCTTCCTCGTCGAGGTCCTCGTCGTCCTCGTCCTCATCGAAGTCGTCGTCCTCGTCGAGGATCGAGATCATCCACTTCACGCCGAAGCGGTCGACGCACATCCCGAACAGGCCGCCCCAGTCCGGCTCCGACAGCGGCAGGGTGATGGTGCCGCCCTCCGAGAGGGCCTCCCACCACTCGCTGAGGTCCTCCTCCTCGTCGCCGCTGATCGACACAGCGTGCCCGCCGGCGCCGTCGTAGGGAACGCCCGACGGCGTGTCGCTTGCCATCAGCACCATGCCGTCCGGCGTCTCGAGCACGGCATGCAGCACGAGGTCGGCGTCGCCGGGATCGTGGTCGACGTCGCTCTCGCCGAACGTCTCGATCTCGAGCTCGCCACCGAACACGGAGTGATAGAACTCCATCGCCTCGCGGGCGGTGTCGCGGAAGGTCAGGTAGGGGTTGAGCACGGGCACTGCGGACTCCTGACTGCACGGTCGGCGGGTGACGGCCTCAGTCTTCCCGTCGCGCCGTGCGCAGGGCAAGGCCCTCACGCCACCACGTCGACCTCAGCGGCGTGCGGCGCCGACGGACTCGCTCTCGGACTTCCCCAGCCGGCTGTGCCGCCGCGAGTACAGGAAGTAGACGACGACGCCGATCGCGAGCCAGACCAGGAACCGGATCCACGTGTCGAGCGTGAGGTTCAGCATCAGGTAGAAGCAGATCACGGCCGAAAGGATCGGCAGCACGGGCACCCACGGCACGCGGAAGGCGCGCGGCAGGTCGGGCCGCGTGCGGCGCAGCACGATCACGCCGATCGAGACGAGGACGAACGCCGCGAGCGTTCCGATGTTCACCAGCTCGGCGAGCGTCGACAGCGGCACGAACGCGGCGAGGATCGCCACGACGACGCCGGTGATGATCGTGATCCGGTACGGCGTGCGGAACCGCGGGTGCGTCTTGGAGAGCCCCACGGGCAGCAGGCCGTCGCGCGACATCGCGAACGCGACGCGCGTCTGACCCATCAGCAGGATCATCGACACGACGATCAGTCCGATGCACGCGCCGATCGCGATCAGGTTGCCCATGACCGGCAGACCGACCGCGTCGAACGCGGTGGCGAGCGGCGCGCCGTCCTCGGGGTCGATGTCGCGGTAGTTCTGCATGCCGGTGATGACGAGCGAGACCGCCATGTACAGCACGGTCACGATCGCGAGCGCGCCGATGATGCCGCGCGGCAGGTCGCGCTGCGGGTTGCGGGTCTCCTCGGCCGTGGTGGCGACGACGTCGAAGCCGATGAACGCGAAGAACACCATCGCGGCGGCGGCGAACACGCCGCCGATGCCGAACACGCTCGGCTCGAGGCCGAAGATGCCCTGCACGATCGGCAGATGGAACACGTCGGCCCCGCCGTCACCCGACGGCGCCTCGGCCGGCGGCACGAACGGCACCCAGTTCGCGACCTTCACGAAGAACGCGCCGACCACGACGACCGCGAGCACGACGAGCACCTTGAGGCCCGTGATGATCTGGTTCAGGCGGCTCGACAGCTTGATCCCGCCGATGGTCACCGCCGTCAGGCCCAGGATGAGCAGGCCCGCCGGGAGGTTGATGAAGCCGTTCTCGACCGTCGCGATGGCGGCCGGGATCTCGAACCACGTGCCCTCCAGCACGACGGCGAGGTACTGGCTGAAGGACGTCGCGAGCGCGGCCGCGCCGACCGTGAACTCGAGGATCAGGTCCCAGCCGATGATCCATGCGAGCAGCTCGCCGAGCGTCGCGTACGTGAAGGTGTACGCGCTGCCCGCGACCGGCACGGTGGAGGCGAACTCGGCGTAGCAGAGCGCGGCGAGCGCGCAGGCGGCGCCCGCGATCAGGAACGACAGCGCGATGGCGGGGCCGGCGTTCGTCGCGGCCGCGTGACCGGTCAGCACGAAGATCCCCGCGCCGACGCACACGCCGATGCCGAACAGGATCAGGTCGAAGACGCCGAGGTTCTTCTTGAGCTCGTGCTCGGGTTCCTTCGTGTCGGCGATGCTCTGCTCGATCGACTTCGTGCGGAACAGGCTCATGGGTCGTCCTTCTCTCAGCGTCCGTCGCGCCAGCTGTGGGTCGGGTTGTAGCCGAGCAGGCGCCGGGCCTTGTCGATCGACAGCAGCGTGGTGTGCTCGCCGATCCCGTCCCGCCCGCCCTCGGCCCGGATCGGGACGTCGGGGAAGACCTCGGCGAGCAGCTCGGCGTTGGGGCGGGTGGTCACCGTGTCGGCCGCGGCGATGATGAACCGGTCGAAGCCGACGGGCGCGACCTCGAGCGCGCGCTCGACCGCGTGGGCGCCGTCCCGCGCGTCGATGTATCCCCAGAGGTTCCACTTGCGCTCGCGCGCATCGGCGTCGTACGGGAACGCGGCGTAGTCCTCGGGCCACATCACGTTCGAGAAGCGCAGGGCCGTGATCGACAGCGTCGGGTTCCAGCGCACGAGCTCGATCGCCAGCTGCTCCTCGAGGTGCTTCACGAGCGAGTAGACCGACTCGGGGCGGGCCGGGTACTCCTCGTCGACGGGCACGTACGGCGGCGGGACGTCGAAGGGGAGTCCCAGCACGGTCTCGCTCGACGCGTAGACGATCCGGTCGATTCCGAGCCGCGTGGCGGCCCAGAACACGTTGAAGGTGGTCGCCATGTTGTTGTGGAACGTGGCGACATCCGGCGCGAGACCGGGAGCAGGGATCGCGGCGAGGTGCACGAGGGCATCGAGGCCGTCGTGCGTGTCGCCCACTGCGGTGAGGGCGTCGACGACCTGCCCGTAGTCGGTCAGGTCCACGCGGACGAAGTCCGGAGCGCGCTCGCCGACGCGGTCCATGCCGATGACGTGGTGACCGGCCGCGCGCAGCTCGCGCGCGACGACCGATCCGAGCTTGCCGGACGATCCGGTGACAGCGATGCGCATCCCTCTAGCCTTACACGGACCGGTCGGGCAGCCGAGTCGGGGCGGTCAGCGCTTGACGCCGCCGACGAAGTACGCGAGCGGTCCGATCCAGTTGACCAGGATGATCGGCACCCACACGGGCTTGGTCAGCCGGACCTGCTTCGCGGGCCGCGCCCACAAGTCCGAGAAGGCCGCGAGCGCGAGCCCGATCTGCACGAGGCCGACGAGCGAGAGTGCGGCCTTCCCGGCGAGGCCGACGGTCTTCCCGGTGGCCTTGGCGGTCGCGGCCGTGGCCGCCGCGGCCTTGACGGTGGCGTAGTTCTTGACGGAGTTCTTCGTGGTCATGCGGCCATTGTGCTTCGGCCGGAGCGCGCTGTCAGGGCCTTGACGGCGAGGCGTCAGCGCGCGCCGGGGCCGTGGGGCGCGTGGTACTCCGACTCACCGCGCTTCCAGTAGCCCTTCACGACGACGCGCTCGGCCTCGATGCCCCAGCGGTCGACGAGCAGCGCGCGGCCGGTCTTGACGATGCCCTGCTCGGCGGCGATGTAGCCGAAGACGTCGTCCGCCGGCCGATCCTGCGCGGTCAGCGCGTCGAGGCGCGCCGCGAGCGCCGAGCCCGCCGGAGCGTCGCCGCGGTGGACGTACTCGACCGCGGGGGCGTCGATCGGCACCTCGTGCGCGGCGTCGGCGACCTCGATGAGGATCGTGGCGGGCGCGCCGTCCGCGATCGCGGCGGCATAGCGGCGGATCTGCGGGATCGCGGTCTCGTCGCCCGCGAGCAGCCACGCGGCCGGGGCGCCCTCGATCCGCAGCGAGCCGCGCGGGCCGCCCACGCCGATCGCAGAGCCCAGAGGTGCGGTCGCCGCCCACACTCCCGCCACGCCCTCGTCGCCGTGGATCGCGAACTCGAGGTCGAGCCATCCGGTCTCGCCGTCGTCGCCCCAGTACAGGGGCGTGAACTCCCGGCTGGGCGCCGCGCGCATCTCCTCGACCGTCGTCGGGGCGGGCGCGCCGGGCTCGGGGAGGAAGATCCGGATGTGGTCGTCGTGGCCGCGCGAGCCGAATCCGACGAGGTCGGCGCCCTCGACGCGGACACGCACATACGCCGGGGTGATCCACTCGCGGGACGTGAGCGTCGCGAAGCGGAACTTCAGTTCGAGGGGCTCCCGCTCGAGGGTGAATGCCGGGATCGCGGTCGCATGGGTCATGGAAGTTAGGTTAACCTACCCAGCGGTGGGATTAGGGTGTCCTAACCTCGACGCGACCGCTTGTTGCGGGCGTTCCCGCCGATCCCCTTCACCGAAAGACCGCGGCTGATACCGCGCTCTGGATAGGAGCATGTTCATGTCTGCAACCCGATCGATCGCCGCCCTCGGGCTCGTCGCCGCCTCGGCGCTCGCGCTCTCGGCGTGCGCGTCGACGTCCGCCGAGGGCGATGCCGCGGCCGAGGCGCCCGCCGCCGAGTCCGAGACGATCAGCTACACGTGGGACCGCAACACGGTGACCGAGGAGGGCGCCGATCCGGTCTACGAGGAGACGACCGTCGAGGTGCCCGTCGACCCGCAGAAGATCGTCGTGTTCGACATGGCCGTGCTCGACACGATCGGCGCGCTCGGTGGCGAGGTCGCCGGGGCGCCGCTCGAGTCGGTGCCCGACTACCTGGAGGACCACCTCGCGGACGACGCGTTCAACGCGGGCACGCTGTTCGAGGCCGACCTGATCGAGATCGAAGCGCAGCAGCCCGACCTGATCGTCGTCGGCGGGCGCTCGGCCGCCCTCTGGGAGGACCTGAACGAGATCGCGCCCACGATCGACCTGTCCATGCGCGACGGCTTCCTCGCCACGCTCGAGGCGAACACCGCGTTCCTGGGCGAGGTGCTCGGCGCGGAGGACGAGGCCGCCGCGGCCCTCGAGGAGCTCACGGCCGGGATCGACGAGGCGAAGGCCGCCGTCACCGAGGCGGGCGGTTCCGGCCTCGGCATCATGGTGTCGGGCGGCGAGCTCAGTGCGCTGGCCCCGTCGAAGGGCGACGGCGACACGCGCGGCGCCCGAGGCGGTCTGATCTACGACGTGTTCGGCGTCGACCCGGTCGTCGAGGACGTCGAGGCCGCCACGCACGGGGAGCCCATCTCGTTCGAGTTCCTCCTCGAGCACGACCCCGAGTGGCTGTGGGTCGTCGACCGTGACGCCGCGGTCGCGACCGAGGGCGCGCAGGCCGCCGAGGTCGTCCTGGACAACGAGATCGTGAACCAGACCACCGCGGCCGAGGAGGACCACATCCTCTACCTCGACCCGACCGCCTGGTACATCGTGTTCGGCGGGATCGACACGACCCAGCGCATGATCGACGACGTCCTGCAGATCGCCGGTCGGTGAGTTCCGCCCCCGTGCTGATCGGGATCCTGCCGTCCTCGTGACAGCGATCGCGACGTCGACAGGCGTCCCCGTCCAGGCCCGCCCCCGGCGCGCCTGGGCGGGGGCGCTGATCGGCGTGGCCCTGCTCGTCCTGTCGGTCGCGAGCCTCTTCATCGGGGTCTCGGATGTCTCCCCGCTCGCGCTCGTGACGGGCGGACCGGACGGGCGCGCCGCGTTCCTGCTGATCGTGAGCCGCATCCCGCGCACGCTCGCGCTGCTGCTGGTCGGGGCGACGCTCGCGATCGCGGGGCTCATCATGCAGATGCTCGTGCGCAACCGGTTCGTCGAGCCGGGCACGACCGGCGTGAGCGAGTTCGCCACGCTCGGCATGCTCGTCACGATGGTGCTGTGGCCCGGCATGGCGCTGCTCGGGAAGATGGGCGTCGCGGCGGGGTTCGCCCTCCTCGGCACGTGGGTGTTCCTGCGGATCATCCGCGCCGTGCCCGTGCGGCAGCTCGTGCTCGTCCCGCTCGTCGGCATCATGCTGGGCGGCGTCGTGGCCGCGGTCACGACGTTCTTCGCCTACCGGCTCGACCTGCTGCAGTCGCTCGGGCAGTGGGCGCAGGGCAGCTTCGCGGGCGTGATGCAGGGGCGCTACGAGTTCCTGTGGGTCGCGGGGCTGATGGGCGTGATCGCGTGGATCGCGGCCGACCGGTTCAGCGTGATCGGCCTCGGCGAGGAGTTCGCCACGAACCTCGGCCTCGACTACCGCCGCGTCGTCGCGATCGGCATGGTGATCATCGCGGTCACGACCGCCGCCGTGCTGGTCACGGCCGGCATGATCCCGTTCCTGGGGCTCGTCGTGCCCAACATCGTGAGCCTCATCATCGGCGACAACGTGCGTCGCTCGATCCCGTGGGTCGCGGGGCTCGGCGCCGTGTTCGTGGTCGCGTGCGACATCCTCGCGCGCGTGCTCCGCTTCCCGTACGAGATCCCGCTGTCGGTCATCGTCGGCATCGTCGGGGCGGCCCTGTTCCTGTGGCTGCTGCTGCGAAAGGGGAGCCGTGCTCACTGAACAGGCGCCCCTCGCCGTCGCGACCCCGCCGCGCACCCTGTGGTCCCGCCCCGGCGTGCGGATGGCGGCGCTCGCCGCGGTCGTGCTCGCGCTCGTTGCGCTGTTCCTGTTCACGGACGTGCCCGGATCGCTGCTGTTCGCGCTGAAGGTGCGCGGACTGAGCGTCACCGCCATGCTCGTCGTCGCGACCGCGGTCGGCGTCTCGACGGTCGTGTTCCACACGATCACGCAGAACCGGATCCTGACGCCGTCGATCATGGGCTTCGACGCGTTCTACATGCTGATCTCGACCATCGTGGTCTTCTTCTTCGGCGCGACGTCGTTCCTGACGCTGGACCCGCTGATCCTGTGGGGCGTGCAGGTGGTCGTCATGGTGGCGTTCAGCGTGCTGCTGTTCACGTGGCTGTTCGGCGGGAAGCGCCGCTCGATCCACCTGATGCTGCTCGTCGGCATCGTGCTCGGCACGTTCTTCCGGTCCTTCACGGAGTGGATGCAACGGATGCTCGATCCGGTCGCGTTCCAGGTGCTGAGCGACGCGGGATTCGCCTCGCTCACGCGACCGGATGAGACCCTCCTGCTGCTGACGGCGATCCTGGTCGCGCTCGGCTGCGCCGCCGCGATCCCGCTGAGCGCGACGCTTGACGTGCTGACCCTGGGCGAGCCGGCCGCGGTCGGGCTCGGCGTGGATCACCGTCGCACGGTGATGATCCTCTTCGGGATCGTGTCGGTCATGATCGCGGCCTCCACCGCGCTCGTCGGGCCGGTGCTGTTCTTCGGCCTCATCGTCGCGAACCTCGCGTACGCCTACGCCGGATCGTTCCGGCACGCGTGGACGCTGCCCACCGCCGTGCTGCTCGGCATGGTGTGCCTCGTGGGCGGCCAGCTCGTGATCGAGCGGCTCTTCGCGTTCAGCGCGACGCTGTCGACGGTCATCGAGTTCGCCGGCGGCCTGTTCTTCCTGTACCTCGTGCTGCGAAAGGGGGCGCGATGATCGCGCTCGAGAACGCGTCCAAGCGCTACGGCGGAGTCACCGTGCTCGATGAGGTGACCGTGTCGTTCGGCGGGGAGGGCATCACGGCCCTGATCGGCCCGAACGGCGCCGGCAAGTCCACGCTGTTCGGGCTGATCGGCCGGCTCACCAAGCCCGACGCGGGCCGGATCACGGTCGACGGGCAGGATGTCGCCACCGCGTCGTCGTCGGAGCTCGCGAAGGTGCTCGCCGTGCTGCGGCAGGACAACCACATCGCCGCGCGGCTCACGGTGCAGGACCTGGTCGAGTTCGGACGCTTCCCGCACTCGAAGGGGCGTCTCACGGTCGACGACCGCGCCCACATCGAGCGGGCGATCGCCTATCTCGACCTCGAGCCGTACCGCGGCCGGTTCCTCGACGAGCTGTCGGGCGGGCAGCGCCAGCGCGCCTTCATCGCGATGGTGCTCGCCCAGGACACGAAGTACGTGCTGCTGGATGAGCCGCTCAACAACCTCGACCTGCGGCACCAGACCGCGATCATGAAGCTCGTGCGCCGCATGGCCGATGAGCTCGGCCTGCGCGTGATCGTCGTTCTGCACGACATCAACTTCGCCGCGACGTACGCCGACCGGATCGTCGCGATGCGCGACGGCCGCATCGTCGCGGACGCGCCGAGCGCCGAGATCATGCGTCCCGATGTGCTGGAGGCCGTCTACGACACCGCGGTGGACGTGCGCGAGATCGACGGCCGTCGCGTCGCGCTGTACTACAGCTGACCGCTCCCGGACGAGAGCGGGCGGATCCTGCCGCGCGCCCGCCGTATCCCGAGGCGCGCCGCCGCCGGGGCTAGAGGCGAGCGCCGTCGTCGTATTCGTCGCGACCGGGATGGTCGCCCTTGCGTCCCTCGAAGGCGAGGAAGAGCCCGAGGGACACCAGCAGCCCGATCAGCAGCCCGAGCCACACGTTGCCGAGAGAGGCAGCGCCCACGATCGCACCGATCGCGAGCACCGCGGCGCTGCGCAGGATGAGCCACATGGCTTCAGGCTACGCGCCCGCCTCGCGGGCCGCGCGGCGTTCGAGGCCGTCGAGCAGCAGGTCGAGGCCGAACTCGAACTCGCTCTGGTCGTCGCACCAGCCGAGTGTGGATCCCGGATCGTCGTGGGCGATGTGGGCGAGCATCTCGATGAGGTTCGGCGCCTCCGACGCCATCTGCGCGAGCAGCTCGGGCGACGCGTCCTGGTCCGCGGAGCCGGCGGGGTCGAACAGCTCCTGCGTGAAGCCGTAGGCGCGGCTCCCGAGCGCGTGCATCGCGTGGTGGACGAGGTCGTGCGACAGCCCGCCGAGGCGCAGCAGGCCGACGAACCCGTCGGTGTAGCGCACGATCTGCGGCCCGAAGGCGGTGCGGCTCTCGAACACCCCCGGCGCCCAGGGGTGGCGCAGCATGACCTGCCGCGCGGTGAGGATGCGTCGGCGCAGCGCCGCCTTCCACTCGGCGGCTTCGGGCGCGGGCAGCTCCGCGACGGCTGCCTGGATCTCGCCCGCGATCGCGTCCGCGACGCCGTCGAGCAGATCGTCCTTGTTCGCGACGTGGTGGTAGAGCGACATCGCCTCGACGCCGAGCTCGGCGGCGAGGCTGCGCATCGTGAGTCCGCCGATGCCTTTGCGGTCGGCGAGGGCGACGGCGGTGTCGAGCACGCGCGCGCGGGTGAGGGCGGTCCGCGGAGTCGTCGTGTCGGTCATCGTGCTCAGATTCTAGGCGCGAGATCTTGTGCCCCTTACGGTGTACGGCTACCTTACGAAGTAAGGCTTACAATGTAAGGGAGACATCATGTGGATCTGGATCCTCGCCACGGCGGGCGCGGTGATCGCGCTCGCCGTGCTGCTGCTGGTCGCGCTGATCCTGTCGATGCGCGCCAAGTGGGAGCCGGGGCTGCGCTTCGTGCGGCACCTCGGCCGCGACCACTTCAACAAGGCGGCGCTGCGCACGGCGGGCGCTCCCGGCTCGGGGACGCACGTCATCCGCAACCGCGGACGCCGCTCCGGCCGCACGTACCGCACGCCCATCGCCCTGACCGCGACCGACGACGGCTGGATCGTCATGCTGCCCTACGGCACGACGCCCGACTGGCTGAAGAACGTGCTCGCGGCGGGTGAGGCCGAGGTGGAGATCGACGGAGGCGTGCACGCCGTGACCGACCCGCGCGTCGTGTCCCGCGCCGAAGTGGGGCATCGACTGCCGCGCTTCGATCGGCTGGTGGCGCGGCTGTTCGGGGTCGACCAGCTGCTGCAGCTGCGGCGGGCGGCGGTTGCCGCCGACGCCGAGCGGGTGGCGCGATGAGGGCAGTGCTGCGCGACGCCTACGGCGGCCCCGAGGTGCTGCGCGTCGGCGAGGTCGCGACGCCCCGGCCCGGGCCCGGCGAAGTGCTCGTGCGGGTGCGGGCGAGCTCGCTCAACACCGCCGATCTCGACCAGCTGCGCGGTCTGCCGCGCATCGCCCGTGTCGAGGGGGTGCGTCGGCCGCGCTCGCCCCACATGGGCCTCGACGTGGCGGGGGAGGTCGAGGAGGTCGGGTCCGGGGTGCGCGACCTCGAGCGAGGCGACAGGGTGTGGGCCGACCTGTTCTCGCACGGCCATGCGGCGCTCGCCGACTACGTCCGCGTGCCGGCCGACGCGTCCTCGCGCATCCCCGACGGCGTCTCGTTCGTCGACGCCGCCACTGTGCCGCACTCCGGGCTCCTCGCGTTGCAGGGGCTGCGCGCCGCGGCACCCTTTCGCGCCGGCACGCGCGTGCTGATCAACGGCGCAGGCGGATGCGTGGGGCCGTTCGCCATCCAGCTCGCCGTTTCGCGCGGCGCGCACGTGACGGGTGTGGACTCGGCCGACAAGGCCGACCTGATGCGCGCGGCCGGCGCGCACGAGGTGATCGACTACGTCACCGAGGACGTCACGCGGTCCGGGAAGCGGTACGACGTCGTGCTCGACATCGCCGACACCCGAGGCATCCTCGCGATGCGGCGCTGCCTCAAGCGCGGCGGGCGGTACTCGCTGATCGCACGGCGCCTCGGCTCGTTCGCGCGGTACGTGCTGGCCGGCCCGCTCGTGGGCAGGCTGACCGGCACGCGGATGGGCACGATCCTGTGGAAGCCGAACCGCCGCGCCTACCTCGACGAGTTCGTGGCGCTGCTGGCGGCGGGCGAGGTGCGGCCGCTGATCGACAGCACGTGGGCGCTCGACGACGCGGTCACGGCGTTCGAGCACCTCGCATCCGGCCGCGCGCGCGGCAAGGTCGTCGTCGTGCCCTGAGGCGGCACACTGCCGCCGGTGACCTGCCGCCGGTGTCCTAGCGCGCCCGTGCCCTAGCGCGCCCGGTGGTCCTCGGGATGCAGGCGCGGGGCGCGGCGCGGCTCGCGCACCCCCGACGCCAGGATGTAGCGGATCACGCGCTGCCGCTGCCCGGCCCACGGGGCGAGCAGCTCGAGCATGCCGTCGTCCTCCACGCGGGTGCCGGTCAGGGCGTAGCCGACCTGGTGCGCGAGGTGGAAGTCGCCGACGCTGACGGCGTCGGGATCGCCCAGCGCGCGGATCCGGGTCTCGGCGGCGGTCCAGGGTCCGATGCCCGGCAGCGAGGTCAGGATCGCATCCCGCGCGTCGGGTGCGCACGCCGCGATCGCGCGCACGAGCGCGTCGCCGCGCCGGGCGGCGAGCACGATGGCGCGGCTCTGCGGCGGCTCGAGCCCCGCTCGATGCCAAACCCAGGAAGGGATGCGGCGCCAGCCGTCGATCGTCGGCGGCGCGAACATCGGCTTCGGAGTCGGCCCCGGAACGCGCTCGCCGAACCAGGTCACAAGGCGTCGCCAGGCCGAGAATGCCTGGATCGCCGTGACCTTCTGCTCGGTGACCGACTGCACGAGCGCGTCGAAGAGCATGTCGCCTCGGCCGAGCCGCAGGCCGGGGTGGCGGTGGTGGGCGTCGGCGATCAGCGGATGCAGCGACGGGTCGAAGCCGTCGTCGTCGTCGAGCGCGCCGCACAGCGCGGGCACCTGCGCGATCGCCCACTCGCGTCCCGGACCCCAGGATGCGGCCCGGACGGATCCGTCGCGCATCTGCCTGAGCGCGATGCTCGCGACGCCCTGCGGCGTGCGGATCGCCCGCCAGATGACGCCGGCGCTCCAGGCCTGCGCGGGGTCACCGGGACCGCGCTGGAACACCGCGACGGTCGCGTACAGGTCGAGCGGTCGCGCCGGGCGGTACACGCTCTCGAGGCGCGGGCCCGGGTCCGGCCGCGGATCGCGTGCACGAACGGCGATGCGCGATTCGAGGGCGGCGGACGGGATCACGGGTTCACGCTACGCGCCGCATCTGACAATCCGGCGGGTCATCTGCGGCGGGGCGATCCCCCGGGTGGGGCGGGTGTCAGAACCGGTCGGGCGACGGGGCGCCGGCGCCGTAGCGCACCGCGACATCCGCGTGGCGGTCGAAGCGGTAGCCGACGCCGCGCACGGTGCGCACGATGTCCTGGAACGCGCCGAGCTTCGAGCGCAGGCGGCGGACGTGGACGTCGATCGTCCGCTCGCCGGGGGCGTCCGCGTCACCCGCGTCCCACAGCGACGACACCAGCTCGCCGCGCTCGATCGTGCGGCCCTCACGCAGCACGAGGTACTGCAGCAGTTCGAACTCCTTGAAGGTGAGGTTCGCCGACTCGCCGTCGATGATCACGCGCTTGCGGGAGATGTCGACCACGACGCCGCGCGCGGCCTCGGCCTGCTCCTCCGACTGGTTCTTGGTGCGGGCGACCGCGCCGGGCTCGTGCAGGGCGAGGCGCACGACGTCGACGTCGCGGCCGCCGGTCTGCTGCGGCGCGAGCGCGACGGCGGCGTACGTCTCGGCGCTCGGCGCGAGCTCGGCGAGCGTGCGACGCAGCGCGTCGACGAGGATCGGCAGGCTGACGCCGTCGGCCGCTGCCTTCAGCTCGTCGAGGCCCACGTACAGGGCGAAGCCGCGCGGGGCGGCCTGCGGCTTGGGGGCGGCGGAAGCCGCGACGGTCTCGGTGCGCTGCTCGGCGACCTGCGGCAGCGGGTGCAGGTGGCGGACGGGCGCGGGGCTCGCGGCGGCCGTGCGGGGCGAGGGGGCCGTGCGGTCGAGGAGGGCGGGGGCGTTCGTCATGATGATGTGTCCTTGCGGAGGTGCACCGGCGGGGTGCGAGTGTGCGTCGGGGTGACCGTTCGCGCTCAGATGGCGAGGGTCAGCGGGTGAGGATCCAGGATCCTCGGCTGCGAGCCCGCGGGGAGCGGGCGAGCCGGAAGGGCGCTGGGATTCGTTCAGCGACACATTCGACAGCACATGGCAACGCGACCGGGCATCATCATCCCGGTAGTCCCGTTCGCCTCCTGGGCGGACAGAAGCGTGGCGTTGTCAGACATGCGGCAATTGTGACCGGGCGTGTCGCGGCATGTCAAACCGTTTCAGCCATCCCCGCGGGTCATGACGCAATGTGACGCGCGGCGGCCGGCACGGCGCGCCATTGTGCACGAAGGGCGTCAGGTTGCGAGGTCGTCGGCCGTGGCGGCGATGTCGTGCAGGAAGCGGATGATCACGTCACGCTGCTCGGGCGTGAGCTGCGCCGCGAGGTCGAACCGTCGGCCATGCGTGCGGCCGATGCTGTCGCGCGCGGCGCGCCGCGTCTGGTCCTCGACCTCGACGATCACGCTGCGGCGGTCGGAGGGGTGCGGCAGGCGCCGCACGTGACCGGCGGCGGCGAGCCTGTCGAGCAGCTTGGTCGTCGACGCGGTCGAGATGCCGAGGTGCGCCGCGATGGCGCCGGGCGTGACGCGCATGCCGTTCTGCTGCCCCGCGATGATGAACCGCAGGGCGCGCATGTCGGTGTCGCCGAGCTTCATGTAGCGGCGCGAGGCCTCGCTCATCCGCTCGTCCGCCTCTCGCCAGGCGCGCATCGCCCGCAGCAGCTCGACGATCTGGTCGATCTCGTGGGGCGGTATCCCCGCGAGCGAGACGATCTCCTGACCCGGGTCGAGGACACGCGGATCGAACATCGACGGATCGTCGTGTTTCGTCTCCTCCGGGCTCACACCGGCATGATACTCCGGCGGGCAGTAACTCGTCTGGGATGTATCTAGCTAAGCTAGCGATATGAGCCGTCGCCCTGCCTCGAACCTCACGCGCCACGATCTGCGGGGTCCGCGCGTTCCCGTCTGGTTGCGCATCCTGCTGCCGGCGGTCCTGATCCTCGTGTGGTTCGCCGCCGCCGCGGTGGGCGGGCCCTACTTCGGCCGGGTCGACGAGGTGTCCTCCAACGACCGGACCGCCTACCTTCCGGCCACGGCCGAGGCGACGGAGGTGCAGGAGCGGCTTCCGGGGTTCACGGAGGGCGACGCCATTCCCGCCGTCGTGGTCTTCTCCTCGGGCGACGAGCTGACGCAGGACGAGCTGGACACGATCGCGGATCGCCTCGCGGAGGCGGCGGAGCAGGACGTCGTGGTCGGGGAGGCGTCGCCGGCCATCCCGTCCGAGGACGGCCGGGCGGTGCAGGCGTTCATCCCGCTCGACAGCGACGCGGATCTCGGGGAGGCGACAGACGAGCTCCGTGCGATCGTCGCGCAGGACCTGCCGAGCGGCGTCGACGTGCACATCACCGGTCCGGCGGGATTCACGAGCGACCTCGTCGGCGCCTTCGCCGGCATCGACGGGCTGCTGCTGGCCGTCGCACTCGCGGCGGTGCTCGTGATCCTGGTGCTCGTCTACCGCTCGCTGCTGCTGCCGATCGCGGTGCTCGCGACGAGCCTGTTCGCCCTGTGCGTCGCGCTGCTGACCGTGTGGTGGCTCGCGAAGGCGGACATCCTGCTGCTCAGCGGCCAGACGCAGGGCATCCTGTTCATCCTCGTGATCGGCGCCGCGACCGACTACGCGCTGCTCTACGTGGCGCGGTATCGCGACGAGCTCGTGCGGACGCCTCACCGGTGGACCGCGACGATGCGCGCGCTGCGGGGATCCGTTGAGCCCATCGTCGCCTCGGGAGGCACGGTGATCGCCGGTCTGCTCTGTCTGCTGCTGAGCGACCTGCGCTCGAACAGCTCGCTCGGCCCGGTCGCGGCGATCGGCATCGTGTTCTCGATCCTGTCGGCGCTGACGCTGCTGCCGGCGATCCTGTACGCCCTCGGGCGGGCTGCCTTCTGGCCGCGGCGACCGCGATTCGACCCCGAGGCTCCGGATGCGGGCGAGGGCGGCGGCGTGTGGGCGAAGCTCGCGCGCCTCGTGTCCCGTCGGCCGCGGACGATCTGGATCGCCACCGCCGCCGTGCTCGCGCTCGGCTGCGTCGGCGTCACGCAGCTGCAGGCCTCGGGCGTCCCGCAGTCCGAGCTCGTGCTCGGATCGTCCGAGGCGAGGGACGGGCAGGAGGTGCTCGGCGAGCACTTCCCGGCCGGGTCGGGCAGCCCCGCCTCGGTCGTCGCGCCCGAGGACCGGCTGCAGGATGCCGCGGATGTGCTGCTCGCGCAGGACGGCGTCGCGGAGGTCGCGGTGATCGTCGACCGCAGCGGCCTGACCGCGCCGGTCACCGAGGACGGGATCGGGGCGTTCGGCCCTCCCGGGACGCCCGCGCCCGACCCGGTGGTGTCGGACGGCGACGTGCTGCTGCAGGCCACCCTGTCGGATGCGGCCGACTCGCTCGAGGCCGAGGAGACCGTGCGCGAGCTGCGGACCTCCTTGGCCGAGGAGGTGCCCGGCGTGCTCGTCGGCGGCTCGACCGCGACCGACCTGGACACGAACGAGGCGTCGATCCGGGATCGGAACGTGATCGTGCCGATCGTGCTCGGCGTGATCCTCGTGATCCTGATGCTCCTGCTGAGGTCGGTGCTCGCGCCGATCCTGCTGACGCTGACGACCGTGCTGTCGTTCGGGACGGCGATGGGCGTGGCAGCGCTCGTGTTCAACAACGTGCTCGGGTTTCCGGGGGCGGACCCCGCCGTGCCGCTGTACGGCTTCGTGTTCCTCGTCGCCCTGGGCATCGACTACAACATCTTCCTGATGTCGCGGGTGCGCGAGGAGTCGCTCGCGCACGGCACGCGGGAGGGCATCCTGCGCGGGCTGCGCGTGACCGGCGGCATCATCACGTCGGCAGGCCTGGTGCTCGCCGCGACGTTCACGGCGCTGTCGGTCATCCCGGTGCTGTTCCTGGTGCAGATCGCGTTCATCGTGGCGTTCGGCGTGCTGCTGGACACGTTCATCGTGCGCTCGCTGCTCGTGCCCGCGCTCGCGACCGACGTCGGCCGCGCGATCTGGTGGCCGTCGAAGCTCTCCCGCGCGGAGCGGTGAGAGGGACTCAGCCGCAGACATCCGACTGCGATTCGACGTCCTCGTGGACTCGGGGCCGGCCGTCCGCGTCGGTCGTGAACGTGACGAGCCGCTCGTGGCGCGGCGGCCTGGTCAGCGCGACGGGTTCCCCCTCCGCGTCGACCTCCCCGGTCAGCGAGGCGTCGACGCACACGTCCGCCGTGATGCGGGCGCCGGAGCGGGCGGTGCCGGGCGTCGGCGGCGGGTCCACGAAGCGGAAGACGACGACGTGGCGGTAGCCGGTCTGGCGGTGGCCGGTGCCGACGTAGCCGGAGAGGTTCCACTGGAGCGCGTGCATCATGTCCGCGCTGCTCAGGCGGCGGATCGTCGGGACGGTGTCCTCCGTGGGAGTCTGCCGGCGGAAGTCGTCGACGGCGCGCATCCAGTCGCGGTACGTCTGCTCGGCCTCCGAGCGGGCCGGTGCGCACGCCGCCAGACTCAGCGCGGCGACGAGGACCAGGATCGAGGTGACGGTGCGCATCGGCATGTCGCCGACGCTAGAGTCGCGCTCGGCGCGCGTTGCGGTTGTGCACAGCGAATCGCCAGCGGCGATCGATCCCGAGGGTTGTGGACGGACGTAACCTCGGTGCGTGACTGAGTTGACCTTCACCCACGACAAGACCGCGTCGCGCTACGAGCTGCGCCGCGGTGACGATCTGGTGAGCGTTCTCGACTACCGCGACAACGGCCGGACGGTGGCGCTCACCCGCGCGTTCACGAACCCGGCGCACCGTGGCCACGGCTACGCCGCCATCGTGACCGAGCGCGCGGTCGCCGAGATTGAGGCCGCCGGCGACCGCACCGTGCTGCCCGTCTGCTGGTACGTCGCCGACTGGTTCGAGCACCACCCGAGCGTGCCGGGGTGCTGGAGGGCGCGGGCGTCCGCTGACCGCCGCACTCCTCGTGGCGAGCGCGTGCCCCCGATAGCCTGACGCGCATGCGCATCCTGATCATCGGCGGCACCGGCAACATCAGCTCCTACGTCACGACGCTGGCGGTGGAGCGCGGGCATGACGTGACGCTGCTGAACCGCGGCAACAGCGACCTGCCCGACGGTGTCCGCGGACTCGTCGGCGACGCCGGTGATGCGGACTCCATCGCGAGCGCGATCGGCGACGAGACCTTCGACGTCGTGGCGAACTTCCGCAGCTTCTCGCCGCAGCAGGTGACCGACGACATCCGGATCTTCGGCGGGCGCACCGCGCAGTACCTCTATATCTCGAGCGCGTCGGCCTACCAGAAGCCCATCGCGCAGCTGCCGATCGTCGAGTCGACGCCGCTGCGCAACCCGTTCTGGCAGTACTCGCGCGACAAGATCGCGAGCGAGGACCTGCTGGTCGCGGCCTACCGCGACAGCGGCTTCCCGATGACGATCGTCCGGCCGAGCCACACCTACGGGCCGTCGCTGATCCCGCTCGAGGGGGCGTGGACGACGCTGCAGCGGATGATCGAGGGACGCCCGATCGTCGTGCACGGCGACGGCACGAGCTGGTGGACGTTGACGCACTCCCGCGACTTCGCGCGCGCATTCGTGGGGCTGTTCGGCAACCCGCACGCGATCGGACAGGCCGTGCACATCACGAGCGACGAGAGCCTGACATGGGACGAGATCGCGCGGCTGCTGGGACGGGCGCTCGGCGTGGAGCCGGAGATCGTGCATGTCACCTCCGAGGCGATCGCGCGGGAGATCCCGTCGATGGGCCCCGGCCTCGTGGGCGACAAGGCGCACTCCGTGCTGTTCGACAACACGCGGATCAAGCAGCTCGTGCCCGACTGGGTTGCCACGACGCCGTTCTCGGACGGGGCGCGCGAGATCGCCGACTGGTACCGCGCCGACCCGTCGCGGCAGACGGTCGATCCGGAGCTCGACGCCGCGTTCGACCGGCTGATCGCCGCGCACGGCTGAGGCTCCTCGCGCCCGGCGTCAGGAACAGCCGGCGCCGTCGGGGTTGTCGATGCAGTCCTGCTGCACGAGTGCGGTGTGCACCTCGACGATCCGGATGTCGCGAGCGGCGGAGGGTGCGGAGATCACGCCGTCGACGGTGCGCGTTCCCCACTCGCCGAAGTCGACGGCGGCCGTGTAGAGCGCGGTGACGGTGAGCGTGTAGGTGCCCTTCTCGGCATACGCGTGACTGGTGTCGGTGGGGCTGAACTCGGGTTGACCGAGCGCTTCCCAGGCCGCGCCGCCCGTGCGCGATTCGGTGACGGTGCCGTCGCCCCAGTCCTGGCGGAACCCTGCCGGGGTGAACGTCACCGAGACCGGGAACCCGAACAGTTCGCCGCCGATCGTCTGTGCGCTTGAGGTGGCGATGGTGTTCAGCGGCATGTTCTTCGCGCCGATCCCGTCGGGCTCGGTCGTGACAGCCGGGGGAGCCGGGACGAAGGACGCGAGGTCGGTGAGCGTGACGACCGCCGGCGGCGCCGCGGGCTCATCCGGTTCGGGCTCTTCTTCCGTGGGCTCGGGGATGCCGATCGTGCACTCCGGGCCGATGACGGTGTTGGTGTCGTCGAGGCAGACGATGGGACCGTCGGATTCGTCCGGGGGCGGGGGAGGCGTGCCGGGATCGGGCGGGGACGGGTAGTGGCCGATGGGGCCAGGGCCACCGCCGCTGTTTTCCGGAGCCCCGCCGGCCGAACCGAAGTCGATCGTCGTGCCGACGTCGATACTCCCGCCCTGGTTGTCGACATGAAGCGCGGGCGGGCACTGGTTCGCCGCGATTTGAGTGATCGTGCAGTTCGCGGCAACGGCGACGATCGACGTCGTCGTTGTAGTGTGCGGCGACAATGCAAGCCCAACGGCAAGTACGAGGTGGGTCAGCATCGGTCTGACTCGAAGTCGGGGACATTGCCGATGATGACCAGCCGTGAGCGATCGACCGTCGCAAGTTCGACGTCAAGGAAGTACTTCTTCGGCGCGTCGGTGGGCGTCACATCCTCGCCGTCAGCGTTGATAAATCGCCATTCCGAGGCATCCATGCACACGTCAAGTTGAACACTTGCCGCCCCCGCGACTAACTCGACGGAGTCCCGTCGAAGATCCGTGATCTTCAAGTCGCCCTCTGTTGTTACTCCAGCAGCCCTCGTCTGCTCGTAAATCTGCTCGTCCGTGTCGCGCAACTCACCTTGCAGGTATCTCAGCGGGTCTGCATCGTCATCGCCAGCGTTGTAAGCATTGATCTCCGCGACGTACGCCCGATATGTCTCCTCCGCCGCCGCAAACGCCTCCTCCTCGCTCGCGAAGCCCGTCGCACTGGGTGAAGGCTCCGGGGCAGGCGTCGCCGCACATCCGCTCAGCCCGAGGGCGAGCAGCGCGATGAACGCAACCGGCGAACGACGAGACCGCATGCCCCCAAGGTAGAGCCGGAGGTGGTCGCCGCGAAGGAGTTATCCCCAGGCGCGCGCACGTAACCTGGTGGGGAAACGGGGGTCCGGATGAGGCTGTGGTCTTTGCATCCTGCGCTGCTCGATCGGCAGGGGCTGACCGCGGCGTGGCGCGAGGCGCTGCTCGCCCAAGCGGTGCTGCTGGGGCGCACGCGCGGGTACACGAAGCACCCTCAGCTCGAGCGGTTCCGCGCGCACGAGCAGCCGTCGGGAGCGATCGCGTCGTATCTGTCCGCCATCGCCGAGGATGCCGCGCGCCGCGGCTACCGCTTCGACCTCGCACGCATCGCCGAGCTTCCGGCTCCCGGCACCACGCTCATCCCGGTGACGGAGGGGCAGGTCGCCTACGAGTGGGAACACCTGCTCCGCAAGCTCTCCGAGCGCTCGCCCGCGGTCCACGAGCAGGTCGTGGGCGGCACGCCCCTGCTGCACCCGATGTTCGTCGTCGTCCCGGGCGATGTCGAGCCCTGGGAGCGCCCGTAGTCAGTCGTTCGCAAGCCACTTCAGGATCAGCTCGGCGGCCGGATCCGGGTTCTTGATCATGGTCTCGTGACCGCTGCCCGGCACCTCCTCCAGCCGAGCGCTGGGAAGGGCGGACACGACGTACTCGCACCACTCGCGGGGCGCCACGGTGTCGGCTTCCCCGCGCAGCACGAGGACGTCGCCTGGCACGTGCGGGTAGGCGAGTTCAGGCCTGTGGACGAGCATCGCGCGCAGCTTTCGGCGCAGGTGAGGCCCGGCCCGCAGGTACTCGCGTGCGCCGGTGAGCAGGACCTTCGGGCTCTCATCGATCAGGTCGCGCGCGAGCTTGCGCAGCTGTGTCCCGAAGCGCCGCTGCCCGATCTCCACCGTGGGACCGAGCAGCACCAGGCGGGTCGAGATGTCCGGATGCCGCGCCGCGACCTCGACGATCACCTGCGTTCCCATGGAGTGTCCGATCAGCACCGGATTCGGGATGCCCTCCGCGCGCAGAAAGGCGGCCACGATGTCCGCGAGCCGCTCGACCGTGGGAGTGCGACCCGGTTCGGGCGCCTCGCCGTAGCCCGGCAGATCCATCGCGATGACGCGGCCGTGCTCGGCGAGCAGCTCGGCCAGGCCGGTGAAGACGGTGCGCCCCATGCCGATGCCGTGCACGAGCACGAACGTCGTGTCACCGGTTCCGCGGGCCTCCCAGATCAGCGTCGCGTCCTGGTAGGAGAACGAGGTCGCCGGATGGTGGGTCACGTCGGAAGGCATGGATCGACGCTATCGGGCAGGTCGAACCGCGCTCGTGAGCGATCTCGAAGCTCGGCTTCTTGGTGCGAGCCGCGGCGGGCATGCTTTCAGTACGAAGATGCCTAACCGAAGTAGGACGCGAACAACGGGATCCCCTGAGCAACACCGAAACCGACGAGCCCCACGAGCAATGCCGTGCCCCACGCCATCCTCACGAGTTTCGCGCCCTTCACCTCCCGTTGCAGCGCAGCGAATCGCTCGGAAGCCGTCGGATCGAAGGGCGGCGGCGTTCCCCACCGAGCGGGATCGGTGACGGCTGCCCGCACGGATTCGAGAGTGAGCGCGTCCAGGACAGGAGGTCGGCGGCGCAGCCACTTCGTGAGTCTCGTGGCCTTGATCACCGCGACGTCGGCTGGCTGCTCACGAATCGTGATCTCCCGCGCACCGACGATCGCCAGGACAGACGAGACCGGGACACTGCCAAGATCCGCGAGGATGCGGGCGACCCGCCTCGCCTCGAACCGCGAGTTTCGCAGGTGATCCTGCTTCTGGCCGTTGACCAGCAATCGCCGACTGCCGACCCAGACTCGGGCGTCCTCGTGGAACTTACTGTTGATGGTGAAGACGCCCGCGGCGCTCACCACCAAGTGATCGATATCGCTGCCACGCTCGCCGACCGGCACCGCGTGGAGGACCAACCACTCCGGTCCAAGCTCTTCGAGGCGTCTAGCCACTTCTCGCTCGCCGAGAGCGCCGAGGTACCAGGGGCGCGATTCGTCATTCAAGGGACTGACGCCGAGGATGCGTCCCAGCCCGGTTCGAGGAGCGGCGAGCTCCTGCACCCTCAGCAATTCGGCGATGACTGCGGAGCCCGGCGCTCGTTCGATCGAGGCGGGTGCTGATGGTGACGCTGCAGCCTCCATACGAATCTCCTCCTCCACCGCCACCCCTCCGTTCGCGGCAAGCCTAGGGCGAGCTGAGCATCCGCCCGCTCCGCGGCGGTGCTCCGCGGCAATGTCGGGGCCCGTCCTTACCGTGGAGGCATGCGGATCCTGCACACCTCTGACTGGCACATCGGGCGGTCCTTCCACGGACACTCCACGCTCGATGCGCTGCGCGGTGTGCTGGCCGAGCTGACCGTGCAGGTGCGCGAGCGCGGGGTCGACGTCGTGGTGATCGCGGGCGACGTGTTCGACTCGGCGACGCCGGCAGCCGCCTGCTACACGCTGCTGACCGACGTGTTGCGCGAGCTGAGCGCCACGGGCGCGCAGATCGTGCTGACCAGCGGCAACCACGACAACGCCGCGCGCCTCGGATTCATGGCGCCGCTGCTGCGCGACGGCGTCCACGTCATCACCGACGCGGCCAGCGTCGGCACGCCGGTGACGCTCGCGGACGAGCACGGACCCGTGCACTTCTACGGCATCCCGTACCTCGAGCCGATCCTCGCCCGCGCCGTGTGGCAGGGGAGCGACCCGCGCACGCAGGAGCAGGCCATCGCGCACGCCATGGGACTGATCGGGGCGGATCGCGTCGAGCGTGGCGGACGCTCGATCGTCGTGTCGCACTGCTTCGCAGCCGGAGTCGAGCCGAGCGCCGGCGTCGAGCGGGAGATCCGGCAGGGATCGCTCGACGTCGTGCCTCTGGCGAGCTTCGACGGGCCCGACTACGTCGCCCTCGGCCACATTCACGGGCGCAGCCGCCTCGCCGAGCACATCCGATACAGCGGCGCGCCCCTGCACTACAGCTTCAGCGAGGCCGACAAGCCGCGCGGGTCCTGGCTCGTCGATCTCGACGCCGACGGTCTCTCGCGGGTCGAGTGGCTCGAGCTCTCGGTGCCGCGCCCGCTGGTCACCCTGCGTGGCACGCTCGACGAGCTGCTCACCCTCGCGGAGCACGACGCCCACGTCGACGCGTGGGTCTGCGCCGTGCTCACCGACGCGACCCCTCAGGCGGAGCCCATGCGTCGCCTGCAGCAGCGTTTCCCGTTCTGCGCCACGATCCAGCCCGACCCCCAGGGCCGCGCCGAGGACGACGGGCTCAGCTATCGCGCCCGCGTGCAGAAGGCGGTCAGCGACGTCGAGCTGATCGACACGTTCCTCTCGCACGTGCGTGAGGGTGACGGCCCCACAGAAGGCGAGACCGCGCTGATCCGCGAGATCGTCGACACCCGCACGGTCGCCGAGGTGTCGGCATGAGGATCCACCGGGTCGAGATCGAGGGGTTCGGGCCGTTCCGCACCCGCCAGGTCGTCGACCTCGACACCTACTCCGGCGACGGCATCTTCCTTATCGCTGGGCGCACCGGTGCGGGCAAGTCCAGCATCCTCGACGCCATCTGCTTCGCGCTCTACGGCACGGCCCCGCGCTACGAGGACGGCGGCGACAAGCGGCTGCGCAGCGACCACGCCGAGCCGGAGGACCGCACCCAGGTCGCCCTCGAGTTCACGAACGGCGACCGCACTTGGCGCATCGAGCGCAGCCCCGAGTTCTTCCGCCCCAAGAAGCGCGGCGAGGGCGTCACCCCGCAGAAGGCCGAAGCCCGCATGTTCGAGCGGATCGACGGCGAGTGGGTCGGACGCGCCGCGCGGCCCGTCGACGTCGCAAACCTCGTCGAGGAGGAGATCGGGCTCACGCAGCAGCAGTTCCTGCAGGTGATCCTGCTCGCCCAGGGCCGCTTCGCGCGGTTCCTGCTCGCCGATGTCACCGACCGGCAGAAGCTGCTGCGCACCCTGTTCGGCACCAAGCGCTTCGAGGAATACGAGAAGGCGCTCGATGAGCGACGCAAGGAGGCCCTCGCGCGCGTCGAGCACGAGAGCCAGGCGCTGATCGCCCGCCTCGACCACGCGGCGGGCATCGCGGGCGACATCCTCGCCCCGCTCGACGGGGACCCGTCGCTGCCGGATCGGATCGGATGGATCGGCCGCGCCGCCCTCCGCGCCCGACACCTCGCGGAGGAAGCCGACGCCGCCCAGCAGCAGGCCGCCAGGGCACTGGCCGAGGCCGAGGCGGTGCACGCCGAGCGGACGTCGCAGCGCGAGAAGCAGCAGCGCCGCGATGCCGCGCGGTCGACGCTCGCGTCGCTCGAAGCGGACGCCGCGGGAATCGCGGAGCTCCGCACCGAGCGGGATGCGGCGCACCGTGCCGAGCCCGTGCGTGCCGCACAGGACGCCGCCCGTCGCGCCCTCGCGACCCTTCACACGGCGAACGACACGCTCGAGGCGGCGGGCAGGGCGTGGGTCGGCGCGGGCGAAGACGACCTCGACGCCACCGCACTCGACGCGTTGGTCGCCGAGGCGCAGCAGCGGATCGGTGCGTGGCGTCCCCTTCGGGACACCGAGGTGCGCCTCGAGGCGGACGCACGCGCGATCGAGGCGCTGCGATCGCAGGCCGCGGAAGCCACCCGCCGGCTCGAGACGCTCGACGCGCGCGCGAGGGCCCTGCCGGATGAGCGTGCGCGGATCCAGGATGCGATCAGCCGCGCGGACGTCGCGATGGCGACGCGCGACGCGCTCGCCGCACAGGTCGCCGCGCTGGAGGCGCAGCTCGCCGTCGCGCGGTCCATCGACGCGCTTCTCGCGGCGCAGAAGGACGCGTTCGCGGACCTGCAGCGCGCGAAGAACCGCAAGGACGAGGCCGAGACGCACCACGCCGACCTGCAGGCGCGCCGCTTCGCGGGCATGGCGGGCGAGCTCGCCGCCGAGCTGATCGACGGCGAGGCCTGCGCGGTGTGCGGCTCGACGAGCCATCCGGCCCCGGCCGAGCGCGGCGACGACCCGGTCTCCGCCGACGACGTGGAGCAGGCGGATCGCGCACGCCGCGCGGCCGTCGCCGCGTA
The DNA here is from genome assembly GCF_016805985.1 of Microbacterium sp. JZ31. Taxonomy (NCBI): domain Bacteria; kingdom Bacillati; phylum Actinomycetota; class Actinomycetes; order Micrococcales; family Microbacteriaceae; genus Microbacterium; species Microbacterium sp. JZ31. The sequence goes on from NZ_CP017661.1 coordinate 536,827, forward strand.
TGAGTCTGCAAACACGGCGTACGTCGCCGCCGATCGCGCGCACGCCGACGCTCTCAAGGATTCCGGCGGGCGCTCCGCCGAGGTGCTCGCCACCGAACTCGACGCCGCGCGCGCAGAGCTCGCCGCCGCCAGAAAGGCGGCCGCCGAGAAGGAGCGGCTCGGGGCCGAGCGCGCGGCGCTCGACGCCGAGGCGCAGCGCCACGACGCCGAGCGCGCCGCCGCGATCGCCGAGCGCAGCGACCTTGAGGCGCGTGCGACGGCCGCCGCGGCGACGCTGAAGAAGGACCGCGCCGCGGTCGCCGACGCGCGAGGCGAGGCCGTCTCGGTCGCCGCCCGCATCGACGCCGAACAGCGCCTCGTGACCCTCGCGACCGGATACGCCGAGGCGCAGCGAGAGGCCGCCCGCGCGGAGAAGACCGCCGTCGAGGCGGGCGACGCGCTGCAGGCAGCAGCACAGGAGGCCGGCTTCGCCGACCCCGCAGACGCGATCGCCGCGCTGCGCGACGCCTCGCAACGCGCGTCGCTCGAGGCGCGCATCCGCGAGCACGAAACCGCGCTCGGCGCGACGCGCTCGACCCTGCTCGAGCTCGAGCTCGAGATGCTTCCCGAGGAGCTCGTCGACACCGCCGAGAGCGGCGCGGCCGTCGACGCGGCGAGAGCCGCATGGGTCGACGCCGTCAAGCACCACACCACGGCGGCCGAGCGGGCCCTCACTCTCGAGGGGGCGACGATGCGCATCGAGGCCGCGCACGCAGAGATCGCCGACCTCGCGAGGGAGGCCGCCGAGATCAAGCGCCTCGCCGACACCGTGGCGGGACGCGCCAACAACAGCAAGCGCATGAAGCTCGAGACCTTCGTGCTCGCCGCGGAGCTCGAGGAGATCGTCGCGGCCGCGAACATCCGCCTCGCCGAGATGTCCGCCGACCGCTACCGCCTACAGCACTCGGACGCACTCGCCGCCCGTGGCGCGGCCTCGGGCCTCGGGCTCGAGGTCATGGACCAGTTCACCGGTCGCGCCCGCTCGGCGCAGTCGCTCTCGGGCGGAGAGACCTTCCTCGCCTCGCTCGCGCTCGCTCTCGGACTCGCCGAGGTCGTCACCGGCCGGGCAGGTGGCATCCGCCTCGACACGCTCTTCATCGACGAGGGCTTCGGATCGCTCGATGCCGAGACCCTCGACACCGCCATGCGCACGCTCGACGAGCTGCGCCAGGGCGGCCGCACGGTCGGCGTCATCAGCCACGTGGAGGCGATGAAGGAGCAGATCCCCGCGCAGCTGCGCGTCGAGCAGACCCCGCAGGGGTGGAGCGTCGTGAAGCAGGATCACGCCGTAGCGTTGGTGTCGTGAACAAGCGGAAGGTCGTGGGCGCGGTGCTGCTCGGCGCGGCCGCGCTCGTCTACGGGGTGTCGCCGGTCGACCTGATCCCCGAGCTGCTCGGGCCCCTCGGGATTGCGGACGACGCCGTGATCCTCAGCGGCGCGGCCCTCGGCGTGTGGCGGTTGCTCGCGAGCGCGCGCAAGAAGAAGCATCCCGGCGACGCGGCGGGTCCCGGCGACGCGGCGGGCTGAGTCCGCAACAAGCCCGCAACACGCCGCCGATAGGCTGGAGAACATGAAGTCGCCCTCGATCTGGACCGTCATCGGCGTCGTCGCGGCGGTGATCATCGCCTGGTTCGTGATCGACGCGGTCTTCTCGCTCATGTGGTTCGTCGCGAAGCTCGTGGCGGTCGCCGTGGTCGCCGTGATCGTGTTCTTCGTGCTGCGATCGCTGTTCCGCAACCGGACGGGAGACTGACAGCCATGGAGTTCCCGCCTCTCTCCGCGAGCTTCGCGCTCACGCTGCCCGACTGGATCCGCGACGAGCTCGCGGACGTGCGCGACGTGATCCCGGATCTCGATGAGCGGATGGCGCTCGTCAACCGGCTCGCCGACCGCAACTGGCGCGAGGGCAACGGCGGTCCGTTCGCCGCGCTGATCGCCGAATCGGACACCGGGCGCATCGTGTCGGTCGGCGTGAACGTCGTGCTCGGGAACAACATCTCCCTCGGCCACGCCGAGGTCACCGCGATCGGCACGGCGCAGGCCAGACTCGGCACGTGGGATCTCGGCGGCACCCGGGCCGACGGCAGCCCGCAGCCCGCGCACGAGCTGCTCGTGAACTGGCGTCCGTGCGTGCAGTGCTACGGCGCGGCGATGTGGTCGGGCATTCGGTCGCTGGTCCTCGCCGGATCCGGTCCGGAGTGCGAGGAGCTCACGACCTTCGACGAGGGCCCCATGATCGAGGACTGGGCCGCCGCGTTCGAGGCACGCGGCATCCGGGTCACCGAGGGCATCCGCCGGGAAGAGGCCGTCGACGTCTTCCGTGCGTATCGACGCGCGGTCGACGGCGACCTGGTCACGGTCTACAACGCCCGCTCGGGCGAGTGACGCCCGCGCTCACTCAACCGTCGTAGCGGTCCGGAAGCGTGACGGGATCCAGGATCACCCGCCGGCGATCGCGCACCCAGACGACGCCGTGCTCGCGGCGCTCGGCGCGCGTGGCGAAGCGGTAGCGGAACGACACGACCCGGATCCACTGGGGTCGCTCGCCGTCGAACGGATCGGTCCGCAGCATGCGCAGCGTCGGACGATCGGCCTGCAGCAGCTTCACGATCAGCGCGCGGAACCAGTCGTCCAGGTGCCGGCCGAGCGGCAGGAACCACATCAGCCAGTCGAGCCGCAGGTGATACGGCGCGTACTGGCGCGGGATGCGCCGCACGTCGCCCGGTTTCCCCTTGAACTCGTACTCCCGCCAGTCGGCGCGCGTGGGATCCTCGCTCGACGTGCCCTGGACGATCCATTCGATCCGCTGCTTCGTGACGGTGCCGAACGCGCCGTACGCGTTCGCGAGGTTCCAGCGGTTGAATGCGGCGTTCATCAGCTGATCCTGCGAGAACAGGTTGCGGGCGGCCGGCCAGCTCAGCACGACATAGAGCAGCGTCACGGCGAGCGTGATCACCAGCCAGTACAGCGGGATCTCGCCGGGCGCGGGCAGCACCCCGGGCACCGCGATCGCCGAGGCGGCGAGCACGATCGTCGACCAGTTCAGCCACGCGAAGTTGCCCGTCACGACGAGCCAGAGCTGCGACAGGATGAGGATCGCCCCCGCGATCGCGCCGATCAGCTGCGGGACGAGATCCGGGAGCCACAGACCGAGGATCGGCGCGAACAGCAGCCACGGGACGACGAGCTGCGAGACGTGGTTGCCGAGCGCCTCGCCCTTGTGCACCCAGCGCGGCAGCAGGTGCGCCCACCGGCTCAGCGGCCCCGGCATGGGCTGCGTCTCGTGGTGGTACATCAGCGCCGTGAGGTCGCGCCACTCGCGTCCGCCGCGCATCTTGATCATCCCGGCGCCGAACTCGAGCCGGAACACGAGCCACCAGAACAGCACGATGATGTGCACGGCCGGCGGCTCGTTCGCCGAGCCGAGGAACGCCGCGAGGAACCCCGCCTCGAGCAGCAGCATCTCCCAGCCGAAGCCGTAGAACGTCTGCCCGATCGACACGATCGACATGTAGCCGCCCCAGAGCGCGAGGAAGCACAGCATCGGCACCCACGGCGGCGCGAGCTGCGGCAGCCCCGCCACGAGCAGCAGCGACAGGATGATCCCCGCGACGCTGAGCGCGACGAGGCGCCGATCGGTGTACCGGATCCAGCGGAACACCGTCGGGCGCAGGATCTTCTTCGCCCGCTTCGAGGACGCGGCCCACTCGAGCAGCTCGGGTGCCGGCAGGAGCCCGCGCTCGCCCAGCAGCACGCGGAACTGGTTCAGCGTCGAGAAAAACGCGACGAGGTAGAGCGCGGCGATGCCCCGTTGCAGCACCTCCCGCGCGAGGGCGAAGTCGACCGCGGCGAAGCCGTCCATGGGGGCAGGTTAGATCTCACCGGCATGCTGACGCGCGGGGGTTGACGATCCCGGGAGGCTGCGGGCTATCGACCCGCAGCGCTCGCTCAACCCGCAACGAGCCGCGTGCTGCGGGTCACCCGGCGAACTGCGGCAGCGCCTCCTCCAGCTCGTCGAGCCAGGCGCGCGCGTTGCCGTCGGACGGGGCGCGCCAGTCGCCGCGCGGCGAGAGCGAACCCGACGGCGCCACCTTCGGGCCGTTCGGGATCGCCGAGCGCTTGAACTGCGCGAAGCCGAAGAAGCGCTTCAGGAAGACCTTCTCCCACTTCACGATCGTCTCGAGGTCGTAGCCGTAGTGCGCGTCCTCGGGGAACCCGACCGGCCACTCGCCCTTCTCCGGGTCCGACCAGGCATGCATCGCGAGGAAGGCGATCTTCGACGGCCGGTAGCCGAAGCGCAGGATGTGGTGCAGCGAGAAGTCGTGCAGCGCGTACGGTCCGATCGTCGACTCGGTCGACTGCACCTCGCCGTCCTGACCCGCGGGGACGAGCTCGGGGCTGATCTCGGTGTCGAGCACCGACTGCAGCACCTCCGCCTCCTCGGGAGAGACGCCCTGCGCCTCGCCCTCGGCCACGACCCAGCGGATCAGGTGCTGCATGAGCGTCTTCGGCACGCCCGAGTTCACGGCGTAGTGGCTCATGTGGTCGCCGACGCCGTAGGTCGCCCAGCCGAGCGAGAGCTCCGACAGGTCGGACGTGCCCACCACGATGCCGCCGTGGTGGTTCGCGAGCCGGAACAGGTAGTCGGTGCGCATGCCCGCCTGCACGTTCTCGAACGTGACGTCGTACACGGGCTCGCCCCGGCCGAACGGGTGGCCGAGCTGCTTGAGCATCTCCGTGGCGGCGGGGCGGATGTCGATCGTCTCGATCGAGGCGCCCACCGACTCGGCCAGCCGGATCGCGTTCGACTTCGTGTGGTCGCTCGTCGCGAAGCCCGGCATCGTGTACGCCAGGATGTCGCTGCGCGGCCGGCCCATCCGATCCATCGCGCGGGCGATCACGAGCAGCGCATGCGTCGAGTCCAGGCCGCCGCTCACGCCGATGATCGGCTTGGGGTCGCCGATGGCGCGCATGCGCTGCATGAGGCCCGCGACCTGGATGTTGAAGGCCTCGTAGCAGTCCTGCGCGAGGCGGGCCGGGTCGTCCGGGACGAACGGGAACCGGTCGAGGTGGCGCTCGAGCCCGACGTCGCCGGTCGGCGGCTGCAGCTCGAACCGGATCGTGCGGAACTGCGGATCCACGGTGCGGCGGTTGTCGTCGAACGTGCCCTGCCGGATCCGGTCCTGCCGGAGGTGGTCGAGGTCGACATCCGCGATGGAGCGGCGCGGCCCGTCGGGAAAGCGCTCGGTCTCGGCCAGCAGGTTGCCGCCCTCGTAGATCATCGTCTGGCCGTCCCACGAGAGGTCGTTCGTCGACTCTCCCATGCCGGCGGCGGCATAGACATAGGCGGCCAGGCATCGCAACGACTGCGACTTGCACAGGTCCTTGCGGTCCTCAGCGCGCGCGATCGTGATCGGACTGCCCGACAGGTTCAGCAGCACGGTCGCACCGGCCAGCGCCGCGGTCGCCGACGGCGGGATCGGCACCCACAGGTCCTCGCACACCTCGACGTGCACCACGAGGCCCGGCACATCCGTCGCATCGAACAGCAGATCGGGGCCGAACGGCGCCTCGACGCCCGCGACGGTGATGGTGCCGCGCTGGTCGTCTCCCGGCGCGTACCAGCGGCGCTCGTAGAACTCGCGATACGTCGGCAGATACGACTTCGGCGCCACACCGAGCACCCGTCCGCGATGGATGATCACCGCGCAGTTGTAGATGCGGTTGCGATGCGCGAGGGGGGCGCCGACCACGATCATCGGCAGCAGATCGCGCGACTCGTCCGCGATGCGGGCGATGGCGGCGTCCACCGCGTCGAGCAGTGCGTCCTGCATCACGAGGTCGTCGATCGCATACCCCGACAGGCACAACTCGGGGAACAGCGCGACCGCGACCGACGCGTCGTGGCACTCGCGCGCGCTGTCGAGCACGTGCTGCGCATTCGTCGCGGGGTCCGCGATCGCCAGCGGGATGGTGCATGCCGCGACGCGGGCGAAGCCGTGGGCATACGCGTTCGTGAAGTCGAAGTCGCTCACGCGTTCAGTCTGGCACGCGCGTCAATCCCGTTCCCGGGGCTTGCGCGCCGCGGCAGGATGGGTGCAACGGTCGAGAGGAAGCGGGTCGATGCGCATCTCCGTGGTGATCCCCGTGCGGGACGATGCCCGACTGCTGGAGCGGTGCCTCGCCGCCCTCGCGCGTCAGAGCCGGCCGGCGGATGAGATCGTGGTCGTCGACAACGGCAGCAGCGACGATAGCGCGGCGGTCGCGCATGCGGCGGGCGCCCGCGTCGTGGTGGAGCCCGTCCCCGGTATTCCGCGGGCCGCATCCGCGGGGTACGACGCCGCGACGGGAGACCTGATCGCGCGCATCGACGCCGACACGGTGTGCCCGCCGGGCTGGGTGGCCGCGGTCGAGGAGCACTTCGCGACCGATCCGTCGCTCGGCTTCCTGACCGGCGACGCCCGCTTCCCCGAGGCCGCGCCGTGGATCGACTGGCTCGGCCGGCATATCTACATCGGCTCCCTCTACGGGGTGATGACGCCCCTGCTCGGCCATCCGCCGCTGTTCGGCTCGAACTTCGCGATGCGCGCCGACGCGTGGCGGCAGCTGAGCGCCGAGGTCCACCGCGACCGGCGGGACATCCATGACGACCTCGACCTCGCGCTGCACGTCCGGCCCGGGATGACGGTGCGCCGCGACCGGACGCTGATCGTCGACGTGTCGGCGCGGCCGCTCACGCGTCCGGGCTCGCTGCTGCGTCACATGTGGTGGGTGGTGACGACCCTCACGCAGCATGGCTGGGCGGACGCGCCGTGGCGGCGCCGGGCTCGGCGGCGGGCGGCCGCAGCGAGCGGCGCGCCGACGCTAGAGCAGCCGGCGGGCTGACGCCCACGCCGTGAGCTCGTGCCGCGACGACAGCTGCAGCTTGCGGAGCACGGCCGAGACGTGGGACTCGACGGTCTTGATCGAGATGAACAGGTCGGCGGCGACCTCCTTGTACGCGTAGCCGCGCGCGATCAGGCGCATGACCTCCTGCTCGCGCGCCGAGAGCCTGTCGAGCTCGTCGTCGGTGGCAGCGGTCTCTCCCGCCGCGGCGCCGAACGCGTCGATCACGAACCCCGCCAGCCGCGGCGAGAACACCGCGTCCCCGTCCGCGACCGTGTGCACGGCGCGCGAGACCTCGGATCCGGATGCGCCCTTCGTGATGTAGCCGCGAGCGCCGGCGCGGATCACGCGCACGACGTCCTCGGCGGCGTCCGAGACGCTCAGCGCGAGGAAGCGCGTGCCGGGGGAGAGCGGCGCCGCCCGTCGCAGCACGGCCTCGCCACCCGTCGCCTCCGCCTCCGCGCGACTCCCCTCGCCGAAGGGAAGGTGCACGTCGAGCAGCACGACGTCCGGCTGCCGGTCGGCGATCACCGCCACGGCCTCCGCGACGCTCGCCGCCTCGCCGATCACGTCGATCTCGCGGTCCAGGTCGTGCCGGAGGCCCGAGCGGAAGATGGAGTGGTCGTCGACGATGACGACGGTCAGGTCAGCCACGCGCGCCTCCCCCGGGGAAGCGGATGTGCACCTGCGTGCCGACGCCTCCCGCGCCGGGCGCGACCGTCGCCGATCCGCCGATCCGGCGCAGCCGCCCGATGATCGACTCGCGCACGCCGAGGCGATCCGCCGGCACCGCCTGGGGATCGAAGCCGGGACCGCGATCGCGCACGTAGACGTCGACGGATCCGGGGGAGCCCTCGATGTAGACGGACACCTCCCCGCCCGCGTGCCGCGCGGCGTTGAGCATCGCCTCGCGGGCTGCCGCGGCGACCTCGCCGCTGGCGCGCTCGGTGGATGTGCCGGCCGACACGACCGTCATCACGACCTCGTAGTCGAGCTCGAGCGCCGATCCGTAGTCCCGCAGGTCGGTCGCGAGGTCGCTGTCGGCCGGGGTGTCGCCGTCGTAGAGCCACGCGCGCAGCTCCCGCTCCTGGGCGCGCGCCAGTCGCCCGGCCTCGCTCGACGCGCCGGCGCGGTTCTGGATGAGAGCGAGCGTCTGCAGCACGGAGTCGTGCAGGTGGGCGGCCATCTCGGCGCGATGCTCGTCGCGGATCGCCGTGACCCGCGCGGTCTGCAGCTCGCGATATCGGGACACGAGGGTCGGCGTCCAGACGAGCGCGGCGCAGACCATGGCGCCGAGCGCGCTGACGAGCATCAGGAACCAGAAGTTCTCGCGGCCGTTGTCCGCAGCATCGAGGAACAGCGGGACGGCGGCGAGGGCGAGAACGGTCGCGGCGATGCGTGCCGCCACGTCGTGGCGCTCCCCGCGACTGGGATCCCGGCGGTCCACCAGCGCGGACCACACCCCGGCGAGGAGGGCGAGCCCGATGGCCAGGTAGATCGGGATCAGCGTGGCGGGCGGAAGCCAGGCGCGCCCCGTGCCGTTGTGATAGCGGCCGATCGAGAGCAGGAGCAGGACGGCGGCGGTGCCGAGCAGCAGGACCGCGACGGGGGTGCGTCGCGTGCCGCGCACGGGAACGGGCTCCGCGGGGGTCAGCACCCATAGCCAGAGATAGAGGACGGCGCCGACGCCCCAGAAGGCGGTCGCCGCGACGAACAGCGTCCGCACGATGCCGACGGGCCAATCGAGGTGCCGCGCGAGACCTTCGCCGACGCCCGAGAGGACGGTGTCGCGCGGCCGCAGCAGCGGGGGAGCGGGGCGCGTGCGTCGCGCGGGCGAGAGGACCGTCATGGCTTCATGTAAGCACCGCGGAACGCGCCGGCGCGGTGGTTTGAGGGTCGGATCAGGGATGTCCCTCATAGCCGCGGGCACGCGGCCGCGGTGACGATGGAGCCATGACCCCGCACACGGCCCCTGTCAACGCGCCGCCGAGCGCCCCCGCGGCGGCGGCGGCGTCCGCGCCGCGGTCCGCCGACGCTGAGGGACGGCTCTTCCTCTGGCTGCGTGAGGTCGGCGTCGTACGCGAGGACGGCTGGCTCGGCGGTGTGTGCGCCGCGATCGCGCATCGTACGGGCATCGATCCTCTCGTCGTGCGGGGCATCGTGGTCGCGATCACGGTGCTCGGCTTCCCCGCGCTGTGGTTCTATGCGCTGGCGTGGGCCCTGCTGCCGGATTGGGCGGGGCGGATCCCGCTGCAGATGCGCACCGGCTCCGCGCCGGCGCTGCTCGGTGCGGCGGCGACCGCGGCCGCGGGGCTGCTGGTGACCTGGGCGGGCAACTCGCTCCTGGAAGCAGTGGCGATGTCCGCCGTCGAGGGCTGGGCGCGCCCGGTCCTGGAAGCCGGCTTCTGGTTCGCGGGTCTCGGTGCCGTCGTCTTCGTCCTGATCCTTCTCCTGCGCCGTCGATGGGCAGGAAGCACACTCCCCCTTGCGGGGGTCGACGGCGCGGTGTCGGGCACAGCCGCCGTCTCCGGCGGGGCGGTTTCGGGTACCGCCCCGCCCCCATCCATCCCGGAGCCGGTCGAGCCGCTGGCGCCGGAGCTCGCGACCGTCGAGGAACTCGAGGCATGGCGTGCGCAGCATGCCGCATGGCGCGAGCAGCACGATGCCTGGAGACGGGCGCAGGCCGATGGCTCCGCGCAGGCCGAGGAGCGGGCGCGGCGTGCCGCCGAGCGGGCTGCCTTCCGCGCCGAGGCCGCGCGCGTGCGCGCCGAGCGGCGGGCGGCGAAGCCGCGCACGTCGATCGCGTTCGTGGTGATCACGGTCGGAGTGGCCGTCGTCGCGGCGACCGCGGTGTGGCTCGCGTTCCAGCCCTATGCCGACGAGCGGGCCTGGCAGGCGGCGGTGCTCTCCGCGGCCGCTGTGACCGCGCTGGCCATGGTGGTTGCGGGCATCCGGCGGCGGCGCAGCGGGCTGCTCGCCGCCGTGTCCGCAATGCTGCTGGTCATCGGCGGGTCGGGGCTCGCGACGCATGCGGTCGATGACCTCGTCGGACCGGATCGCTACGTGCCGGTGACCGCCGGCGAGCAGCAGATTTCTCAGCCCTTCGGGCAGCTCAACCTCGAGGTCGGCGGGTCCTTCGGTGCTTCGGGCGTGACGCGCATAGAGAAGGGAACGGGCTCGGTGTGGATGTCGGTGTACCCCGGCGCGGACGTCGAGTTTCGCACGGTCCATGACTCGGGCGAGGTGTTCGTCGAATACCTCGACGCGTCGGGCCTCCCGACGCGTCAGGAGGCGGTCACCGCGGAGGACGGCCGCTTCAGCTGGCAGCACGACGATCCAGATGTGCGGAAGACCCGCACGATCGTGCTGGATCAGGACGATGTCGATGTCTACATCCAGGTGTGGGGAGAGCAGTGATGAGCACGCAGACGACGCGCCCCACGGTCCCGTGGGCGGGCATCCTGTTCGGCACGCTGTTCGCACTCGCCGCGGGCGCAGGCATCCTGCTCCTGGCGCGTCCGGACATGCTCGAGGCGGTCTTCCTGGGCATCCGCCCGCTGCTGTTCGACCTGCGCCCGGAGTGGTTCGGTGCCCTCGTGCCCCTCGCCATCGGCGCGCTGGTCATCGCCGGCGGCGTGTTCTTCGCGGTGCGGCGCGGAGAGCGCGGCCCCTCCGCGCCGGATGCGCGGAGGGAAGCACCGCAGGTGGACGGCCCGAAAGCTGGTGGCACGCACGTCGACGTCATAACGAAGGCGGGATGAGGCCGTCCGGGCGCTGAGAGCACGGAACCATCCGGTCCTGCCTTCCCTGGGCGGATCCTTCCGCCGAGATCAGCCGCGCAGCGGCACCGCCATCTCTGCCCCCGCCGCTACGCGCACGGCGCGGCGCTCGCCGCGGCCCACGACCACCGTGGCCTCCCCGTCGTCCGGGCCGTCGTTGTGCAGGATGACCTCGGTCGCCGCTCCGTCTGCCCATGAGATGTCGACGCGCCAGCCGCCGCGGGCCCGGAGACCGCGCACCGAGCCGGCCTGCCAGGCGGTGGGAAGCGCCGGCAGGATGCGCAGCACGCCGTCGTGGCTCTGCAGCAGCATCTCCGCCATGGCGGCCGTCATGCCGCAGTTGCCGTCGACCTGGAACGGCGGGTGCGCCGAGAACAGGTTCGGGTACAGACCGCCGCGGTGACCGCCGCCGCCCTGTGCGGGCCGCATGCCCGTGCGCAGCGCGGCGTGCGCCTCGTCCGCGCGCTCGAGGCGGGCCCACAGGGCGGCCTTCCACGCGAGCGACCATCCCGTCGACTCCGGGCCGCGCAGCTCGAGCGTGCGGGCCGCCGCCGCTGCCAGCTCGGGCGTGGCGTGCGGAGTCACCGAACCGAGCGGGAACAGCCCCACGAGGTGCGACACGTGCCGGTGCTCGGGCTCGGCCTCCACGACATCGTCGGCCCATTCGCGCAGCTCGCCGCGCGGTCCGACGGACGGCTGCGGCAGTAGGGCCGCGGATCGCTCGAGCGCGTCGAGTGCGTCGTCCCGCGCTCCGAGCTCGGTCGCGGCGGCGCGCGTCGCGCGGGCGAGCCACCGGATGAGCTCGACGTCCATCGTCGCCGAGAGGCCGACGCCCGTCGGGCGGCCGTCCGCGGCGACGTGCGTGTTCTCGGGCGACGTGGACGGCGCCGTCCAGGCTCTCGTGCCGTCGTCCTGCACCCAGTCGGCCGCGAATCGCGTTGCGCCGATCAGGACGGGCCAGACGGTCTCGCGCAGGAACACCGGATCGGGCGCGAACAGGTGGCGCTCCCACAGGTGCTGCGCGAGCCACAGCCCGCCCATCGCCCACGACGCCCACGACGGATCGCCGCGGCCCGCTCCCACCGGGCCGGCGTGCGCCCACGCGTCCGAGTTGTGGTGTGCGACCCAGCCGTCCGCGTCGTACAGGCGGCGGGCGGCATCCGGACCGGTCCCGGCCGCCAACCGCTCGATGAATCGCAGCAGCGGCTCGTGGCACTCGGCGAGGCCCGTCGTCTCCGCGGGCCAGTAGGCCATCTGGGTGTTGATGTTGATCGTGTAGGCGCTCGACCACGGGCCGGGAAGCCACGGGTTCCAGATCCCCTGCAGCGTCATCGGCAGCCCGCCGGGGCGCGACGACGCCATCACGAGATAGCGGCCGTAGTGGAAGCACAGCGCGGCAAGGCCCGGGTCGTCCTGCGCGACCGCGCGGGCGACGCGCTCGGTGGTCGGCAGGACGGCGGCGCCGGGCGCATCCGGCAGCGTCAGCTCGACGCGGTCGTAGAGCTCGCGATGCGCCGCGACGTGCGCGGCGCGATCCGGCGCCTCCCGCACGAGGGCGAGTGCCGCCGCCACCGCATCGGCCTCGGCGACCGGCGGACGCGCCTGCGGCTCGTGCGTCGCGCCCGTGCCGATCAGGATGACGTGTTCGGTGGCGGACCTGGTGCGCAGGAGGTCGCCGTCGACGCGGGCGTCCGGGTCGTGCGCCGCGCGGATCGCGACGACGAGGCGGGCCGGCGACGCCTCGTCGTAGCGCACGGGCTCGGGCACGTCCTCGTGGCCGGGCGCGACGTCCACGGGCGGCAGCAGGGTGGTCGCGAGGGCGCCCTCGGCGGCCGAGCGTCCGATCACGCGCAGCGGCGACGTGAACTCCACGACGAGTCGCACGGGCCGGTCGGCCGTCACACGGTGCACGATCGCACCGCCCGCGGCGTCGGCCCACGTCTCGTGACGCACGCCGCCGCGCTCGTGCGACGCGACCGCGTCGCGGAGGTCGAGCCGGCGCATGTACGGGTCGTCGACCGCTGCGGCTGCGGGCTCGTCGCCGTCGGCCTCGACGCGGATGTCGACATCGCCGAGCGGCAGATAGGCCTGCACCCACGGGGTCTGCAGGCGCTTCAGGTGGTCCTCGGCGGCGCGCACGTCGCCGCGCGAGAGGGCCTCGCGCGCCGCCCGCAGGTCGTCCGCCCCGCCGGGCACGGCCGCGAGCGGATCGGACGGCGGGCCCGACCAGGCGCGCACGTCGTTCAGATGCAGGTGCTCTCCCGGTGCCCCGTTCCGGGCGGCTCCGCGGCACATCGCCGCTCGGATGCCGTTGCCCACGGGCAGCGCCTCGATCCAGTGCTCGGCGGGCCGGTCGTCGCGCAGCTCGTGTGTCATCACGCTCACGCTAGTGTCGGTGGGCCCGTCTAGCCTCGGAACGTGCGTTACATCGAGTCCGAGTCCCGCGTCGTGTGGAGCGCGAGCGACCTGAAGGTCGCCGCCGAGTGCGAGTTCGCGTGGCTGCGGGCGCTCGACGCGAAGGCCGGGCGCATCGCCGCGGTCGAGGAGCCCGAGGATGAGATGCTCGAGCGTGCCGCGCGCCTGGGCGACAAGCACGAGGAGCAGGTGCTCGCGCACTACCGGGAAGAGCTCGGGTCCGCCGTGATCGAGATCGAGCGGGCCGCGTCCTCCGACGCCGCGGCGATGGCGGCCGTGCTGGACGCGACGGCGGCGGCGCTGCGGGATCCGGACGCGCGCATCGTCTTCCAGGCTGCGTTCTCGACCGACGAGTTCGTCGGCTTCGCCGACTTCCTGCTGCGCGAGCCGGATGGCCGGTGGCGCGTGCAGGACTCCAAGCTCGCCCGCCGGGCGAAGGTCACGGCGCTCATGCAGCTCGCGGCCTACGTCGATCAGCTCGACCGCCTCGGCATCCCGCGCTCGGACGAGGTCGACCTGCTGCTCGGCGACGGCACGACGTCGACGCACGCGGTCGACGACCTGCTGCCGCTGTTCTTCGTGCGCCGCGCGCGGCTGCGCGCGCTGATCGCCGACCGGCGCCTCGACCGGGGAGCGGCGGGCGAGCCGATCGCCTGGGCGGACTCGCGCGGCGACCTCGGCGTCGTCGCGTGCGGGCGATGCGCGACGTGCGAGCAGGAGGTCGTCGCGACGCGCGACGTGCTGCTCGTCGCCGGGATGCGCCCCGTGCAGCGCGACCGCCTGCGCGCCGCGGGCATCCGAACGATCGACGAGCTCGCGGCCGCCGAGGCGGGGCCGGCGGGGATGAACCCCGAGACCTTCGCGGGGCTGCGCATCCAGGCGCGACTGCAGCTGGCGTCGCCCGCCGGCGTGCCGGATCCCGCGGGGGAGTCCGAGAAAACCGCGCCGCTGTACGAGGTGGTGCTGCCGGAGGCGCTCGCGACGATGCCGCGTCCCGACCTCGGCGACATCTTCTTCGACTTCGAGGGCGATCCGCTCTACACCGAGCCCGGCGCCGCCGACCGCTGGGGCATCGACTACCTGTTCGGCTGGGTCGACCTGCAGGAGCAGTACACGCCGCTGTGGGCGCACACCTTCGCGGACGAGAAGGAAGCGCTCGAGCGCTTCTGCGACTTCGTCGCCGCTCGTCGTGCCGCCCACCCCGGCATGCACATCTACCACTACGCGCCGTACGAGCCCACGCACCTGGCGGCGATGGCCGCGCGGCACGGCGTGCGCGAGGCCGACGTCGACCGCATGCTGCGCGACGAGCTGTTCGTCGACCTGTACCCGATCGTGCGGCGCGCGCTGCGCGTCGGATCGCGCTCGTACTCGATCAAGAAGCTCGAGCCGCTGTACATGGGCGACGAGGTGCGCACGCAGGACGTGCAGCAGGGCGGCGACTCGATCCTGCGCTACGTCGAGGCGCGCGAGCTCCTCGCAGCGGGCGACGACGCCGCGGCGCGCGTCATCTTGGACGACCTCGCCGACTACAACCGCTACGACTGCGTCTCGACGCGGCGCCTGCGCGACTGGCTCGTCGAGCGCGCGCGGGAGACCCGCATGCTGCCCGCGCGGCCCGACGAGCTCGAGGCCTTCACGTACGAGCCCTCGCCGCTCGCCCTGGCGCTCACCGCACGCGCGGCGGACGGCGACCCGGATCATCCCGACACCGTCGCGCTGCGTCTCGGTGCCGCGGCGATCGACTACTACCCGCGCGAGCGCAAGAGCTTCTGGCAAGGGCACTTCCAGCGCCTGCGCGAGCCGCTCTCGCTGTGGGCGGACACACGCGACGTGATCGCGGTCGACGCCGTCCGCACGCGCGTGCTCGAGGACTGGGGCGTGCCCGACGGCGGCCGCGCCGTGCGGCGGATCGTCGAGCTGCGCGGCGACGTCGCCCCCGGCACGCGCCTCAAGGAGGGGGTGCAGCCGTTCGTGCTGTACGCCCGGCCCGCGCCGTTCCCGTCCGACGCGTCGTCACGCTGGATCCACGTCGCGCGCGCCGTCGAGGTGGTCGCCGAACTCGACGACGGCGTCGTGGTGTCCGAGACGTCGATCGGCGGCGAGACGTGGAGCGAGCTGCCGCTGGCCGTGACTCCCGCGGCGCCGCCGCAGGCGGGCAACCAGCAGAAGTCGATCGACGCCTGGGCAGAGGCGCTGCTCGCATCGGGCGACGCGTTCCCGGCCGACCCCGCGACGGACATCCTGCGTCGTCGCCCGCCTCGCACCCGGTCGGGCGCCCTCCCGACGCCCGACGGCGATGACGTCGGCGCGATCGTCGCGGCCGTGCGCGATCTCGACCGCAGCTACCTCGCCGTGCAGGGCCCGCCCGGGACGGGGAAGACCTACGTCGGCTCGCACGTCATCGCGGCACTCGTGCGCGAGCACGGTTTCAAGGTCGGCGTCGTGGCGCAGTCGCACGCGGTCGTCGAGAACATGCTCGACCGGATCGTCGGGGCCGGGGTGCCTGCATCGCTCGTCGGCAAGGCGCTCAAGTCGGGCGCGACGGGCGCCGAGCCGAGCTTCACCGTGATCCAGAAGAACGGCGTACCCGCGTTCGCGGCCGAGCGGCCGGACGGCTACGTGGTCGGCGGCACCGCATGGGACTTCGCACACGAGGCCCGCGTGCCGCGCGGCAGCCTCGACCTGCTCGTGATCGACGAGGCGGGGCAGTTCTCGCTCGCCTCGACAATCGCGGTCTCGCTCGCCGCCACGCGGCTGCTGCTGCTCGGCGACCCGCAGCAGCTGCCGCAGGTGAGCCAGGGCACCCATCCCGAGCCGGTCGACACGTCCGCGCTCGGCTGGGTCATGGACGGCGAGCAGGTCATCCCCGCCACGCAGGGCTACTTCCTCGCACGCTCCTGGCGCATGCACCCGGCCGTCTCGGCGGCCGTCTCCCGGCTGTCGTACGCCGGTCGCCTCGCGTCGCACGGCCCCGCGGCGCTGCGCGCGATCGACGGCATCGAGCCCGGGCTGCGCGTGCTGCCCGTGCGGCATCACGGCAACGCCACCGCCTCGCCGGAGGAGGCCGCCGAGGTCGTGCGCATCGCGCGCGAGATGATCGGCCGCGCGTTCACCGACATCGAGATCGGCGACGGCGGCACCGGCTCGGCATGCCCGCCGCGCCCCCTGACGCAGGCGGATGTGATCGTGGTCGCGCCGTACAACGCCCAGGTGCAGTGCGTCGAGCAGGCGCTGGCCGAGAACGGCCTCGCCGAGGTGCGCGTCGGCACCGTCGACCGCTTCCAGGGACAGGAGGCCGCGGTCTCGATCGTCACGCTCGCCGCCTCGAGCGGACGCGACGCGCCCCGCGGATCCGATTTCCTGCTGCTGCAGAACCGCCTCAACGTCGCGATCTCGCGTGCGATGGTCGCGGCGTACCTGATCCACTCGCCGGCCCTGCTCGACGACCTGCCACGCCATGCCGACGGCGTCGCGCGGATGAGCGCGTTCGCCCGCCTCGTCGGCTTCGAGGAGAAGCCGGCGGCTCAGCCGGTCAGCCCCGCACCCGTGGCATAGCGGGCGACGAGTCGCGCTCCCAGCCGCGCGAGCTCGTCTCGCACCTGCTGCGGCCCGATCACCTCCGTCACCGCCGCCCACCCCGCGAGCTGCTCCGCGAGCGCCTGCGCGGTATGCGCCCGCGCCTCGACGATCGTCCGGCCGCCGTCTGCCGCGCCGAGCACCGTCGCCTGCGCGCCGAACAGCCTGAGCAGGGCCTCCGTCGCGGCGGCCTCGACCACCACGGTCGCCGCGACCGCGCCGCGCAGGCCCTCGATGCGCTCGGATGCCCGGCGCCACGCGGCAGCGAGATCGAAGCCCGCGTCGCGCGGCACGACCTCGTCGCGCGGCGTCGCGGATCGGATGCGGTCGACCCGGTACAGGCGCGGCTCGTCATGGCGGCCCATGCCCCGCCGATGGGCGAGCAGATACCAGCGGGTCCCACGCGCCGCGACGCCGAGCGGCGCGACGTCGACCCAGTGCGGGGATCCGTCCACGGACGCGTAGGCCAGGGAGACGACCCGGCCGTGCGCGACCGCCGCCTGCAGCACGGGCAGCAGCTCGGGCGCATCGACGGGAGCCTCGCCCCACGGCACGTCGTCGCGCACGGTCGACGCGATCGCACGCTCGGCGCCCTCGCGGAAGCTCGCGGGAAGCGCCTGCAGCAGCTTCCGGATCGCGGCGCCGGCCTCGGCCGGAGCGCCGCGCGTCTGCCCGAGCAGCGCGAACAGCGCGGTCGCCTCCGGTTCGGTCAGGCCCGTGAGGTTCGTCCGCGCACCGCCCAGCAGGCGCCAGCCGCCCCCGCGTCCGCGTTGCGGGTAGACCGGCACGCCCGCGGCGGACAGCGCCTCGAGGTCGCGCCGCGCTGTCGCGACGGACACCTCGAGCTCCGCCGCGAGCTCGGCGGCGGTCACGGCGTCGCGCGCCTGCAGCGCGAACAGCACGCGGAGAAGTCGGTCGGCCCGCATGCCGCGACGATCTCACAAAAAGTGCTCAGAAGAAGAGCACTTCACGCGGGAGGCTCGAAGCAGGACGTGAAGGGCACGTCCGGAAGAGGAGAGGATCATGCTTCGCGGACTTGCGAACCTGAACGTCGTCGCCGACGACATGACCGGAGCGGTCGAGTGGTACACCCGCGTGTTCGGTGAGCCGCCCTACTTCGTGCGCCCCGAGGAGGGCCCGCCGCAGTACGCGGAATGGCGCTTCGGCGACGACGAGGACGAGTTCGCGCTGCTGAGCAGCGCGTTCCGCCCGAGCCTGGCGGAGCCCGGGGGAGCGCTTGCGTACTTCCACGTGGACGACATCCGTGCGGGCGTCGACTGGATGACGGGGCTCGGGGCGCGCGCCGTGGATCCCGTCATGGAGCGCGGCGGCGGATTCTGGACCGCTTCGTTCGCCGACCCGTTCGGCAACCTGATCGGCCTGATGCAGAGCCCCCACTGGCGGGACGCTCACGCCTGAGGCGCGTGTGCGGTCAGATCGAGCGGTGAGTCACACCGTGCCGTACAGGCGGTCGCCCGCGTCGCCGAGGCCGGGCACGATGTAGCCCTTCTCGTTGAGGCGCTCGTCGAGCGCGCCGAGGACGAGCGTCACGTCGCGGCCGTCGACCTGCTTCTCGATCGCCTGCACGCCCTCGGGCGAGCCCAGCAGGCAGACGGCGGTGACGTCCTGCGCACCGCGCTTGAAGAGGAACTCGATCGCGGCCCCGAGCGAGCCACCCGTCGCGAGCATCGGGTCGAGCACGAAGCACTGGCGGTCGCTGAGATCATCGGGGAGGCGCTCGGCGTAGGTCACCGGCTCGAACGTCTCCTCGTTGCGCGCCATGCCGAGGAAGCCGACCTCCGCGGTCGGCAGCAGCTTGACCATCCCCTCCAGCATGCCGAGGCCGGCGCGCAGGATCGGCACGACGAGGGGCCGGGGGTCGCTGATCTTCACGCCGGTGGTCTCGGTCACGGGCGTGGAGATCTGCACGGGCTCCACCCGCACGTTGCGCGTCGCCTCGTACGCGAGCAGCGTCACGAGCTCCTCGGTCAGCTGACGGAACACGGGCGACGAGGTGTTCTTGTCGCGCAGCACCGTGATCTTGTGCGTGATGAGCGGGTGGTCGGCGACGTGCAGGCGCATGTCTCCAGGCTACCCGGCGCCTCCTGCGCCGATCGTGACGAGACCCGGGATACCGGCCTCCCGCTGCGCGGGAGCGGCGGTGCGGACGGGCGGTGTTCGGCCGGCGACCCGGTGCCGATCCTCTCGATCGGTGAAAGGGTGGAAGAAGAGGTCCACAAGACGAGAGTGAGGGGAATCATGAAGGCACTGCAGTACGTCGAGGTCGGAGCGCCGCCGCAGATCCGCGAGGTTCCCACGCCGGAACCG
The DNA here is from genome assembly GCF_016805985.1 of Microbacterium sp. JZ31. NCBI lineage: Bacteria > Bacillati > Actinomycetota > Actinomycetes > Micrococcales > Microbacteriaceae > Microbacterium > Microbacterium sp. JZ31. The sequence goes on from NZ_CP017661.1 coordinate 555,852, forward strand.
GGTCCGGGCCAGGTGCGCCTCAAGGTCACGGCGGCCGGAGCCTGTCACTCCGACTCGTTCGTCATGGGACTGCCCGAGGACGAGTACCTCGCCAGCTACCCGCTGCCGATGACGCTCGGCCACGAGGGCGTCGGGATCGTCGACAAGCTGGGCGACGGCGCCGAGGGCGTCTCGGTCGGCGACGCCGTCGCGGTCTACGGGCCGTGGGGCTGCGGCACCTGCTACGCGTGCGCGCAGGGCAAGGAGAACTACTGCGAGCGGGCCGCCGAGCTCGGCATCCGCCCGCCCGGCCTCGGCATCGACGGATCGATGGCCGAGTACATGATCGTCGACAGCCCGCGACACCTCGTCCAGCTCGACGGGCTCGACCCCGTCGACAACGTCGCGCTCACGGACGCCGGCCTCACCCCGTACCACGCCATCAAGGGCTCGCTGGGCAAGCTCGGTCCGGGCAGCAGCGCGGTCGTGATCGGCACGGGCGGTCTCGGGCACGTCGCCATCCAGGTGCTGCGCGCGCTCACGCCCGCGACGGTCATCGCGCTGGACGTCGCCCAGGAGAAGCTCGATCTCGCGAAGGAGGTGGGTGCGCACCACGCGTTCCTCTCCGACGCGTCCGCCAAGGACGAGATCACCCGCGCGCTGGGGAAGCCGACGGTCACGGCCGTGTTCGACTTCGTCACGATCCAGCCCACGATCGACCTCGCGACCTCCCTGCTCGGGGTGGAGAGCGACTATGTGATCGTCGGCGTCGGGGCCGGCACGACGCAGGTCGGCATGCTCGCCCGCCCCTACGACGCGACGATCCGCTCGCCGTACTGGGGATCGCGCGGTGAGCTGATCGAGGTGCTCCAGCTCGCGCGGGCCGGTCTCGTGAACGTGGAGACCGAGCGGTTCTCGCTCGACGAGGCGCCCGAGGCGTACCACCGCCTGCACGAGGGCACGCTGCGCGGACGGGCCGTGATCGTTCCATAGGTCGCCGCGTCCGCGCCGTAGGCTCGACGCGTGAACCCGGATGCGCGCGATGCCGAGGCCGTGGGCCGCGCCCTCGAGCTGGCCGCCGAGGCGGCCGCCGCGGGCGAGGTCCCGGTCGGTGCGCTCGTGCTCGATGCGCGAGGGGCCGTGATCGGCGAGGGACGCAACCGCCGCGAGGCCGATCACGATCCCTCCGCCCACGCCGAGATCCTCGCGATGCGCCAGGCGGCGCGCGCCGTCGGATCGTGGAATCTCGCGGGCTGCACGCTCGTGGTCAGCCTCGAGCCGTGCGTGATGTGCGCCGGCGCGCTGCTGCAGGCGCACATCTCGCGCGTCGTGTTCGGTGCGTGGGACGAGAAGGCCGGCGCGGCCGGATCCCTGTACGACGTCGTGCGCGATCGTCGCCTGCCGTACCGCGCCGAGGTCGTCGGCGGCGTGCGCGCGACGGAAGCGCAGGATCAGCTGCGCGCGTTCTTCGAGGCCCGGCGCTGACCCGGCGATAGCGTGAGCGCATGCTGATCGCCGCGGTGGTGTTCGCGGGCCTCGCGGCTCTCGTGCACGTGTACATCTTCGTGCTCGAGAGCGTGCGCTGGGAGGCGCCCGCGACGCGCCGGATCTTCGGCACGAGCGAGCAGGAGGCGCGCGTCACGAAGCAGCTCGCGGCCAACCAGGGCGTCTACAACCTGATGCTCGCGATCGTCACGCTCGTGGGCATCGTGCTGACGTTCGCCGTGCCCGCCGCGGGCACCGCCCTGATGCTCGCCGGCACGGGCTCGATGCTCGGCGCGGCCCTCTTCCTCGCCGCCACGGACCCCGCGAAGCGGCGCGCCGCCACCATGCAGGGCACGTTCCCGCTGCTCGCCGTGCTCTTCACCGCGCTGGCGCTGGTGCTGGGGTGAGCCCCGCCGGCACGAGGAACGCCCAGGGCGCATCCCCGTACGAGCGGGCGCTTGGCGGGCGCATCGACGAGCTCCACCCGACCCTGCGGCGCTACTTCACCTCCCTGCCGGACGGACACGTCGGCCGCGGCGAGGGCGTCTTCGAACGCGCGGGCTCGCCGCAGCGCTGGACGCGCCCTCTCCTGCGACTGCTGCAGCCGTCGGGCGCCGTCTACGGCGGATGGGAGACGCAGGTCCCGTTCCGGATCGCGAACCGTCTCGTCCGGGCGAGGGTGACGGGGGAGCGCTGCTTCGGCTTCACCCGCGGCGCGTGGATCATGCGCGACAGCGTGGGGCTGAACGCACACGGTCGGCTCGTGGACGAGGTCGGCGACCCGGCGGTGGTCGTGGCGAGCTTCGACCTCGATGTGCAGGGCGGCGCGCTGCTCCTCACGAGCCGGGCGGTGGGCATCCGGGTCGGCCGTGTGCGGATCCGCCTGCCGCGCGCCGTCGCGCCCGTCGTCCGCCTGCGCGAGGCCTTCGACGAGGCGAGCGGCGGGCAGTCCGTCCGCGTCACCATCGACGCGCCCGTGATCGGGCGCGTCTACGAGTACCGGGGCGTCTTCCGGTACCGGATCGAGGAGGTCGGATGACGGACGGTCGTATCGTGCTCGGGGGTTCCTCGGGGTTCATGGGCACCTACCTCGCGCGGCGCTACCGTGCGGCGGGGCGAGAGGTCGTCACGATCTCGCGCTCGGGGGCGGATCTGACCTGGGGGGACGAGGAGGGGATCGCCGCGGCAGTCGACGGGGCGGCCCTCGTGATCGGCCTTGCGGGGAAGAGCGTCAACTGCCGCTACACCCCCGAGAACCGGGCGGAGATCTTCCGCTCGCGGGAGGACACGACGGCGGCCCTCGGCCGGGCGATCGCGGCGGCGAAGCGCCCGCCGGCGCTGTGGGTGAACTCGTCGACCGCCACGATCTACCGCCACGCCGAGGACCGACCCATGACCGAGAGCGGCGGCGAGCTCGGCACCGGGTTCTCGGTCGAGGTGGCCAAGGCGTGGGAGCGGACGCTGTTCGCCGAGGACCTGCCGGCCACGCGCCGCGTCGCCCTGCGCAGCGCGATCGTGCTGGGCGACGGCGGCGTCTTCGGCACGCTGCGCACGCTGGCGCGCTTCGGCCTCGCCGGCGCGCAGCACGACGGCTGGTGGCCCGTGAGCCGCGCCCGCCGCGATGCCGGCACGGCCCACTTCCCGGGTGCGCGCCGCGGACGCCAGCGGTTCAGCTGGGTGCACATCGAGGATGTGGCCCGCATCATCGACTTCCTCGAGGAGCATCCCGAGCTGGAGGGGCCCGTCAACGCCGCCTCGCCGCATCCTGTCGACAACGTCGCGTTCATGGCGGCGGTGCGCAGGGTGCTGGGCGTGCGGTTCGGCCTCCCGACGCCGCGCTGGATGCTCGAGATCGGCGCGATGCTCATCCGCACCGAGACCGAGCTCATCCTCAAGAGCCGCTGGGTGCTGCCCGAGCGGCTCGCGGACGCCGGGTTCGACTTCCGCTGGCCCGAGCTCGACGGCGCCCTGCGCGACATCGCGCGGCCCTGACTCCGGGTCGGGGCACCGGGCCCCGGTCAGTCGTCGCTCGAGGCGAGACCGCGGTGGGCCGACAGCAGCGTGATCTCCGGACGCTCCGCGAGCAGGCGATCCGCCCGGTCGAGCACGTCGCGCACGTGTGCGGCCTCCGCGGCGACGACCGACACCCCGATGCGGGCGCGCCGGTGCAGGTCGTGATCGCCGACCTCCGCGGCGGCCGCCTCCGTCCGCCGGCTGAGGTCGGCGAGGATCGGCCGGATCACCGAGCGCTTCTCCTTGAGGGAGTGCACGTCGCCCAGCAGCAGGTCGAACTCGATCCAGCCGATCCACATGGCGTCAGGCGGGGAGGTGGGGGAGCACTTCCTCGCCGAGGTAGGCGAGCTGGTCGAGGTCCGTCATGTCCATGAGCTGGAAGTACACACGCTCGGCTCCCAGTTCGACGAGGCGCGTGACCTTCTCGATGATCTCGGGCGCCGATCCGGCGATGTTCGTCTCACCCCGGAACGACGACAGGTCCTGGCCGATCGCGGCCGCGCGCCCGGCCAGCTCGACGTCGTTCGGCGCGGCGAGCGTCGGTAGCGCGACCGACAGCTTGAGCGTCTCCGGGTCGCGCCCGATCCGCTCTGCCGCCGCGAGCACGCCGGCGAACTTGTCGGCGATGACGGCCTCGGGCTGGAAGCCGATGTTGAACTCGGTCGCGTGCGCCGCCGCGAGGGCGGGCGTCCGGCGCGGACCGCCGCCGCCCACGATCAGCGGGATGCGCGGCTGCGTCGGCTTCGGCAGGGCGGGGGCGTCGGTCAGGTCATAGTGCGCGCCGTGGAACGAGAACGTCGACCCGGCGGGCGTCGCCCACAGCCCCGTGACGACCTGCAGCTGCTCCTCGAGGAGATCGAAGCGACGCGCCGGGAACGGGATGCCGTACGCGCGGTGCTCGGCCTCGAACCAGCCGGTACCGAGCCCGAGCTCGGCGCGACCGCCCGACATCTCGTCGACCTGCGCGACCTGGATCGCCAGGACCCCCGGATGACGGAACGTGGCGGACGACACGAGCGTGCCGAGCCGAATCCGCTCGGTCTCACGCGCGAGTCCGGCGAGCGTCGTCCAGGCATCCGTCGGTCCTGGCAGGCCGTCGCCCTCGCCCATCGCGAGGTAGTGGTCGGAGCGGAAGTAGGCGTGGAAGCCGAGGCGTTCCGCGGTCTGCGCGAAGATTCGCTGGGTGTCGTAGCTCGCGCCCTGCTGGGGCTCGGTGAAGACGCAGTACTCCATCGTCATCGTCGTGTCGCCGCTCAGTCCGACGACTTCAGGATGACGGCCTCGGTCGGCAGCTGCTCGGCGTCGACCGGGCGGTACACGTCGGGCTCGAGGTAGACGATGCGCGCGATCGGCACGGCCTCGCGGATCCGCTTCTCCACCCGGTTGATGTCGGACGCCACGTCGCCCAGCAGCTTGTCCTGCGGCACGCCGACCTTCGCGGCCACGAGCAGCTCCTCGGGACCGAGGTAGAGCGTCTTGATGTGGATGAGCTTGTCGACCTCGGGGCCCTTCTCGATCGCGGCGACGATCTTGTCGAAGTCGGCGGGGGTCGCGCCCTCTCCCACCAGCAGGCTCTTGGTCTCGATGCCCAGCACGATCGCGACCATGATCAGCAGCACGCCGATCATGAGGGTGCCGAGCGCGTCGAAGAACGCGTCGCCGGTGAGGATCGTCATGCCCACGCCGAACAGGGCGAAGAGGAGGCCGAGCAGCGCGCCGAAATCCTCCAGCAGCACGACGGGAAGCTCGGGCGCCTTGGAGCGGCGGATGAACGAGAACCAGGACTGGCCCCTGTCGCGGACCGCGTTGCTCTCTATGACCGCGGTGCGCAGCGAGAACGACTCGAGCACGATCGCGACGACGAGGATGACCAGCGGCAGGTACTGCCACTGCGGGTTGAGCGCGTGCGGGTGGGTGAACTTCTCGACGGCCTCGTAGATCGAGAACAGGCCACCGAGCGAGAACAGGATGATCGAGACCACGAAGGCGTAGACGTAGCGCTCGCGGCCATGACCGAACGGGTGCTCGCGGTCGGCGGCCCTCCGTGCGCGCCGTCCGCCCAGCATCAGCAGCAGCTGGTTGCCGGAGTCGGCCACCGAGTGGATGGCCTCGGCGAGCATCGACGCCGAGCCGGACAGCAGCCATCCGATGAACTTGGCGATCGCGATGCCGATGTTCGCCAGGAACGCCGCGAGGATCGCTCTCCCACCGCCGTGTGCACTCATGGCACCACTCTATTCAGGCCGTGTGGGCGGTGCGACGCTCCCGACGAGCCTCCATCCGGACCGCCTAGGCTCGAGCCATGCCTGAGACCCTGCCCTCGCTCGCGTTCCTCGGTGCCGGTTCGATGGGCGGCGCGATCCTGCGCGGCGTCGTCGCGAGCGGCATCCCCGTCGACGGCGGAATCGTGGCGACGAATCGCACGGCGCAGAAGGCCGCCGAGCTGGCGGAGCTCGCCGGCGTGCGCAGCATCGCGCTCGAGGAGGAGCCCGACGGCAACGCCCGCGCCGCCGCGCAGGCGCGCGTGCTGCTGGTCGGCGTCAAGCCCGCCATGGTGCCCGACCTGCTGCGCGAGATCGCTCCGCACGCGCGCGAGGACGCCATCGTGATCAGCCTCGCGGCCGGTGTGACGCTGCGGACCTTCGCGTCGATCCTGGGCGAGGGCGTCACGGTGCTGCGGTCGATGCCGAACACGCCGTCGCTCGTGGGGCGCGGCGTCACGGGACTGGCCGCGGGCGCCGGGGCCTCCGACGAGGCGGTTCGGATCGCGCGGCGCCTGTTCGAGACGGTCGGCACCGTGATCGAGGTGCCGGAGGACCGGATCGACGCGCTGTCGACGATCTCGGGCTCGGGCCCCGCCTACGTCTTCCTGCTGATCGAGGAGCTCACGCGGGCCGCCATGGCCGACGGCTTCGACGAGGCCGACGCCCGCACCATGGCGGAGGGCACCTTCATCGGCGCCGCCGCGCTGCTCGAGCAGTCGGGGGAGGAGCCGGCGGAGCTGCGCCGCCGCGTCACGAGCCCCAAGGGCACGACCGAGCGCGCGATCGCCGTGCTGCAGAAGGCGGATCTGAGCGGCGTCTTCCGCGAGGCGACGGCCGCGGCGCTCGCGCGTGCGAAGGAGCTCGCCGCCGAGTCGGTCTGACCCGCGCTAGCGATCGAGGGCGGCGAAGCGCTCGACGTCGACGTTCGTGCCCGACACGATGATCAGGTCGTGGTTGGTGACGACCGTGTTCGCCTCCGCATAGCGGAACGGCTTGCCGGGGCTCTTGATGCCCACCACCGTGACGTTGTACTTCGTGCGCACGCCCGACTCGTTCAGACCGACGCCGCGCACGAACTTCGGCGGGTACATTTTCGCCAGCACGAAGTCGTCGTCGAACCGGATGAAGTCGAGCATGCGGCCGCTCACAAGGTGGGCGACGCGCTCTCCGGCCTCGCGCTCGGGGTAGATCACGTGGTTCGCGCCCACGCGGGCGAGGATCTTGCCGTGCGACTGCGAGACCGCCTTGGCCCAGATCTGCGGCACCTTGAGGTCGACGAGGTTGGCCGTGATCAGCACGGAGGCCTCGATGCTCGAGCCGACCGCGACGACCGCGACCTGGAAGTCCTGCGCGCCGATCTGCTTGAGAGCGTCGATGTTGCGCGCGTCCGCCTGCACGGTGTGCGTCACCCGCTCCGACCACTTCTGCACGAGGCCGAGGTCCTCGTCGATCGCGAGCACGTCGCGATCCAGCCGGTCCAGCTCGCCCGCGCACGCCGCGCCGAACCGGCCGAGGCCGATCACCAGGACGGGCGCGTCGCTGCGGATCTGCTCAACCAACGATCGGCCTTTCGACGGGCAGCGAGTACAGCTGCCGGCTGGACGTCGCGGCGACCGCCGCGGCAAGTGTGACTGTACCAACGCGGCCCATGAAGATCGTCACGGCCAGCACGTAGGCGGCCGAGTCGGGGAGCGCGGCGGTGAGGCCCGTCGAGAGCCCGACGGTCGCGAAGCCCGAGATGACGTCGAACAGCACCATCGCGATGGGCGCCTGCGTGATCTGCGCGATCACGATGGTCGCCAGGGCGACGATCGTGGCTCCCCACGCGACGACCGCCACCGCGACGCGCTGCACGTCGCTCGGGATGCGGCGCCCGAACGCCTCGACGCTCGTGCGGCCCTTCGCCTCCGACCACACGCCGAGAGCGAGCACCGCGAGCGTGGTGACCTTGATGCCGCCCGCGGTCGAGGCCGATCCGCCGCCGACGAACATGAGCATGGAGCCGACCACCATGGACGATCCGTGCAGCTCGCTGATGTCGACGACCGAGAAGCCCCCGGATCGCGTCATCGCCGACAGGAACAGCGACTGGAACGTCGTGTCCCACGCGTCGCGATGACCCAGCGTGCCCGGGTTCAGGTACTCGAGCGCCACGAACGCGCCCGCGCCGGCGAAGAACAGCACGGCCGTGGTGACGAGCGTGAGCTTGACGTGCAGGTTCCAGCGGCGGGGGGTGAACAGCTGCTTCGACAGCACGTAGATGACCGGGAAGCCGATGCTCCCGAGGAACACGCTCAGCATGATCACCGAGAGGAAGACGTAGTCGTGCTGGAACGGCTCGAGCCCGCCGACGTTCAGCGTGAAGCCCGTGTTGGTGAACGACATGGCGGCGTACTGCGGCGCCATCCACAGGGCGTCGGGCCAGTCGTAGCCCGCCATCAGGATCGACGGCAGCAGCAGGATCGCCACGGCGCCCTCGATGATGACGGTCGACAGCGCGACCGTGCGCAGCAGCTGGCCCACCTCGCCCAGGCGCACCGTCTGGCTCTCGTGCACGGGTCCGCCATGCGAACGCAGCGGATTCGTGTCGCCCGCGGCGATCAGCTTGGCGCGCAGCCCCAGCCTGCGGGAGACGATCAGGCCGAGCAGCGACGCGAGGGTCAGCGCGCCCATGCCGCCGATATTGACGCCGACGAACAGGACGGCGTGGCCGAACGGCGACCAATGGGTCGCCATGTCCACGGTCGTCAAGCCCGTCACGCAGATCGTCGACATCGCCGTGAACAGCGCATCCGAGAGGCGGGTGACGCTGTGGTCGGCCGACGCGAGCGGCAGGGACAGCAGTCCCGTGAAGATCAGCACGAGCGACGCGAAGACGAGGATCGCGAAGCGCGAGGGCGAGGACGTGGTGAGGTCGCGAAGAGCCTCGCCGAAGCGGGCCCATGCCGCGCGCGGCACGAACGGCGTGCCTGGCGACATCCCCTCCCCCTTCGTACAGGCCGGAACCGATCCGGATCATGGTACTCCGCATGGCACCCCGCTACCCTGGCCCCATGGCGGACATCTTCGACGTGATCGCGGACGGCACCAGGCGCGAGATCCTGCAGCTGCTGCTGCGACGGTCGTCGGAGGCAGTCACCGGCACGAGCGTCTCGCAGATCGTCGCCGCACTCGGCGTGAGTCAGCCCACGGTCTCGAAGCACCTCAAGGTCCTGCGCGAGTCGGGCCTCGTCACGGTGCGCGAGGAAGGCCAGCACCGCTACTACAGCCTGTCGCCCGAGCCGCTCGAGCAGGTGGACGACTGGCTGGTGCCGTTCTTCGTGACGGAGGGCGACTTCGAGGACGTCACCGAGCTCGGCGCGCCCGCGCTGCCCGAGCCGGCCGCTCGCGCGGCCGAGGCCGTCGGCCGCGCCGCCGCATCCGCGAAGAACGTCGTGCAGTCCGCGCTCAAGCGTCTCGGGGCATAGACCGGCCGCACCGTGCGGTGCGAGGCATATCCCGCGGGGTCCCCTCGTGTGAGAGGGACCCCGCGAGACCGCACGGGCAGCACGAGTCATCGCCGCAGGCCGATGTCTCCTCACCGGGACGAGGTCTCGGGACGACGGACCGCTCGGGCCGGCCGCGAGCTCAGCGCCGGCCGGCCTTGAGGCGGAACAGCCAGGCGCCGACCGCGATCGCGATCGCCAGGATCGCGAGGCACCACCCGACCGCCCAGGCCGGGTCGGATCCCGCGTCGCCGCCCAGCAGCAGCGCGCGGATCGTGTCGATCACGGGCGTGAGCGGCTGGTGCGCGGCGATCGGCTCGAGCCAGTCCGGCATGCTCTCGACCGGCACGAACGCGCTCGAGACGTAGGGCAGGAACAGCAGGATGAAGCCGTAGGCGCTCGCCGCCTCCGGGCTGCCCGATGCGAGCCCGATCGCCGCGAAGAGGTAGGTCAGGGCGAGGATGTAGAGGGCGATGAGCGCCGCGGTGGCGAGCCACTCGAGCGGCTCCGCCGTGGGGCGGAACCCGACGAGCAGTGCGACCCCGACCACGACGGCCGTCGCGACGAGGTTGCGCACCAGGCTCGAGATCACGTGCCCCGTGAGCACGGCGCTCGCCCGGATCGGCATGGTCCGGAAGCGCTCCATGATCCCGTTCGTCATGTCGCGCGCGACGTACATCGCGGTCGAGCTCGCGCCGTAGCCCGCGCAGGTCAGGATCGCCCCCGGAACGACGAAGTCGACGTAGCGCCCGGACGGATCGATCGCACCGCCGAACACCCACGTGAACATCAGCATCAGGATCACCGGCAGCATGATCGCCATCAGCAGCGATTCGCCGTCACGCAGCGAATGCCGCACGCTCCGGCCGATGAACACCGCCTCGGCGGTGAGCCCGCCCGGCACACGGCGAGCGGGAAGGGTGACGGCGGTCATGCGAACTCCTTCTGAGTCTCGGGCCGCTCGGCGGCGGCGGCGGGGGAACCGTCTGTGAGGGCGAGGAAGACGTCGTCGAGCGTCGGGCGCCGGACGGTGACCGTGCCCTCGAGCCCCCGGCTCGCGAGCGCTTCGAGCGCGCGGCGCACGCCGGCGACGGTTCCTTCCGCGGGCACCGCGTCGATCACGCTGCCGTCCGCGTCCTGCAGCTCGATCGTCTCGCCGCCCACGCGCGCCTTCAGCTGCGCGGCCGTGCCGAGCGCCGCGATACGGCCGTCGTGCAGCACGGCGATGCGATCCGCGAGCCGGTCGGCCTCCTCCAGGTACTGGGTCGTGAGGAAAACGGTCGTGCCGTTGTCGGCGAGTGAGCGGATCACGTCCCACAGCTCGCGGCGGCTGCGGGTGTCGAGGCCCGTGGTGGGCTCGTCGAGGAACAGGACCTCGGGCTGCACGACGAAGCTGAGCGCCAGGTCGAGGCGGCGGCGCATGCCACCCGAGTAGGTGGCAACGCGCCGCTGTGCGGCGGCCGTCAGGTCGAAGCGCTCGAGCAGCTCCGTCGCGCGGCGGCGTGCCGCGACGCGGCCGAGTCCCGACAGCCGGCCGAACATCACGAGGTTCTCGGCCGCGGTCAGCACGTCGTCGACCGCGGCGGCCTGGCCGGTCAGCGCGATGCGCCGCTGCACTGCGCCCGGTGCGCGGGCCACGTCGTGTCCCGCGATCCGAGCGCGGCCCGCGTCGGGCTTCAGCAGCGTCGTGAGGATCGCGATCGTCGTGGTCTTGCCCGCGCCGTTCGGCCCGAGCAGGGCGAACACCTCGCCGGGGGCGACCCGGAGGTCGAGCCCGTCGAGCACCCTGCGGCGGGCGGCGCCCCTGCCGAAGGACTTGGTCAGGCCTTCGACGTGGATGGCGGGTTCCATGGTGACTCCTTTCGTGCGGTGGTGAATGCGTGCCGCCCAACTGTGTATGGGCGAAACTGTTTATGACGCTAACACACTGTTTACGCCATATACAGACCTAGACTGGCCCCATGACGGAGACGGACGAGCCCATCGAGCTGCCGCGAGGGGTCGCACTCGCCTGGGGCGTCGCGGCGAACCCGCAGCGTGGCCCCAAGCGCGAGATGAGCGTGGAGCGCATCGTCGACGCCGCCGTCGAGCTCGCCGACGCAGAGGGACTCGCGGCGGTGTCGATGGCGGCCGTCGCGAAGCGGCTCGGGTTCACGCCCATGTCGCTGTACCGCTACGTCAGCGCGAAGGACGACCTGCTGCTGCTGATGCAGGAGGAGGCGACCGGCCTGCCGCCCGAGGAGGTGCACGAGGCCACGGGCTGGCGCGCGAAGCTCGAGGTGCTCTACCGCGCGCAGGTGGGCATCTTCACCCGGCACCCGTGGGTGCTGTCGATCCCTATCACCGGCCTGCCCGTCACGCCGGGAAGCTCGGCGTGGATGGAGGCCGGCCTCTCGGCGCTCGACGGCACGGGGCTGGACGCCGACGAGCGGATGGCGGTGGTGCTGCTCACGACGGGTCTCGCGCGCTGGAACGGCATCGTGTTCTCCGGGTATGCCGCGCAGGCGCACGACAGCGGCCTGACCCCGGACGAGATCGCGGTGCGCGAGCACGCGCTGCTCGACGCGGTGATCTCCGCCGACGGCCATCCGCGCCTGCGCGATGCGATCGACTCGGGCGTGATCATGTCGGAGCGGGATCCGTTCCGGTTCGGACTCGAGCGCGCTCTCGACGGCGTCGAGGCCTACATCGCCCGCCTCGCGAAGGGCGGCGAGAGATCGGAACCGGTCCTCGCCGAAGAGGACGACGAGGGGGCGCTGCTCGCGGACAAGCGCTACCGCGATGCCCGCCGCGCGGTGCGCGATGCCCAGCGCGCGCTCGCCGCGGCGCGCAAGCAGGAGCGGCAGACGGCGCGGGAAGCGCGCGAGCGGCTCGCGCGCAAGGCCTGACGCCCCGGGATCCGCGTCATGATGCGGATCGCGCGAACATCCGTCCCACCCGCAACAGCGGTCACTCGGGTTTACATCCGCCGCGCGCAACCCCTAAAGTGAAGCGACAGTGAAGAGGAGGCCCAGTGCCTGAGATGCCGGATGTTCGGTTCCTGACGGTCGCCGAGGTCGCCGAGATCATGCGCGTGTCCAAGATGACCGTGTACCGGCTCGTCCACTCGGGGGAGCTTCCCGCCGTGCGCTTCGGTCGCAGCTACCGCGTGCCCGAGTCCGCGGTGACCGCCGCGCTGCAGCGTCCCATCGCGGACGCCGGCTGACCGGCCGTCACCCGCCTCTCGCAGGTCGCGCGCGCCGCATAGGGTAAACTGTCCCGAAGGCACGTTTCGCCGTGCTCGTTCCCGGACGCCGCAGGCTCGGCGTCCAACCCCCTGACATTGTGAGGTTTCCGTGGGTTCTGTCATCAAGAAGCGCCGCAAGCGCATGGCGAAGAAGAAGCACCGCAAGCTGCTTCGCAAGACTCGCCACCAGCGTCGCAACAAGAAGTAAGACGCTGCAACCACTGACGCCGGTCCCGATTCGGGCCGGCGTTTCTGGTTTCCGGCGTAGCGTCGGGGCATGAGGATCTCCCGCCGCGCGGCAGCGGGTGCCGGCGTGGCCGCCGCGGTGCTCGGCGCCGGTGCGGGCGAGGCGCTCGCGGCGCTGCTGTCGCCACGCTCGAGTCCGTTCGCGGCGATCGGGGCGGCGCTCATCGACTTCGCGCCGACCTGGGCTAAGGATCTCGCGATCGCGCTGTTCGGCACCGCCGACAAGGTTGCGCTCCTGGTGCTGATCGGCGTCGTGCTGCTTGCGATCGCCGCGGTCGCCGGTCTCGTGCAGCGCCGCAGGCCGCCCTGGGGCGCGGTGATGGCGGGCACTCTCGGTGTGCTCGGCGCGGTGGCCGCGGTCACGCGTGCCGACGTGGGGCCCCTCGCGTTGATCCCGTCGCTCGCGGCCGGCGTGGTCTCGGCCGCGACCCTCGGGATGCTGCTCCGTCCCGCCGATGCGGCGGACGCCGGCGAGGCCCCAGCGCTGTCGCGTCGCTCTTTCCTGCTCACGAGCACGGCTGCGGTCGTCGTCGGAACCGCCGCGGCGGTCTGGGCGGCGACCCGCACGGCGAGCGAGCGCGCGGTGGCGGCGATACGCGCGGCGCTGACCCTGCCGGCACCCGCGTCCGCGGCGACCATCCCGCAGGACGTCGAGCTCGCGATCGACGGGCTCACTCCCGTCATCACGCCGAACGATGCGTTCTACCGCATCGACACCGCGCTGGTGGTGCCGGAGATCGACCCGGCTCAGTGGCGGCTGCGGATCCACGGCATGGTCGAACGGGAGATCGAGGTCTCGTGGGACGAGCTGCTCGCGCTGCCGCTCGTCGAGCGCGTGATCACCCTCGCGTGCGTGTCGAACGAGGTGGGCGGCGACCTGATCGGCAACGCCGCGTGGCTCGGCCATCCCCTCCGCGAGCTCCTCGCGCGGGCGTCGCCGCTGCCCGACGCCGACATGGTGCTCTCGCGCTCGCAGGACGGCTTCACGGCGAGCACGCCGCTCCAGGTGCTCACGGACGAGCGCGACGCGCTGCTGGCGGTGGGGATGAACGGCGAGCCCCTCCCGCTCGCGCACGGCTTCCCGGTGCGGATGGTCGTGCCCGGGCTCTACGGATACGTGTCGGCGACGAAGTGGGTCGTCGAGCTCGAGGTCACGCGCTTCGACCGCGCCCGGGCGTACTGGACGGATCGCGGCTGGTCCGAGCGCGGCCCCATCAAGCTGCAGTCGCGCATCGACGTGCCGCGCGCCGGCGAGGTCGCCGCGGGCGAGGTCACGTTCGCCGGTGTCGCCTGGCACCAGCACGTCGGCGTCGCGGGGGTGGAGGTGCAGCTCGACGACGGTCCGTGGCGGAAGGCGACGCTCGCGACCGCGATCTCGTCGGACACATGGGTGCAGTGGTCGCTGCGCGCCGAGGTGGCCCCCGGCGACCACGTCGTGCGATGCCGGGCGATCAGCGCGGACGGCGAGGTGCAGACGTCCGACACCGCGCCGCCCGCGCCCGACGGGGCGACCGGATGGGACAGCCGCCGGTTCGAGGCGGCCTGAGCACCGAATTGAGCGGCGATACTGTTCGACTCGTCGCTGCGCTCCTCGCTCAACCACCCCGGGGGCGCCCGGCTCTGCCGGACGCCGGATAATGAGGGGTATGAACGAGATCTCGGTGCAGGACCTGCACGCCCGCAAGGACGTCCCCCTCGTCGACGTGCGCGAGGTGCACGAGTTCGAGGCCGGCCACGTGCCGGGCGCGGTCAACATCCCGATGTCGCAGCTCGGGGAGCGCATCGGCGAGCTCCCCGCCGAGCCGTTCGACGTGATCTGCGAGGTCGGCGGACGGTCGGGCCGGGTCGCCGAGGCGCTGAGCCAGCGTGGCTACGAGGTCACGAACGTCGCGGGCGGCACGAGCGCGTGGCGCGAGGCCGGCTACCCGATCGACCTCTGAAGTCCGACGTGACGACGCTCACGCTGATCGGCAAGGCCGACTGCCACCTGTGCGACGTCGCGCGCGAGGTCGTCGACGAGGTGCTCGCCGGGCTGCCGGGGGAAATCGCCGACGCCGTCGAGGTGCGCGAGGCCTCCATCCAGGACGACCCCGCTCTGTACGACGCGTGGTGGGAGAAGATCCCGGTCGTGCTGATCGACGACCGGCTGCACGGCCACTGGCGCATCTCGCCGGACCGGCTGCGCACCGCCCTGACCGAGGCCGCGGACGCCCGCGCCTGATCGCTCGACCCGAGGAGAACCGTGATCCGTCACATCGTCATGTTCCAGCTCGCCTCCACCGATCCGGTGCAGCGCGAGGCGCAGATCGAGGGCGCGCGCGCCGCGCTCGTGGGCCTGGTGGGCGTCGTGCCCGGCCTGCGCCGCCTGGAGGTGCACGCGAACGTGCTGGACGACGATCGCAACTCCGACTTCGTGATCGACGCCGACTTCGACGACCTCGCGGCGCTCGAGACCTACGCCGACCACCCCGAGCACCTGAAGGCGGTCGACTACATCGGGACGATCCGCAAGGACGGCACGCGCGCCGCGATCGACTTCGAGGTCTGACCGCTCAGAGCGCCGCGGCCGCCGCGCGGCCCGCGACGCGGCCGGAGAACAGGCAGCCGCCGAGGAACGTGCCCTCGAGCGCGTTGTAGCCCATCATCCCGCCGCCTCCGAAGCCCGCGACCTCGCCCGCCGCATACAGTCCGGGGATCGGCGTGCCTCGCCGCTCGTCGGCGGTGCCGCCGGGGGAGGGCGCGAGGCAGCGGCCCTGCAGGTCCGTCTCGAGTCCGCCGAGCGTCTTGCGCGACAGGATGTGGAGCTTGACCGCGATGAGCGGACCGGCCTTCGGGTCGAGGATCCGGTGCGGGCTCGCGACCCGGATGAGCCTGTCGCCGAGATAGCGGCGCGCGCCGCGGAGCGCGGTCACCTGCGCGTCCTTCGCGAACGGGTTGGCGATCTCCCGGTCGCGCTCCTCGATGATCCTGCGGAGGTCTGCTTCGTCGATCGCGGGACCCGTCGGATCCGCCTGCGCGAGCCGGTTCATGCCCGCCACGAGGTCGCGCAGGGTGTCGGCGACGACGAAGTCCTCGCCGTGCTGCTTGAAGGCCTCGACCGGGCCCGGCGCCCCCTTCCCGATCCGCTTCGCGAGGAGCCTGAGGTCGCGGCCCGTGAGATCCGGGTTCTGCTCGGATCCGGACAGCGCGAACTCCTTCTCGATGATCTTCTGCGTCAGGACGAACCAGGAGTAGTCGTGGCCGGTGCCGCGCAGATGCCGGAGCGTGCCGAGCGTGTCGAAGCCCGGGTAGAGCGGCGCGGGCAGGCGGTTGCCGGTCGCGTCGAGCCAGAGGGAGGACGGCCCAGGCAGGATCCGGATGCCGTGATCCGCCCACACGGGGTCCCAGTTGCGCAGGCCCTCGACGTAGTGCCACATCCGGTCGGGGTTGATCACGCTCGCTCCCGCGTCCTGCGTGATGCGCAGCATGCGGCCGTCCACGTGCGCGGGCACGCCGCTGACCATGCTGCGCGGCGGAGTGCCGAGCCGCTCGGGCCAGGCCGCGCGCACGAGGTCGTGGTCGCCGCCGATGCCGCCCCCCGTGACGATCACGACCTGGGCGCGCAGCTCGAACTCGCTCGTGGTCACGCGGCTGGACGGGCGACCGCGCGCGACGTCCGACGGCTCCAGGACCCCACCGCGCACGCCCGTCACGGCGCCGCCCTCGAACACGAGCGCGTCGACCCGATGGCGGAACGCGAAGCGGATGCGCCCGGCCTCGACGTGCGCGCGCACGCGCCTCTCGAACGGCTCGACGACGCCGGGCCCCGTGCCCCATGTGATGTGGAATCGCGGCACCGAGTTGCCGTGCCCGGCCGCGCGCCCGTCGCCGCGCTCCGCCCAGCCCACGACGGGGAAGATCCGGTGGCCCATCGCATGCAGCCACGCGCGCTTCTCACCGGCCGCGAAATCCAGGTAGGCCTCGGCCCACGCGCGCGGCCAGTGGTCCTCGGCGCGATCGAACTGCGCGCTGCCGAACCAGTCCTGCCGAGCCAGCTCGAGCGAGTCGCGCACGCGCATCCGGCGCTGCTCGGGGCTGTTCACGAGGAACAGCCCGCCGAGGCTCCAGAAGGCCTGCCCGCCGAGGGACTGCTCGCCCTCCTGATCGACGAGCACGACGCGCGCGCCTCGATCGGCGGCCTCGGCCGCTGCCACGAGCCCGCGAGCCCTGCCCCCACGACGACGATGTCGGTGTCCACGAGGGGAGGCTACCGGTGCCGCCCGCCGTACCCCGCAACCCGGCGCCGAACCCGCACGAGAACGCCGAACCCGCGTGCGATCGCACGCGGGTTCGGCGTCAAGATGCGCGTTGGCCGCGGGTCAGACCTCGACGACCTCCGGCTCGGCGTCGACGCCGGCTTCGGCGCGCTGCTGCGGCGTGATCGGGGCCGGGGCCTCGGTCAGCGGGTCGAAGCCGCCGCCCGACTTGGGGAAGGCGATGACCTCGCGGATCGAGTCGGTCTTCGTGAGGTGCTGCAGCACGCGGTCCATGCCGAGCGCGATGCCGCCGTGCGGCGGGGCGCCGAACTTGAACGCGTCGAGCAGGAAGCCGAACTTCTCCTGCGCCTGCTCCTCGTCGATGCCCATGACGGTGAAGACGCGCTTCTGGATGTCCTCGCGGTGGATGCGGATGGATCCGCCGCCGAGCTCCGATCCGTTGCAGACGATGTCGTACGCGTACGCGAGCGCCGACCCGGGGTCGGTGTCGAAGGTGTCCTCGAACTCCGGCTTCGGGCCCGTGAAGGCGTGGTGCACGGCGGTCCAGGCGCCGGCGCCGACCGCGACGTCGCCCGAGGCGACGGCGTCGGAGGCGGGCTCGAACATCGGCGCGTCGACGACCCACGTGAACGCGAACGTGTCGGGGTCGAGCAGCCCGAGGCGCTTGCCGATCTCGATGCGGGCGGCGCCCAGCAGCGCGCGGCTGGCCTTGGTGGCGCCCGCGGCGAAGAACGCGCAGTCGCCGGGCTTGGCGCCGACGAGGTCCGCGAGGCCCGCCTGCTCGGCCTCGGACAGGTTCTTGGCGACGGGGCCGCCCAGCGTGCCGTCCTCGTTGAACAGGACGTACGCGAGGCCGCGCGCGCCGCGCTGCTTCGCCCACTCCTGCCAGGCATCGAGCGTCTTGCGCGGCTGGCTCGCGCCGCCGGGCATCAGGACCGCGCCGACGTACTCCGACTGGAACACGCGGAACGGGGTCTCGCGGAAGTAGTCCGTGGCCTCGACGAGCTCGAGACCGAAGCGCAGGTCGGGCTTGTCCGAGCCGTACTTCGCCATGGCATCGGCGTAGGTCATCCGCGGCAGCGGGGTCTGCACCTCGACGCCGATCGTCGCCCACATCGCCCGGATGACGTCCTCCATCATCTCGATGACGTCCTCCTGGTCCACGAAGCTCATCTCGATGTCGAGCTGGGTGAATTCGGGCTGGCGGTCGGCGCGGAAGTCCTCGTCGCGGTAGCAGCGGGCGATCTGGAAGTACTTCTCCACGCCCCCGACCATGAGCAGCTGCTTGAACAGCTGCGGGCTCTGCGGCAGGGCATACCAGCTGCCGGGGTGCAGGCGCGCCGGCACGAGGAAGTCGCGCGCGCCCTCGGGCGTCGAGCGGGTGAGGGTCGGGGTCTCGACCTCGACGAACTCGCGCTCGTGCAGCACGTCTCGGATCGCCTTGTAGACCTGCGAGCGCAGGCGGATGGCGCTCGCCGGACCCTGACGGCGCAGGTCGAGGTAGCGGTGCTTGAGACGCACCTCCTCGCCGATGGGGTCTGCGCCCTCGCCGCCCGAGACCTGGAACGGCAGCGGTGCGGACTCGTTGAGCACCTCGACGTCGGACGCGATGAGCTCGATCTCGCCTGTGGGGAGGTTCGGGTTCTCGTTGCCCGCGGGACGGCGGCCGACCTCGCCCGTGACCTTGAGCACGAACTCGCTGCGCAGGGGATGCGCCACGGACTCGTCGCGGATGACGACCTGAGCGATGCCGGATGCGTCGCGCAGATCGATGAACGCCACTCCGCCGTGATCGCGGCGGCGGTCGACCCAGCCCGTGAGGGTGACGGTCTGACCGATGTGCTCGGCGCGCAGCGAGCCGGCGGTGTGGGTGCGAAGCACGAGGGATCCTCCCGATGTCAAGAAATCTGGTCAAGTCTACGTGTCGGGATATCCCTGCCCGGGCTCGGGGGCAAGCCCCCAGCCTTCCGAGAGGCGCAGCCGGTAGCGTCGCACGAGTACCCGCGCCGACGACCGAAAGGCCATCCCGCATGACGACGACCGCTTCGGCCGCCGACGGATCCTGGCTCGGCGGTCTCGTCGACGCCCTCGTCGGGCTCATGGACGTGATCGGCCCGTACGGAGCCGGCCTCGGCGTGGCCGCGGAGAACCTCTTCCCGCCCATCCCGAGCGAGGCGATCCTGCCGCTCGCCGGGCTCGCGGCGTCGCGTGGGTCCTTCGCGCTGTGGGAGGCGATCCTGTGGACGACGGTGGGGTCCATCGTCGGCGCGCTCGCCCTCTACGGCATCGGCGCGTGGATCGGACTCGAGCGCCTGCGCCGGATCGCGGACAAGCTGCCGCTGGTCAAGGTCGACGACGTCGACAAGACCGTCGACTGGTTCCACCGCCACGGCGGGGCGGCGGTGTTCTTCGGCCGGTTCATCCCGATCTTCCGCAGCCTGATCTCCATCCCGGCGGGCGTCGCGCGCATGCCGGTGTGGCGCTTCGTGCTGCTCACGGGACTCGGAAGCCTGATCTGGAACACGATCTTCGTGCTGGTGGGCTGGTTCCTCGGCGAACAGTGGCACATCGTCGAGCAGTACATGGACGTCGCGCAGAACGTCGTGATCGCCGTGGTGGCGCTCGCGATCGTGTGGTTCGTCGTGGTGCGCGTGCGCTCGCTGCGGGCCGACAAGCGCCGCCAGCAGTAGCCGCGAAGCGCCAGGGGGGTCGCGACGAGCGGTCGCCGCCATCGGTCAGCCGGTCGTCAGGGCCTCCGCGATGTTCTCGATCGCCGCGATGCCCGCGGGCATGCGCCACTGGGCCGGGTCGTTCGAGCTCGTGGTCGTCACGGCGATGCGGTAGCCGGGCAGCCACGACTCGAGCTCCAGCCCCGTCGGCACGTAGGCGCCCACCGCGTAGCCGGCGACCGCGTCGAGCGCATCCGACTTCTGCACGCCGCCGAGCTCGGTCTTCTCGGCCTCCGTGCGGCGGCGCGCGACCTCGTCGGCGTCGGCGTTCTCGCGCGACACCCACACCTCGACGCGCGATGTCACGCCGCGGTCCGTGATCGACTTGCCCTTCTCGGCGGCCCAGCCGCACGCGACGCGGCTCGAGCTCGACGCCGTGATGCCGCGCAGCTCGTGGAACCCCTTCGCGAGCGGCGCCGCGAGGGCGAACAGGTCGTCGCACGTCAGCAGCGACAGCCCGAGCCCGGCGATCGCGTCGACGACGACGTGCGCGGCGTCGGGATCGGCCCACTCGTCGGGGAGGCGGGACGCGAAGCGCGCCCGCTCGTCCGGCGTGCACTCCGCGAGCGGCGCCACCGCCGCGGCCGCCGCGTCGCGCCAGGCCGGGGTCGTCGCGAGGTCCTCCGTGGGGGAGCGGAACGGCGGCTGCGCGGCGAGCACGGCGAACAGCGCGGCCGCATCCGCCTCCACGTCGGTGCACGTGGCGGCCCAGGAGCCCGGCGCCGGGGCCTCGCCGCCCGCGAGCACGGTCCAGGATGCGCCGCCGGGCGGCGCCGCCGCGGCCGCGACGAGCGCCTCGGCGGATGATGCGGCGAGGGTGTCGAACGCGCCGGCCGCACCGATCCGGAGTGCGGCGGCGACGGCCCGGGCGCCCTGCACCTGGGCGGGCTCGGCGTCCGGCGTGATGGCGGGCGGCTGCGTCAACTCGGCCGCACATGCCGTGAGGGCGGTGCCGAGCTCCGACACGGTCGCCGCGTCCTCGAGCGGCCGCGTCTGCGCGGCGCCGCAGCCGTACAGGTCGGAGATCAGCCCGGTCACGGACGGATCCGGCACCTCGCCGAGCGACACGTGGCGCGCGAACGCCGCGAGCAGATCGACGGTCGCCGTTCGGGTGTCCACGCGCGCGACGGCCCGCAGCGCGGGCTCGCCCGCGCTCAATCCGACGTCGACGCCTGCGCCGGGCGGCAGGAGGGCCGTCGCCTCGTCGTCGACGAGCCCGGCCGCGATCCGCCAGAAGCGCTCTCCGGCGTCGTCGCGCGTCACCCAGGCGAACGCCGCGTCGCCCGTGAGCTCGAGCGCGCGCGAGGTCGCCTCCCGGCTGCGCGTCCTGATCGTCAGCACGTCGGACTGATGCGCCTCGAAGCAGGACAGGACCGCGGACTCGGGCCGCGCCAGATCGGGATCCGCGGCCGTGCCGACCCAGTCGGGCAGGGCCGCGTCCTCGCAGCGCGGCGCGACCGGCTCGACCGGCGGCGCCGCGGGATCGGCGATCGCCGCGGTCGCCCACGTCACGATGCCGCTTCCCGACATCTGCACCGACAGCGCGCCGTCGGCCACGGCGGGGGCGCCCGGCTCGGGCACCCACACGCGCCGGTCGTCGTCCCAGCGCACGAGCGCCGCGGCCGTCGCGGCCTCGGCGGGCACCTCGGACATGTCCCACGAGAGTGTGACAGGGGCGCCGAATGCGACGGGCGTGTCCAGCCGCACCGGCGTGCCGAACACCTCGCCCGCGATGCCGGAGTCGGCGCTCGCGATCGGCGCGCCGACGGTCACGTTCGCGACGTTCGTCGTGACGGCGCCCTCGGGCACGTCGACGGTCACGTCCGCCGTCTTCCACTGGTCGCCGTCGCGGTCGACCTGCGTCGTGCGCGCGTCCGCGAAGGACGGGGCGGGGTCGCGCCGCGCCTCGCCGGCGGACGGCTCCGGCACGCAGGCGGCGAGCCCCAGGACGAGCGTCGCCGTCGCGATCGCGGCGGCCGCGCGGCGCAGTGCTGTCCTCACGCGTCCACGGTAGCCGCGGCCGGCGCGACCTCCGGGGCGGCGCTCCGCGATCGGCTCCGGCGGCGGCGAGCCGTTCGTAGGATGGAGCCGACAGGCGAACAGCAGGGGAGCTCATGCCGGCCGAACTCATCCACCTCGTGCGTCACGGCGAGGTGTACAACCCCGACCGCGTGCTGTACGAGCGCCTTCCCGGCTTCCGCCTGAGCGACGACGGCCGCCGGATGGCTCGCGCCGCCGCCGAGCACATCCACGGTCTGGGGCGCCCGGTCTCGGCGGTGCTCAGCTCGCCCCTGCAGCGCACGCTCGAATCGTCCGAGCCGTTCACCGAGCTGTTCGGGCTCGAGCCGCGCGTCGAGGACCGCGTGATCGAGCCGACGAACGTGTTCGCGGGGCTGCGGATGAGCCGCGCGCTGCGCAAGCCGTGGAAGTGGCGGCACCTGCGTCGCCCGTCCGTGCCGAGCTGGGGCGAGCCCTACACCCAGGTCGTGGAGCGGATGCGCGCCGCGCTCGACGAGATGTGGCACACGACGCCCGGGGGAGACGTCGTGGTGGTGACGCATCAGGCGCCCATCTGGCTCACGCACCTGTCGGTCGCGGGGCTGCCGCTGCCGCACGACCCGCGCACCCGCCGGTGCGCGCTGTCGAGCGTCACGTCGTTCGAGCGCGTGGGCGACGTCTGGCGCGAGGTGTCGTACGCGGAGCCCGCGCCGCTCGACGACGCGGTCGACGTCGGGGCTGTGTAGCGCCCCCACGTTCGGCTGGCGCTCAGCCCGCCCATAGCGCGAAACGTAGGATGGGGGAGTGTTCCGCGCAGCCCGATCCGCCCGCCGTCTGACAGCGCTCCTGGGTGCCGCGGCGCTCGCTCTGACGCTCGCGGCGTGCAGCCCGGACCCGGTCGCCGAGGACTATCGCGAGGGTTCCGACAAGGGCTACATCTCGGGCCCGTTCCAGGTGCAGGAGATCCCCGAGGCGGATCGCGGCGAGCCCGTCGTGTGGGCAGGCGTAACCGACACGGGCGAGGAGCTGTCGAGCGAGGACGTCGCGGGCGACGTGGTCGTCGTGAACTTCTGGTACGCGCAGTGCCCGCCGTGCCGCGTGGAGGCCGCGCACCTCGAGTCGGTCTGGCAGGACTACCGCGACGAGGGCGTCTCGTTCGTCGGCGTCAACACGATCGACCAGGCGGATCAGTCCCGCTCGTTCGCCGAGAAGTGGGGCGTCACCTACCCCAGCGTGATCGACGCGAACGACGGCGACGTCAAGCTCGCCTTCGCGGCCGTCTCCCCGATCAGCGCGACGCCCGTGACGCTCGTGCTGGACGCGCAGGGGCGCGTCGCCGCGCGCATCCTCGGCGCGATCGACGGCCCGTCGATCCTCGCCACGCTCGTGAAGGACACGCTCGAGGAAAGCGCGTGAACCCCGGCGCCCTCGTGCTCGACGGCGCGCTGTGGGCCGCGATCCCGATCGCGCTGGCGGCCGGGCTGCTGTCGTTCCTGTCGCCGTGCGTGCTGCCGCTCGTGCCCGGCTACCTGGGCTTCCTCAGCGGATCCGTCGCGCCGCGCGCCGCGCGACCGTCCGCGCCCGGAGCGGAATCCGGTGCGCTCGCGGGGCGCGGGCGCCTCGTCGGCGGCGTTCTGCTGTTCATCGCCGGATTCACGCTCGTGTTCGTCACGATCATCGTGCTCGGCGGCGTGGCGGGTGGTGCGATGGCGCGCTTCTCGCTGCTGTACGGCGACATCATCACGCGCGTGCTGGGGGCGCTGATCATCCTGCTCGGGCTGGTGTTCATCGGCTTCTTCGGCTTCGCGCAGCGCACGGCGAAGCTGCAGCTGCGCGGCGACCTCGGCCTGGTCGGCGCGCCGCTGCTCGGCATCGCGCTCGGCCTCGGCTGGGCCCCGTGCATCGGCCCGACGCTCGGGGCGATCCTCGCCATCGCGTGGCAGCAGGGCGACGCGACCCGCGCCGGCCTCCTGGGGCTCGCGTACTCGCTCGGCCTCGGCATCCCGTTCCTGCTCGTCGCGCTCGGCTTCGGCTGGGCGACCCGGTCGCTCTCGGTCCTGCGCCGGCACGTGCGGATCGTGAACATCGTCGGCGGCGTGCTCCTCGTCATCCTGGGCGTGCTGATGGTGACCGGCGTGTGGACCATGATCATGTCTCGCCTGCAGGGGGTGTTCGCGAATGTCCCGACCCTTCTCTGAGCAGGTCGCCGACGCCCGGGAGACCGAGCGCGACGGATCCGAGCCGCTGCGGCCGTCGGACCACGTCGACGGCGACGGCGGCATCAGCTCGCCCTCGCTCGGCGTGACCGGCTGGCTGCGGTGGGGGTGGCGTCAGCTCACGAGCATGCGCACCGCGCTCATCCTGCTGCTGCTGCTCGCGATCGCCGCGGTGCCGGGATCGATCTTCCCGCAGCGCATGGCGAACCCGAACGGCGTGACGCAGTGGGAGCGCGACAACCCCGAGCTGTTCCCGATCCTCGACGCGATCCAGATGTTCGACGTGTACATGTCGGCCTGGTTCTCGGCGATCTACATCCTGCTGTTCGTCTCGCTCGTCGGATGCATCCTGCCCCGCACGAAGCACCACTGGAAGGCGCTGCGGTCGCGGCCGCCGCGCACCCCCGCGCGCCTGTCGCGGCTCGACGACCACCTCGAGCAGCGGATCGACGGCGACGCCGACCAGGCCGCGCACGCGATCGACATGGCGCAGGCGCAGCTCAAGGCGGCCGGGTATCGCGTCGAGCGGTACGACGCGCGCGGCGCGTTCTCGGCCTCGGCCGAGCGCGGCTACCTGCGCGAGACCGGCAACCTCGTCTTCCACGCCTCGCTCGTGGGCGTGCTGCTCGCGGTCGGCATCGGCGGCGGCTTCGCCTACACGGGGCAGCGTGTGGTCGTCGAGGGGCAGACGGTCGTGAACGCGCTCGTCGACTACTCGTCCATGAACCGCGGCCGCTTCGTCGGCGACGACGCCCTGTCTCCCTACGCCATGCGCCTGGACTCCTTCGACGTCACCTACCAGCCGCCGGCGCCGCTCGGCTCCGGGCAGGCCGGCGACTTCGCGGCGAACGTCGCGGTGCGCGAGCCGGACGGCGCGGAGGCCGAGGGCACCGTGCGCGTCAACCATCCGCTCGACGTCGGCGGCGAGCGCATCTACCTGCTCGGCAACGGCTACGCTCCCACGATCACGGTGCGCGACGCGGATGGCGAGACCGTGTTCAGCGAGGCCGTGCCGTTCCTGCCGCAGGACACCAACATGACCTCCCTCGGCGTCGTGAAGATCGCCGACGGCCTGCCCGAGCAGATCGGCATGATCGGCTTCTTCTACCCGACGCAGGGAGAGCTGAACAACGGTGCCAAGACCTCCGTCTACGGCGACACGCTCGACCCGCTGCTGACGCTCAACGTGCACTCTGGCGACCTCGGCATCGACGGCGGCGTGCCGCGCAGCGTGTACGAGCTCGACACAACGGGGATGACGCAGCTCACGGGCGGCGACACGGGCGTCGACTCGATCGAGCTCGCGCCCGGCGAGACGGCCGACCTGCCGAACGGGCTCGGCACCGTCACGTTCGAGGACGAGACGCCGGAGGGCGCCGATCCCGCGCAGGTCGGCATGACGGAGTCGGTCAAGCGCTTCGCGTCACTGCAGACCCATCGCGACGAGTCGGCGATCTTCGTGCTCGTGTTCGCGGTGCTCGCCGTGCTGGGCCTGCTCACCGCGCTGTTCGTGCCGCGACGTCGCGTGTGGGTGAAGGCGACGCCGGACGCCGACGGCATCCGGCTCGAATACGCCGCCCTCGCACGTGGCGACGACCCGACCCTCGCGACCGCGATCGAACAGCTGCGTACCAAGCACCTCGACAGCCTGTAGAAGTAGGATCCCCCCATGCATCCCGATGCCCTCTCGCTCGACTCGATCTCGCTGCTGCTGATCTGGACGGCGATCGTGATCTACGCGCTCGCGTTCATGGCGTACGGGTTCGACCTCGCCAAGCGCTCGCAGCTCTCGCTCGAGCGCCAGGATGCCGCGCGCGAGCTCGCGCGCGTCGGATCCGGATCGGCGTCGAGCAGCACGGTCGTGGACGGCGGCCCGCAGCAGCCCGCCGCGGCGGCGCCCGAGAAGCCGCGTCTCGTGATGGGCCGCATCGGCACGTCGCTCACGGTGCTGGGCTTCCTGTTCCACCTCGCCGGCACCGTGCTGCGCGGCATCGCGGCCGGACGCGTGCCGTGGTCGAACATGTACGAGTTCGCCATGACGGGCACGCTGCTCATCACGGCGGTCTACCTGGGCGTGCTGCTCTGGCGCGACCTGCGATTCCTCGGCACGTTCATGGTCGGCCTCGTCACGGTGCTGATGGGCGGCGCGACGCTGTTCCACGTCGACATCGTGCCGCTGATGGACCCGCTCAAGTCGATCTGGCTCATCGTGCACGTGTTCGTCGCATCGCTCGCGACGGCGTTCCTCGCGCTCGCGTTCGGCCTGTCGGTGCTGCAGCTGCTGCAGGCGCGCCGCGAGCGCCGGGCCGTGGCCGGTGCCCCCAAGCGCTCGTTCCTGCGCACGCTGCCCAGCGCCGAGGCGCTCGAGGGTCTGGCGTACCGCTTCGCGATCATCGGCTTCATCTTCTGGACGTTCACGCTCATCGCGGGATCCATCTGGGCTCAGGACGCGTGGGGCCGCTACTGGGGCTTCGACACCAAGGAAGTCTGGACCTTCATCATCTGGGTGCTCTACGCGGGCTACATCCACGCGCGCGCGACGCGCGGCTGGCGCGGCACGCGCTCGGCGTGGCTGTCGATCGTGGGCTTCGTCGCCGTGATCTTCAACTTCACGATCGTGAACATGTACTTCGAGGGCCTGCACGCCTACAGCGGCCTGAGCTGACCCGCGCCGGGCGGCCATCCGCCGCCCCGGCACGTCCGAGAAGCGCCCCGCCCGTCGGCGGGGCGCTTCTTCGTGCGTTCGGCCCGGGCGGAGCAGCCCCCTTGTTCGTCGAGCGGCCGAGCGCAGCGAGGGAGTCGAAGCGGTCGTGACCGCTCGCGGGTGCAGGCTGTGGCGAGGTCGGGCGGTTCCGACTCGCTTCGCTCGCTCAACCAGCAGGGGGAGGGCGGAGCAGCCCCGCTTGTTCGTTGAGCGGCCGAGCGCAGCGAGGGAGTCGAAGCGGTCGCGACCGCTCGCGGGTGCAGGCTGTGGCGAGGTCGGGCGGTTTCGACTCGCTTCGCTCGCTCGACCAGCAGGGGGAGGGCGGAGCAGCCCGCTTGTTCGTCGAGCGGCCGAGCGCAGCGAGGGAGTCGAAGCGGTCGTGACCGCTCGCGGGTGCAGGCCGTGGCGAGGTCGGGCGGTTTCGACTCGCTTCGCTCGCTCGACCAGCAGGGGGAGGGCGGAGCAGCCCCGCTTGTTCGTCGAGCGTCCGAGCGCAGCGAGGGAGTCGAAGCGGTCGTGACCGCTCGCGGGTGCAGGCCGTGGCGAGGTCGGGCGGTTTCGACTCGCTTCGCTCGCTCGACCAGCAGGGGAGGGCGGAGCAGCCCTGCTTGTTCGTTGAGCGACCGAGCGCAGCGAGGGAGTCGAAACGGTCGTGACCGCTCGCGGGTGCAGGCCGTGACGAGGTCGGGCGGTTTCGACTCGCTTCGCTTGCTCGACCAGCCTTCCCTAATCTGCGTTTGTGTTGTTTTCTGTGGGAATGAGTTGTATCGTCGTGTCATCCGAAGGAGGGTGATGTACGCGACGGAGCGCAGGGAGCTGATCGAGCGGGTGCTGCTCGAGGAGGCGCGGGTGTCGGTGGCCGAGCTGGCCGAGCGGCTGGGTGTCACGACCGAGACCGTGCGCCGCGACCTCGCGGTGCTCGAGGAGCACGGCGCGCTGCGGCGCGTGCACGGCGGCGCGGTCGCGCCCGACCGGGGCAGCGGCGCGGAAGTCGACCTGCGCGAGCGGATGCGCCGCGGCGGGGCCGCGAAGGCGGCCATCGCGAAGCGCGCACTCGACGGGCTCGGACGCGGCTTCACCGGCTCCGTGCTGCTCGACGCGGGCAGCACGACCGGCGCGCTCGCCGAGCAGCTTCCCGGCCGGGGGACGTCCACGTCGTGACCCACTCGGTCGTGCTGGCAGCGGGCCTCACCGCGGCGGGCTACACCGAGCTGACGACGATCGGCGGCCGCATCCGCGGCATCACCGGGGCGGCCGTCGGCGCGGGGGCCGTGGCGGCGATCGAGGCCCTGCGGCCCGACGTGGCGTTCGTCGGCGCGAACGGGCTGTCGGCCGCGTTCGGGGCCAGCACGCCCGACCCCGAGGAGGCGGACGTCAAGCGCGCGATCGTGCACGCGGCGCGCCGGGTCATCCTGCTCGCGGACCACACCAAGTTCGAGGTCGAATCGCTGCGCCGGTTCGCCGCGCTGGACGAGCTCGACGTCGTCGTCACGGACCGGACGCCGACCGGCGCGCTCGCCGAGGCGCTCGCCGCCGCCGACGTGGAGGTGTGGACCGCATGATCGTGACGCTCACGGTGAATCCCGCGCTCGACCGGACGGTCGAGCTGGAGGACGCGCTGTCGCCCGGCGACGTGCAGCAGGCGGTCGCCGTGCGCGAGGACGCCGGAGGCAAGGGAGTGAACGTCGCGCGCGTGCTGGCGGGGGCGGGCGCCCCGGCGACGGCCGTGCTGCCGCTCGCGGAGGACGACCCGTACCGCCCCCTGCTCGGCGACCTGCCCGTGCGCACGGTGCCGATCGAGGGGCGGGTGCGCGCGAACCTGACGCTGACGGATCCGGACGGCGAGACGACGAAGATCAACCTGCCCGGCCCGGTCGTCGCCGAGCAGGAGGCCCGCGCGCTGATCGACGAGGTCGTCGCCGCCGCGGACGGCGCCGACTGGCTTGCGCTCTGCGGATCGCTGCCGCGCGGGGTTCCCGCCGACTTCTACGTCGACGTCGCCCTCGCGGTGCGCGCCCGATGCGCCCGTCCGCCGCGCATCGCGGTGGACACCTCGGGTCCCGCGCTCGCCGAGGCCGTGCTGTCGGGCGCCGTCGACCTCATCAAGCCGAACGACGAGGAGCTCGTCGAGCTGTCGCTTCTGCTCGATCGCAGCGTGCGTCCCCTCGAGCAGAAGGAGATGACGCGCGTCACCCGGAGCAGGCGCCGCGAGATCGCGGACGATCCGGCGGCGGCCCAGCGCATCGCCCGGCTGCTCGTGCCCGCCCAGGTGCGCGCGGCGCTCATCACGCTCGGCGGCGACGGTGCCGTGCTCGTCGAGCCGGACGGCGCCTGGCTCGCGGCGCCGCCGCCGACCGACGTGCGCAGCACCGTCGGGGCGGGAGACAGCGCCCTCGCCGGCTACCTGCTCGCCCACGTCGCGGGGGAGGACGGCCCCGGCCGGCTGCGCTCCGCGATCCGTTACGGGTCCGCCACCGCGGCGCTGCCCGGCACCGGGCTCGCCACCCCCGCAGACCTGCCGACCGGGGACATCCCGGTGCGTGCGCTCAGCTGATCCCGATCCACCCCTCGAGGAGGAGACCGTGTCCACCATCACCCCCCAGCTCGTCAGCCTCGACGAGGACCTCGGCCCCGACAAGCGCAGCGTGCTGCGCACGCTCTCCGCGCGCTTCGTGGCGCAGGGACGCGCGACGGACGCCGAGCAGCTGTTCGCCGCCGCGTGGAAGCGCGAGGAGCAGGATGCCACCGGCCTGCCGGGCGGCATCGCGATCCCGCACGCCAAGAGCGCGACCGTGACGCAGGCGTCGCTCGCGTTCGCGCGGCTGAAGCCCGGCATCGACTTCGGCGCCGAGGACGACCCGAGCGACATCGTGTTCATGATCGCGGCGCCCGACACCGCGGCGGAGGAGCACCTCGCGGTGCTGTCCAAGCTCGCACGCAACCTGATGGACGAGGACTTCCTCGCGGCGCTGCGCGGTGCGCAGGACGTCGATGAGGCCGTCGGGATCGTGCGTCACGCGATCGAGGAGGAACCCGCTGAGAGCCCCGCGCCGGCCGCCACCGCTCCCGCGGACGGCCCGGTTCCCGCGCCGGCCGCCTCGCCCGCGCCCTCCGCCGCCGCGGACGGCGCCCTCCAGGTCGACGGGCGCCCCGCGCGCATCGTCGCCGTGACCGCGTGCGCCACGGGCATCGCGCACACGTACATGGCCGCCGACGCCCTCACGGCCGCCGCCAAGAAGGCCGGCGTCGACTTCCACGTCGAGCCGCAGGGCTCGAGCGGGTACCAGGCCATCGACCCGGCGGTGATCGCGGCGGCCGACGCCGTCGTGTTCGCGGTGGATGTCGACGTGCGAGAGCCGCAGCGGTTCGCGGGCAAGCCCGTCGTGCGGCGCCCGGTCAAGGCGGGCATCGAGCGCGCGCCCGAGCTGCTCACCCTGGCCGCCCGCGCGGCCGAGGACCCGAACGCCGAGCGCGTCTCGGGCACGGCGGCGGAGTCGGCAGAGGGAGCGGGCAACGCCGCCGAGTCGCTGGGCGCCCGCATCAAGCGCGTGCTCCTGACGGGCGTGTCCTACATGATCCCGTTCGTGGCCGGCGGCGGTCTCCTGATGGCGCTCGGCTTCCTGCTCGGCGGCTACCGGATCAACGACGTCGCCAACACGATCGCTGTCGAGAACGCGCTGTGGAACCTCCCGGAGGGCGGGCTGCTGCAGTACCTCGGCGCCGTGTCGTTCGCGATCGGAAACATCTCGATGAGCTTCCTGGTGCCGGCGCTCGCGGGCTACATCGCCTTCGCGCTCGCCGACCGTCCGGGCATCGCACCGGGCTTCGTCGCCGGATCCGTCGCGGTGCTGACGAGCGCGGGATTCATCGGCGGCATCGTGGGCGGCGTGCTCGCGGGTCTCGCGGCGATGTGGCTCGGGTCGCTGTCCGTGCCGCGCTGGCTGCGCGGGCTGATGCCGGTCGTCATCATCCCGCTGCTGGGGTCGATCTTCGCGAGCGGGCTGCTCATCCTGTTCCTGGCGGCGCCGATCGCCGCGCTGATGCGCGCCCTCACGGACGGACTGAACGGCCTGGCGGGATCGGGCCTGCTGCCGGTGGTCGGCATCATCCTCGGAGTGATGATGTGCTTCGATCTCGGCGGCCCGATCAACAAGGTCGCGTACGCGTTCGCGGTCGCGAGCCTCGGCGACGCATCGGCGGACAACCCCGTGCCGTACTACATCATGGCCGCGGTCATGGCGGCCGGCATGGTGCCCCCGCTCATGATGGCGTTCGCCTCGACGGTCCTGGCCCGGGACAGCTTCAGCGCTCCCGAGCGCGAGAACGGCAAGGCCGCCTGGCTGCTCGGTCTGTCCTTCATCTCGGAGGGGGCGATCCCCTTCGCCGCGGCCGACCCGCTGCGCGTGATCCCCGCGGCGATGCTCGGCGGCGCCGTGACGGGCTTCCTCAGCACGCTGCTGCTCGTGGGCTCGCGCGCCCCGCACGGTGGAGCCTTCGTGTTCTTCGCGCTCGACCCGCTCTGGGGCTTCGCTCTCGCGCTGCTCGCGGGGGTGCTGGTGGGCGGCTTCGCGGTCGTCGGCCTCAAGCGCTTCGCGCGGCGCTCGGCGCCCGCCGAGGTCGCGGTGGCCTGATCCGGCGTACCCGTTCTCCGCGGAAGCGGAAGGCCCGGCTCCCTCGCGGGAGCCGGGCCTTCTGCGTGAGCGGGCTCAGACCGCCGCGCTCTCCAGCAGGAGCTTCGACGACGCCGAGCGCTTGCGTGCCACCGCGATGGTGGTCGCGGCGAAGGCCAGCACGGCCCACAGGAGCAGGGCCGTGACCGCCGCGCCCGCGCCGCCCGCGTCCGTCACCGTGCCGAGCAGCGCGCGATACGCGGGGGAGGTCGGCAGGATGCCCGACAGGTCGGCGAGCCAGCCGGGCAGCGTCGAGATGATGCCGGTGGCGAGCGCCATGGCTCCGACGAGCGCCCCGATCCAGCGACCTGCGCCGCCGAACACCGCCGTGAGGGCCTGGTGCACGGCCGCGAACGCCACGCCGATCAGCGCGCACAGAGCGACCATCGCGGCCGCGGTGCCGACCTCGTAGTCGTTGACCATCTGCACCACGACGCCCACGAGCACGCCCTGCACGGCGCCGACGATCGCCGCCGGCAGCAGCGCGCCGCCCGCGAGCGTCACCGACGCGCGGCGCGAGGTCAGCGCCCTGGCCGTGACCGAGCGCATCACGACGAACGTCGCGAGCCCGCCGAACCACAGCACGACCGCGGCGAGCAGCGGGATCGCCGCCGCGCCGAACAGCGCGACGCCCGCGCTGGACGCCGTGACCGGATCGGACACGACGGCCGCGAGGTCATCGGCCTCGCGCTCGGTGTACGAGGGGATCTCCTCGGTCGCCTGACCGAGGCCGCCCGCGAGCGTCTGCGTGCCGTCCGCGAGCTCGCCGATGCCGTCGCCCAGCTCGGTCGTGCCGGTCGCGAGCTCGCCGGCGCCGCTGGAGAGCTGGTCGGCGCCGGTCGCGACGCCGTTGGCTCCGGACGCCAGCTGCGACGTGCCGTCCGACAGCGCGGTCGCGCCATCCGCCGCCTGACCGGCGCCCGTCGCGAGCTGCGACGCCCCGCCGGACAGCTCGCCGGCGCCGTCCGCGAGGTCGCGGGCCCCGCCCGCGAGCTGCGCGGCGCCGTCGCCGACCTCGGCCACACCCGCGGCGTAGGAGCGCAGACCCTG
This sequence comes from Microbacterium sp. JZ31, assembly GCF_016805985.1. Taxonomy (NCBI): domain Bacteria; kingdom Bacillati; phylum Actinomycetota; class Actinomycetes; order Micrococcales; family Microbacteriaceae; genus Microbacterium; species Microbacterium sp. JZ31. The sequence continues at coordinate 588,173 of NZ_CP017661.1, forward strand.
CGCGAGGCCCGGGTTCTGTGCGGTGCCGTCGCCGGACACGCCGACCGCCAGGGCCTCGGCGCCCGAGGCGAGCCGGCCGAACTGCGTCGTCAGGTCGGCGGCTTCGCGAAGCGGTGTCGTGATCTCGGCAGTCGGCGTCTCCGCCAGTCCGGCGATGACGCCGGATGCCGCCGCCGCGTCGGTGGCATAGCCGGACAGACGGTCGCAGAACGCGGCCTCGCCCCCGTCCGCCACACAATCCGCGCTCAGAGCGGCGAGGTCGTCCGCCAGTGTGCGCGCGCTGGTGACCGTGTCGGCCGGGACGAGACCGTTCTGGTCGATCGAATCGGCCGCCGCACGGAGCCCGGTGCCGATGGGGGCCGCGCGGTCCGCCACCTGACGGAGGCTCGGTGCGAGACCGGGGTTGTCGCGGGTGCCGTCGCCGGACAGGCCCGTGCCGATCCGCTCCGCGGCGCTCGCGAGGTTGTTCGCGCCGCCCACCAAGCCCGGGTTCTCCGCGGTGCCGTCGCCCGAGATCCCGAGGGCCAGGCCGTCGATGCCGTCTGCGAGGCCGTTCGCTCCCTGCGAGAGCTGTGCCGCACCGTCGGCCAGCCCCGAGGCGCCGTCCGCGATGCCGGCCACGCCGTTCGCGAGCTCCAGGGCGCCGCCCGCGACGCCGCCCGCGCCGCCCGCGAGCTGGCCCGCGCCGTCCGCGAGCTGGCCCGCGCCCGTGCCGAGCTGCGTGGCGCCGTCCGCGAGCTGCGTGGCGCCGTCCTGCGCCGCGGTCGCGCCGTCCGCCAGCTGGGTGGCGCCGTCGGCCGCCTCACCGAGCTGCTCGCCCAGCGTCGTGAAGCCGATCAGCACGTTGGACAGCGTCGCCTGCGACAGGGTCTGCCCCATGGTCGTGGTCGCGACGGACGCGATCTGGCTCGTGATGGCCTCGTCGGCGAGGCGCGCGTCCGGCGCCGTGACGACCTCGATCGTCGCCTGCTCGGGCTCGACGTCCTCGCCCGACAGGCGCTGACCGGAGGAGGTCGCGGCGGCCGAGAAGTTCTCGGGGATCGTGATGACCGCCTGATACGTGCCGTCCTCGAGGCCCTCGGCGGCATCGTCGTCGTTCGACAGCACCCACGTCAGGTTGCTCGCCGCGTCGTCGGATCCCTCCACGAGACCGGCCGCGAGCTGCCTGCCGAGCGGCGTCGGCTGATCCTGGATCGTCACGGGCTCGTCGTTGTTCACGATCGCCGCGGTCATGTTGTCCAGGCGCTCGGTCGGGTCGTACAGCGCCGCGAAGAGCACGCCGCCCACGAGGGCGGGAAGCAGCAGCACGCCGACGATCGTGAGCCACGAGACGGGCTTCGCGCTGCGGGCGCGCTCGATGCCGGTGGCGGCGAGACGGCTGAGGACGGTCATGCGTTCACCTCGATGGTGGTCGGAGCGTCGGCGACGTCGAGCTGCTGGACCGCGTCCCAGCCGGCGTCGGTGAGCAGTCGTCGCGAGACGACCGCATCGGATCCCGTCATCACGACGGTCAGTTCGGTGGGGGAGAGGGCGTGCCGCGCATCGCGCAGGACTGCGGCGACCTGGTCGCGCGCGGCGGGGTCGAGCGCGTCCGCGCCGTCGATCACGACGAGGCGCGTGCCGCCGCGGAGGGCTTCGCGCACCTCGCGCGCGGGCGTGGCGGCCCCGGCGAGCAGCGCCACGCCCACGTGGGTGCGCACCCAGGCCGCGCGTCCGGGCAGAAGGTGTCCGTCGACGCGCAGCAGCCCGTCCGTCGCGGGCGCGCGGCCGGCGACCGCGAGTCCGACCGCTCGAGCCGGACGCGGATCCGCGGACGTCACGGCGACGGCCTCACCGGGCTCGGCGCGCAGGTCCACGCCGGACGCCAGCACGACGTCGCCGGCCGAGACCGCGAGGCCCTCGGCGGCGATGATCGCGGTCGATCCGGCACCAGGCCAGTCGGCGAGTGCGCGCTCGCGCTCGACGGCCTCGCCCTCGATGTCGAAGTGGGGCAGCAGGCGGTCGAGCCAGCGCGGGAACCACCACGCCTTCTCCCCGAGCAGCGCCATCACGGCCGGCACGAGCGTCATGCGCACGAGGAAGGCGTCGATCGCGATGCCGACCGCCAGCGCGAGCGCGATGGGCTTGAGGTTCGAGTCGCCCTCGGGCACGAACGCCGCGAACACCGCGAACATGATCACCGCGGCGGCGGTGACGACGCGGGCGGACGCGGAGAAGCCCGAGCGGACCGCGTCGATCGCGACCTCGCGCGTCGCCCCGAGCCTGCGGGCGGCGTGCACGTAGTCCTCGCGCATGCGGGACACCAGGAAGACCTCGTAGTCCATCGCGAGGCCGAACAGCACGCCCATCACGACGATCGGCATGAACGCGATGACCGGACCCGTGCGCGCGACGTGCAGCAGATCGGCGCCCCAGCCCCAGGAGAACACCGCCGCCACGACGCCGAAGGCGGCGACGATCGACAGCAGGTAGCCGAGCGCGGCCTTGAGCGGCACCCAGATGGACCGGAACACGATCATCAGCAGCACGAACGACAGGCCGACCACGAAGATGCCGAATGGCACGAGCGCGCCGCCCAGCCGGTCGGAGATGTCGATGCCGACGGCCGTGGAGCCCGTGACCTTCAGGTCGATGCCGTACTCGTCGAGCCACTCGTCGTGGTGCGCTCGCAGCTCGCGCACGAGCTCGCTCGTCGCGGGGTCGTCCGGGCCGGTCTCGGGCACGATCTGCACGATGCCGGTGTCGGCGGTCTCGTTCGGGACCGCGAGCGCGACCTCCTTGACGCCGTCGATCGCCTCGACCTCCGACGAGAGATCCTCCATGAGGCCGAGCGGATCGCTGGACGTCACGATCGTGCCGGTCAGGATGAGCGGGCCGTTGAAGCCCGGGCCGAAGTGCTCGGACGTGAGGTCGAAGCTGATGCGCGCCTCGTTGTCCTTGGGCAGCACGCCCGCGTTGGGCAGCGACAGCGCGAGGCTCCCCACGGGCAGCGCCATCACGCCCAGGCCCACGACGACCGCGACCGTCGTGACGAGCGGGTGGCGCGTGACCATCCCGACCCAGCGCGTGGCGAAGCCGCGGCGCTCGGCGTGCTCGCCGCGCTGCTTCTTCGGCGTGCGGGGCGCGCGGCCCACGACGCGGTGCTTGACGAAGCCGAGCAGGGCGGGCGTGAGGGTCACGGCGATCAGCACGGCGACGGCGACGGCGACCGCGGCGGCGATGCCCATCGTGGTGAGGAAGGGGATGTTCGCGAAGCCGAGGCCGATCAGCGCGATGAGCACCGTGACGCCGGCGAACACCACGGCGGATCCCGCCGTGCCGGTCGCGCGCCCGGCGGACTCCTCCGGATCCATGCCGGCGCGCACCTGATCCTGATGCCGCGCGGCGATGAAGAGGGCGTAGTCGATGCCGACCGCGAGGCCCAGCATGAGTGCGAGCATCGGGGTCGTCGCCGACACGGTCGCCCACTGCGTCGCGGCGACGATGCCGAGCAGCGAGATGCCCACGCCGATCAGCGCCACACCGAGCGGCAGGCCGGCGAGCACGAACGAGCGGAACGTGACGATCAGCACGAGCAGCGCGATGATCACGCCGACCGCCTCCGTGATCGTGATGGTGGGCAGCTCGGTCGCGAACAGCTCGCCGCCGAGCGCGGTCTGCGAGCCCTCGGGGAGCTGCTCCGCGAGGCGGTCGACGACGGCGTGCAGCGACTCCTTGTCGGCGTCCGTGACGTCGGTCATCGTGCCTTCGAACTGCAGGCGCACGATCGCGGCCGACTCGTCCTCCGACACCATGCCCGTGACGTTCTCGTCGAACGGCGACGTCGCGCTGCTGACCTTCTCCACGTCGCCGAGCTCGTCGACCGTGTCCTCGATCGCATCGCGGTACGTCGCGTCCGTGACCGCGTCGCCGTCCGCCGCGACGACGATGAACTGCGCGCTCGTGCCGGAGACCTGCGGGAACGTGCGGCTCAGCTGCGACAGACCCTCCTGCGCCTCGGTGCCGGGGATGGAGAAGGCGTTGTCGAAGCCCTTGTTCAGACCCGCCGCGGCGCCGCCCACCGCGGCGAGGATCAGCAGCCAGCCCAGCAGGACGCGCCACGGGTGGCGATACGACCAGCGACCGAGCGAATACAGCAAGGTGGACACAGGCGCCTCCGGAAGGGGACGGGCAGGGAATTCGATACAACGCTGTATCCGATACAAGTGTGTATCGTACTGGGGGATGAGGCAAACCGGGCTGGGGGTTCGGTGGGAACCGGAGGATCGGGATGAGCGAGCAGGATGTCGTGACGGAGGCGGCGGCCAAAGCACCCACGCGCAGCCGCGAGAACACGCGCACGCGGCTGCTGGATGCCGCGGAGCAGGTGTTCGCCGAGGTCGGCCTGGGTGAGACGTCGGTCGAGGCCATCTGCGAGCGCGCGGGCTTCACGCGCGGCGCGTTCTATTCCAACTTCGAGTCGAAGGACGAGCTGTTCGTCGAGCTCGCGGGCCGTTTCGCGAGCCGCCAGGTCGAGGGCGTGCGCGAGCGCGTCGCCGCGATGATCGAGTGCGGTCCGGAGACCGGCGCGGGTGAGGACGACATGGTGGGACTCGTCGAGGCCCTCGACGTCCCGGGAGACGTGCGCCTCGGGGTGCTGCTCATGAGCGAGATCCGCAACCGCGCGATGCGCGACGCGAAGACCGCCGAGGCGTACCTCGCCCAGGACGCGCAGCTGGTGCGCGAGGTCTCGCAGCTGCTCGAGGAGGTCACGCACGCGAAGGGCCTGCGGCTCGTGCTCCCCGCCGACGACGCGGCGCGCTTCGTGCTGAACGCGTGGGAGGGTGCGGCGAGCCGGGCCATCATCGCCGGGCTGCCGGAGAAGGAGCTGCAGGAGGCGCGCGCGCAGGAGGTCGGGCGCATCGCGCATCTGATCATCGAGCAGGGCTGAGGCCCGGCGGCGCCGCGCCGGCTACATGTCGCCGCGGGTCGCGAGCCGCGCATGGCAGCGCTCGATGCGGGCGCGCCACCAGGCACGGCGGTCACCGCTTGCGGCATGGCGGTCGAGCAGCGCCGGATCGGGCGTGAGCCTGCCGACCGCGATCACGCCGCCGCGCGGGACGAGCGGATCCCGCACCACGTCGGCCGCCAGGAGCGCCGCCGTGCCGAGGCCGCAGTCGAACTCGAGCGACGGCAGGGCGGCGGCGAGCGCGGCGCCCTGCGAGAGCCCGATCGAGGTGTCCAGGGCACTGGAGACCACGGCGGGCAGGCCCGTCTCCGCGACGATCTCCCGCGCTCGGCGCACCCCGCCGAGCGGCTGCGCCTTCACGACGATCAGGTCGGCAGCGCCGGCCCGCGCGACCGCGAGCGGATCCTGCGCCTTGCGCACGCTCTCGTCGGCGGCGATCGGCAGGTCCCAGCGGCGCAGCCGCACGCGCAGCTCCGCGAGCTCCTCGGCGGTCGCGCACGGCTGCTCGAGGTACTCGAGGTCGAATTCTGACAGGGCGTGCGCGGCATGCTCGGCCTCGTCGACGTTCCAGCCGCCGTTCGCGTCGACGCGGATGCGTCCCGCGGGGCCCATCGCCTCGCGGACGGCGCGCACGCGCGCGACGTCGTCGGCCAGGACCTGACCGCGCTCGGCGACCTTGACCTTCACCGTGCGGCAGCCGTCGTAGCGGGCGAGCACCTCCGGGACGCGCTTCGGATCGACCGCCGGCATCGTGGCGTTCACGGGGATGTCGTGTCGCAGCGGCGCGGGCTGCGGCGCGTGGGCGTAATCGAGCGCGGCGGCGAGCCAGGTCGCGGCCTCCGGGTCGTCGTACTCCGTGAAGGGCGAGAACTCCGCCCAGCCCTCCGGCCCCTCGAACAGCGCGGCCTCGCGGTGATCGACGCCGCGGAAGCGCGTCGCGAGCGGCAACGACACCACCCGCACGGTGGCAAGGATCTCGGCGAGCGGCGGCAGCGACGTCATGCCCCCATCCTGCCCCGTCAGGACTCCGGATGATCCCGGTCGTGCGCCGGGATGAGCGGCCACGCCGCCGCCGGGGTCAGTGCGATGAGAGCGAACGCGAGCGGGTAGCCCACCAGCCCGATGAGTGCTCCGATGCCCGGGCCGACCAGGGCCGCGGCGACGAACTGCCCGGTGTTCTGCAGGCCGAGCGCCCGGCCCGACCATGCGGGCCCGGCGTACTCGGCCACGGAGGTGAAGGCGGGGCCGTTGTCGGCGACGGACACGCACGTCGCGACCACGAAGGCGATCGCCGCGGGAGCGGCCCACTGCAGACCGGCGAGCCCCGCGAGCGCAACGAGGACGACGATGCCCGCCAGTGCGATCCTGCGAAGGGCCCGCACGCGGCCGATCCGGTCCGACCAGACGCCCACCGCGATGCGGCCGAGGGCGCCCGCGAACTGCGCGCCGCCGACCAGTGCGCCGGCGGCAAGGGGCGACCAGCCGAGCTCCGCCACCAGCCACACGAGACCGAAGGTCGACAGCGCGAACTGCGGCACGACGAGAAGGACCGACGCGGCGTGGATGCGCCACAGGAATCCGCGCCCGACGTAGGGGTTCGCCGTCGCGGGTGCCGGGCCGGTCGGCCGCGCGGGGCGGTGCGGATCGCGGATGCCGAGCGCGCACGCGATCGCGAACGCCCCCGTCAGGCCGACGGACAGCAGCACGGCGCCGCCCACGCCCCCGGCGGTCGCGAGCGGCGGCACCGCGAGTGCCGCGACCGTCACGCCGAGCGGCTGCGCCATCTGCCGGATGCCCATCGCCAGGCCGCGTCTGTCACGCGCGAACCAGCCCACCACGAGCCGCCCGCTCGCCGAGCTCGCGCTGCCGGCCGCCATGCCGCCCAGAAGCAGGAAGACTCCGAGCCACCCGTATCCCTCGGCCTGCCACGCGCCCACGGCCGCCGCGCATCCGAGCACGAGACCGGCCGTGATCGTGAGGCGCTCGCCGAAGCGGTCGGCCATCGCGCCCCACGCCACGAGCGTGAGCACCAGGCCGAGGTTCGGCGCGCCCGCCAGGACACCCGCCTCCGCCAGCGTGAGGCCGCGTTCCCCGTGCAGCAGCGGGATGAGGAACGCGGGCGTCGCCACGAACACCGAACCGGCCAGCTGTGCGCCGACCGCGAGCGCGAGCTGGATCCACGGCACCAAGGCGCTCAGCCGGCGGCGAGCGCGGCGAGCGCGTCGCCGTCGACGCGCTGCACGGTCCAGGCGTCCATGCCGATCGCGCCGATCTGACGGTAGAAGCGGATCGAGGGCTCGTTCCAGTCGAGCACCGACCACTCGAACCGCGTGTAGCCGTTCTCGACGCACTCCCGCGCGAGCGCGCGCATCAGTGCGAGCCCGTACCCGCGCCCGCGGTGCGTCTCCTTCACGATGAGGTCCTCGAGGTAGATGCCGTTGCGGCCCGTCCACGTCGAGTAGTTCAGGAACCAGATCGCGATGGCCGCGACCTCGCCCTCGTGCTCGACCACGTGCGCGTACACGGTGGGCTTCTCGCCGAACAGCGCCGCCTCGAGCATCTCCGGCGTCCCGGTCACGGCGTCCGGCTCGCGCTCGTAGACGGCGAGGTCCACGATGCGCGCGAAGATGCCCGGGACGTCGGAGGGGAGGGCGCGGCGCAGGATGGCGCCGTCGGCGAGGGTCTGCATCCCGCCAGCGTATCGGGGCGCGCGAGGGGTTGTGTGGCTCAGGTCATTGTGTCTCTTGCAATGGTGTGTCTCGCACAGTAATGTGACACGCATGGAAGAACGCGGCGACATCGAGACCCACCGGCAGGAGCTGCGCCGGGGAACCCTCGTGCTCGCGTGCCTGCATCTGCTGCGCACGCCGGGCTACGGGTACGGGCTCCTCGAGCAGTTGGGCGCCGCGGGGTTTCCGACCGACGCGAACACGCTCTATCCGCTGCTGCGGCGCCTCGAGAAGCAGGGGCACCTCACCAGCGAGTGGAACACCGACGAGGCGCGGCCCCGCAAGTTCTACCGCACCTCCGAGGCGGGCACACGCCTCGCCGACACCCTGTTCGCCGACTGGCGCGCGATCTCCGACGCGCTCGGCGGACTCTCCGACTGACTCCACCCCACCTGTCCCTGGAGGACAAGATGTCCGAACTCCTCGACCGCTACGTCGACGCCGCCACACGCTCGGTCCCGCCGACCTCGCGCGACGACATCGCCGCCGAGCTGCGCGCCTCGATCGCCGACCAGCTCGAGCCGCGCCTCGAGGCCGGCGAGCCCGGCGACGCCGCCGAGCGCTCGGTGCTCACCGAGCTGGGCGATCCGGCGATCCTCGCGGCGCGCTATGCCGACCGCCCGCTGCACCTGATCGGTCCCGCGTACTACCTCGATTGGCTGCGGCTGCTGAAGCTGCTGCTGTGGATCGTGCTGCCGTGCGTCGCGTTCGCCTGGGTGCTCGGCCAGGCCATCGCGGGCGCGTCCGTGGGCACGATGCTGGGCGGCGGGATCGGCGTGCTGATCTCCGTGGCCGTGCACCTGGCGTTCTGGACGACGTTCGCGTTCTGGATCGCCGAGCGCGCGCAGACGCCCGGGCCGGTGCGCGAGTGGACGCCCGACGAGCTGCCGCTCGCAACCGAGGCGCGCGCATCCCGTGCCGAGGTGATCCTCGCGCTGGCGTTCGTCGTGATCGCCGCGGCACTGGTGCTCTGGGACCGCTTCATCGACTACGTCCCGTGGGACGTCGCGGAAGGCCGCGTCCTGCCGCTGCTGAATCCCGCCCTGTGGCCCTGGACGCTCGTGGTGATCCCGGGCGCGGCCGCGATCAGCGCCTTCATCCTGCTCGGCGTGCATCTCGCCCGCCGCTGGACCTACCCGGCCGCGATCGCCAACGCGGTGCTGGCGCTGGCGGTGGGCGGCATCGGCCTGTGGCTGCACGCGAGCGGACTGCTGTGGAACGCCGATGCCGTGAGCCTGTTCGTGCAGCACGCGGGAGAGGAGCCCGTCCGGATCGTCGGGATCATCATCGGCGTGTGCCTCGTCGGATTCCCGCTGTGGAGCATCGCCGACGGATTCCTCAAGGCCCGCCGCGGCCGTCCCGTGCACCGATAGCCTGACGCCATGCCCGACTTCTCCACCGACATCCCCGTCCGCCTCGGCGTGCAGATCGCCCCGCAGCACCACGCGTCGTACTCCGTGATCCGCGACGCCGTGACGCGCCTCGAGGACATGGGAGTCGACGTCCTGTTCAACTGGGATCACTTCTTCCCGCTGTCGGGCGACCCCGACGGCACCCACTTCGAGGGCTGGACGATGCTGGCGGCCTGGGCCGAGCAGACCGAGCGCGTGGAGTTCGGGCCGCTGGTGAACTGCAACAGCTACCGCAACCCGGACCTGCAGGCCGACATGGCCCGCACGATCGACCACATCTCGAAGAAGGGCGGCGACACGGGCCGCTTCATCTTCGCGACCGGATCGGGATGGTTCGAGCGCGACTACGACGAGTACGGCTACGAGTTCGGCACCGCCGGATCGCGCCTGGACGACCTCGCCGAGGCGCTTCCCCGGATCGAGTCGCGCTGGGCGCAGCTGAACCCCGAGCCCACGCGCGACATCCCGATCCTGATCGGCGGTGCGGGGGAGCAGAAGACCCTGCGCCTCGTGGCGCGTCACGCCGACATCTGGCACAGCTTCGTCCGCCCCGAGGACTACGGGCACAAGCTCGACGTGCTGAAGCGGTGGGCCGAGAAGGAGCAGCGCGACCTCGGCACGCTCGTGCTGTCGAACCAGGTCAGCGGCGACCATGTCGACCGCGCCGATGCGCTCTACGACGCGGGCGTGCGCCTGTTCACGTGCGACGTGACCGGACCCGAAATCGACTTCGCGCGCGTCGAGCGCTGGCTCGCCTGGCGCGACGCCAAGAACGCCTGACCGGGCTGTCGCGCATCGGGCGGCGTGAGCCGCTCGGTCGCGTCACGACGCGGCCGGGCGCCGCTTCTCGTCGCGCCATGCGATGAGATCCCGCAAAGGCCCGAGATCCCACGTCGGCGCCTCATAGCCCACGGTCAGCAGCCGGACGCCCACGGCGTGCAGCCTCTCGGCGTGCCCGACGTAGTCGTCCAGGTCCTCGGGGAAGCGGCCCGGCTTGGGCGAGACGCCCGCGCTGCGGACGATCTCGGACGGATCGCGCCCGACCTTCGCGCACCACTCGTCGAGCACGGCGCTCTTGTGCGCGATCGTCTCCGCGTCGCCGAAGCTGTGCCAGATGTCCGCGTGCGTGGCCGCGATCCGCAGCGTCTTGCGCTCCCCTCCGCCGCCGATCAGGATGGGGATGTCGCGGGTGGGGGCGGGGTTGAGTGCGCCCCAGCGCGAGCGGATGAGCTCGAGGTCGCCCTCGAGCCGGTCGAGGCGGCTGCCCGGCGTGCCGAACGGCGCATAGCCGTACTCGTCGTAGTCGCGCTCGAACCAGCCCGCGCCGATCCCGAGAATCAGGCGCCCCGCGCCGTCCCGCGCCGAAAGGTGATCGACCGTCCGCGCCATGTCGGCGAGCAGCTGCGGATTGCGGTAGCCGGTCCCCGTCACGAGCGGACCCAGCTCGATCCGCTCCGTCGCCTCGGCCCACGCGGCGAGCAGGCTCCAGCACTCGAAGTGCAGGCCGTCCGGATCGCCGGAGAGCGGGAAGAAGTGGTCCCAGTTGAAGACGATGTCGGCGCCGGCCTCCTCGACCTTCGCGACCGCGCGGCGGAGTTCCGCGATGGAGGCGTGCTGCGGCTTGATCTGCACGGCGATCCGGGTGTCCATGCCTCGAGTCTCGCAGGCGGCGCGGCTCAGACGGGATCGCCCTCCGCGTCGAAGCGCTGGCGGGCGCGATCGAGTCGCGCCGTCACGGGCTTGAGCGAGGTCGCCGCGCCCAGGCCGGTGGGCGGCATGCCGACGTAGATCGACTCGGCGCGCGCGATCGAGAACGTCTCGTGCCAGATCCCGACCGCACCCCGCGCGTCGCGAGCGCGCCGGTTGAAGGCCGCCCACGCCGGGCGGTGCGACGCGTCGCGGTCGGAGGCGTACGCGTACAGCTTCTCGACGCTCGTCCAGTACTGCAGCACGGTCGGTGAGCGGGGGAAGCCGAACAGGCGCTGTGCGAGCATGCCGGACGCCGGATCGCCGGCCAGCTCCCTCATCATGGGCGGCATCGCGGTCAGCGTCGGCCACCACAGATCGGGGCGCGACCAGCGGTTGATGCGCATCCCGACCAGGAAGACGACGAGCTCGCCGTCGTGGTCATGGGTCATGCGGCCCGGGTTCACGATCATCGCCGGCCTCCTCGGCATACTGGTGAGTGCGACTCTCCAATATTGGAGAGCAAAACTATCCAATGTCAAGAGGTCTCATGCGCATCTCCGAGCTCGCACGCGCCGCGGACATCCCCGTCGCGACCGTCAAGTACTACCTGCGCGAGGGCCTGCTGCCTCCCGGGCGGCTGACCGCCGCGACGCAGGCGCAGTACGACGACGCGCACCTGCGGCGCCTGCGGCTCGTGCGCGCCCTGCTCGGGCCCGCCCGGCTGAGCATCGCGCAGGTGCGTGCGGTGCTCGCGACGATGGACGCGCCGGAGCCGGACGTGTTCGCGACGCTCGGCCGTGCTCAGCACGCGACCGCGTCGGCGGCGGAGCCCGCCGATCCCGCCGACGCCCTCGCGCTGATCGCGCGGGCCGGCTGGAGGGCTGAGCCCGACGGCCCGGAGGTCGCGGGCGTCGCCCAGGCGCTCGCGGCCCTGGACGCCGCGGGCTTCGAGATCGGAGCCGAGAACCTCGAGGCGTACCTGGAGGGGATCCACCGCATCGCCGCCGCCGAGATCGCCAACCTGCCGGACGGCTCCGCCGAGGAGGCCGTGCGCTACGCCGTGCTCGGCACGGTTCTCGTCGAGCCACTGCTGCTCGCGCTGCGTCGGGTCGCGCATCAGGACGCCGCCCGGCGCCGCTTCCGCACCGCCGAATAGGCTGGAGCGGTGACCGGCACCTTCGTCTCCGACCTGTTCGACCCGTCCGAGTGGGACGTGGCTCCCGGCGCCTCGGCGTACCGCGACATCACCGCGCACGTGTCGAAGGACGGCCGCATCGCCCGCATCGCCTTCGACCGCCCGGAGGTGCGCAACGCGTTCCGGCCCGCCACGGTGGACGAGCTGTATCGCGCGCTCGACTCCGCACGGCAGGACCCCCGGATCGGCGTGGTGCTGCTGACGGGAAACGGCCCCAGCCCGAAGGACGGCGGCTGGGCGTTCTGCTCGGGCGGCGACCAGCGCATCCGCGGGCGCGACGGCTACAAGTACTCGGAGGACGAGACCTCGGTCAGCGACGCCGCCCGCGCCGGCCGGCTGCACATCCTCGAGGTGCAGCGGCTGATCCGGTTCATGCCGAAGGTCGTCATAGCCGTCGTGCCCGGCTGGGCCGCCGGCGGCGGGCACTCGCTGCACGTCGTGTGCGACCTCACGATCGCTTCGGCCGAGCACGGCCGCTTCAAGCAGACCGACGCGGATGTCGGCTCCTTCGATGCGGGATACGGCTCGGCCTACTTCGCGCGCCAGATCGGTCAGAAGTTCGCGCGCGAGGTGTTCTTCCTCGCCGAGGAGCATTCGGCCCAGCGCATGTACGAGATGGGCGCCGTGAACCGGGTCGTGCGCCACGAAGACCTCGAGCGCGAGGCGATCGCGATGGCGCGGGTCATCCTGACCAAGTCGCCCACGGCGATCCGGATGCTGAAGTTCGCCTTCAACGCGGTCGACGACGGCCTGCCGGGGCTGCAGGTCTTCGCGGGAGAGACCACCCGTCTCGCGTACGGCACGGACGAGGCGGTGGAGGGCCGCGACTCCTTCCTGGAGAAGCGCGAGCCCGACTGGTCGCCCTTCCCGTGGCACTACTGACGCGATGAGGCTCGAGCCGCTCGACTCCGACGACCCGCGCTCCGTGCTGCGGGCGCTGCGCTCCGCACTCGGGGCGGGCCCCGCGGTCGCGCTCGGCGGCGGCGGACCCCTGCCCGAGACGGTGCCGGCCGGCATCGCGGCGGTCGTGACGACCTCCGGATCCAGCGGCGTGCCCAAGAGCGTGATGCTGTCGCGCGCCGCGCTCACCTCGAGCGCCCTCGCGACGGCCGAGCGCATCGGGTCCGGCCAGTGGCTGCTCGCGCTTCCCGCGTCCTATGTCGCCGGCATGCAGGTGCTCGTGCGCTCGCTGGTGCAGGGCACCGAGCCCGCGATCCTGTCGGGGCGGTTCTCTGCCGCGGCGTTCGCGCATGTCGTCTCGGGGATGCACTCCGCGCGCGGCGGCGAGCGCGTGCCGACCTACACGTCGCTCGTGCCGGCGCAGCTGCAGACGCTCGTCGACGCTTCCGTCGAGGATCGCGCGGTCGGCCGGGCCCTCGCCTCGTTCGAGGCGATCCTGATCGGCGGGCAGGCGCTGCCCGTCGTGCTGCGGGAGCGCGCCGCCGCGCTCGGGGCGCGGATCGTCCGGACGTACGGATCGAGCGAGACCGCGGGCGGGTGCGTGTACGACGGCGTGCCGCTCGACGGCGTGCGCGTCGTCTCGGTCGACGGAGAGCTGCGGATCGCCGGCCCCACCCTCGCGGGCGGCTACCTTGCCGACGCCGCGCTGACAGATCGGGTGTTCGTGCGCGACGACACCGGTGTGCGCTGGTACCGCACGGGCGACGCCGGCACCGTGAGCGACGGACGCGTGCAGGTCGCGGGACGCATCGACAACGTCATCGTCTCGGGCGGGGTCAACGTCTCCCTCGACCGCGTCGAGCGCGTCGCGCGCGAGGTGCTGGACGCCGTCGTGGTCGGCGCGCCGGACGAGCGCTGGGGCGAGACCCCCGTGCTCGTCGCCCGGCGGGGAGACGTTCCCGAGCCCGACGCCGCGCTCGCCGCGGTGCGCGAGGCCGTCGGGGCGCAGGTCGGAAAGCCCGCCCGTCCGACGCGCATCCTGCTGGTGGACGAGATCCCGCGCCTGGCGTCCGGAAAGCCCGATCGGCAGACGCTGACGCGACTCGCCTCGCGCTGACGCCCGGACGGATGCCGCGCCGGCTCAGGCCGTCGGTTTGGTGTCCTTGCCGTCGAGCCAGAGACGGTCCGAGTCGTCGCGGTGCACGCCGGCCGAGCCGACGTGCTTGTCGTCGATCCGGTCGCCCTTCGTGATGACGTGCACGAGCGCCATCGCGTGTCCACGGCCGAGCCCGTACTCGTCGGCGAGCCACTGCACGATCGGCGTGGCCTTGGTGCCCGGGCCGAAGCCGCGCTCGGCGGCGAGCTCGATGAAGCGACGCGGCGTGACGCCGGTCTTGGTCTCGATGTTGTCGAGGTAGGACTGGAAGGACATCAGCGGAACTCCTGGATGGGGTGGGGATGGGCGTCTGGTGGGACTCAGCCGACGGCGGGAAGGTCGATCCGGATGATCCGGTCGTCGTCGGGGCCGGGGTCGCCGCGGCCGTCCGTGTTGTTGGTGAGGATCCAGATGCCGCCGTCCGGCGCCGCGATCACGTCGCGCAGGCGGCCGAACTCGCCGCGATGCAGCTCGACGGCGTTCCCCGGGTCGGCCACCGCGACCGCGCGCAGGAGCGAGCCGCGCAGGTTCGCGATCAGGATCACGTCGTCGACGATCGCCAGGCCGCTCGGGCTCGCCTCCGGCGTGGTCCACTGCTGCACGGGGTCGAGGAAGCCGCCGGCCTCGCCTCCCGCGCCCTCGACCTCCGGCCAGCCGTAGTTGCCGCCGGCCTCGATGCGGTTGAGCTCGTCCCAGGTGTCCTGTCCGAACTCCGTGGCGAACATCGTGCCGTCCGGGGCCCACCCGAATCCCTGCACGTTGCGGTGACCCATCGAGTAGACGAGCGTCGCCGGATCCGGGTTGCCGGGGGCGGGGTCGCCGTCCGGCGTCATGCGCAGGATCTTCCCGCCGAGCACGGACGGATCCTGCGCGCTCGCCGGGTCGCCGGCGTCGCCGACCGACGCGTACAGCATGCCGTCGGGCCCGAAGTGGATGCGTCCGCCGTTGTGGATGTTGCTCGTGGGCAGGCCGTCGAGGATCGTCTCCGCCGCGCCCAGGGACGGGGCGGCGGGGTCGCCCGTCAGCTCGATCCGCTGGATGCGGTTGCCGCCCGCGGCCTTCGAGTAGGCGTACAGGCGCCCCTCGTCGTCGAACGCGAGACCGAGCAGGCCGCCCTCGCCGTCGGCGACCACGCCCTCCACGACGCCGACCTCGTGCGCCCTGCCGTCCTCGGCGAGACGCAGGATGCGCCCCGAGTCGCGCTCGCTCACCAGCACGAGATCGTCCGAGCGCGCAATGGACCACGGCGCCTCGAGCCCGGTCGCGACCACCTGGGGCCCGGTCGGGGCGGCGGGGGCGGTGGAGGGCGGATCCGTCGCCGCCGGATCCGCGGCGGACGGTGAGGTCGTCGCGGCCGGGGGAGCGGCCGTGGGGTCGGGATCCGCTGCGGCGCAGCCCGCGACCGCGAGCGCCACCCCCACCAGCAGCACCGCCACCCGAGCCGTCATGGGGACACGGTACCGCCGAGCCGGGAGCGCGCGGGAGGGCGCCGGGTCACTCCCCGGACAGCAGCCCCTCGCGCTGGGCGCCCGCCAGCATGGCGCGCAGCATGCGGCGCAGCTCGCGGCGATCCCGCGCGTCCAGCTCCCCGGCCATGACCGACTCGAGCCCGGCGACGCGGGGCCGCAGCTCGGCCACCGTGGCGCGGCCGGCGTCCGTCAGCTTCAGCACGTTGCGCCGGCGGTCGGACGCATCCAGCGCTCGCTCGATCAGGCCGCGCCGCGTCATGCGGGCCACGAGGTCCGCGATCGTGGACCGGTCGAGATCGAGCTCGGCCCCGAGTGTCGCCTGGCTCGAGCCGGGCAGGCGCTCGAGCACGGTCAGGACGGCGTACTGCACGCTCGTGACGTCGCGGGAGACGTCGCGCTGCCACGCGGCGAGGTGCATCTGCTGCGCACGACGCAGCAGATGACCGAGGTGCCGCAGGGGCTCCGGCGCATCGTCGATCGGGTCGTCCACCCGTTCATCCTGCCCCAGCGCGAAGCATGTCGGCGCCGTGCGTCGGCGTCGCGGAAGGGACGGAGGGCGCGGTGGGGGCGGCGACCGCCGAGTAAGGGAGGGCGCGGAAAGTAAGATCGTCCATCGTGGCGAAGAGGCAGACCAGCACCCGAGGCATGAGCGGCAACCCGGCCAAGCGCGGCGCATCGCGCACCGCGGCGTCGCCGGCGACGCGTCCCGTGACGCTCGGCGACTGGATCGGCGCCTCCCGGCTGCGCACGCTTCCCCTCGCGGTCGCGCCCGTCGTGATCGGCACGGGCGCCGCGATCCTCGTGACCGGCGTGTTCCACTGGGTCATCGCGCTCACGTGCCTCGTCGTCGCGGTCGCCCTGCAGATCGGCGTGAACTACGCCAACGACTACAGCGACGGCATCCGCGGCACCGATGCGCACCGCGTGGGACCCGCGCGCCTGACCGCCTCGGGACGGGTGCGGCCGCGCACCGTGCTCATTGTCGCCTTCGTGTTCTTCGCGATCGCGGCCGTCGCGGGTCTGGCGATCACGATCCGCACGCAGCAGTGGTGGTTCATCGCCGTGGGCGCCGCCTCGATCATCGCCGCCTGGTTCTACACGGGCGGCAAGCGCCCCTACGGCTACAACGCGCTGGGCGAGGTGTTCGTCTTCGTCTTCTTCGGCCTCGTGGCGACGCTCGGCACGACGTGGGTGCAGGCCCTCGCGCTGCCGCAGGAGGCGTGGCTCGGCGCGATCGGCGCGGGTCTGCTGGCGTGCGCCGTGCTGCTCGCGAACAACCTGCGCGACATCGAGCAGGACGCACGCGTCGGCAAGCGCACGCTCAGCGTGCTGATCGGCCGTCGCGCCACGCAGGTCCTGTACACGGTGTTCGTCCTGCTGGCCTTCGCCACGACGTGGTTCCTGGCGTTCTTCTACCCGATCGCGTGGCTGGCCTCGCTCGCGCTGCTCGCCGCCGGCCCCGCCATCCTGATCGTCTGGACCTACCGTCAGCCGCGCGAGCTGGTCACGGCACTCGCGCTGACGTCCCTGACGTCGCTCGGCTACGCCGGCTTCCTGTTCTGGGCGTTCGTGGGCTGAGCCGGATCGTCCGGCGTGGTCGCGCTCCCTCCGCCCGGCGACGGGAGGGTCACTCCTCGCGGTTCGTCGGCCCGGAGACGCCGCCGCGCGAGGCGCGCTCGTTCGCCTCGTCCTCGAGTTCGTCCTCGATCTCGCGCTCGGTCTTGCCGCGCGGCGCGCTCTCGGCCGCCTCGCGGCGGGCCGCGAGCGACTGCGACACCTGCGCGAGCGGGCGGCGCAGGAACAGCACCGAGATGCTCACGCCGATGAGCGCGGCGAAGATCGCGGCGAGCCACCACAGCTCGTGGAAGGCGGGCAGCAGCATCATCAGGCCGAACGGCACCAGGAACGCCGCGAGGCGCAGCACCGAGTAGACGAGGAGGGAGACACCGGCCGACTTCTTCACGCCACGAGTCTAGATTCGGCGCCTGAGCAAGCACCGGGCCGACGGATGTCAAGCCGATCCCGTGCACAGGCAGCGCGCCTAGGATGAGGAGGTGGCACGCCTTCTCATCGTCCTCGGCATCGCCGCCGTCGTGTTCTGGGTCTTCAGCATCGTCGACTGCGCGGTACAGCCTCCGTCGCGCCACCGCGGAGTGTCGAAGGGGGCGTGGATCGCGATCGTTGTGCTGATCCCCGTGCTGGGCGGCATCCTGTGGTTCCTGCTGGGACGTGCCCGCAAGCAGCCTCCCGGGCGCGTGCTCGCGCCCGACGACGACCCGAACTTCCTCGGCACGCTGAAGGGCGTGAGCGACCAGGACGAGCGCATCCGCCTGCTCGAGGAGGAGCTCGCGCGCCTGGACTCGGAGGACGACGCCTCCCCGGCGCAGGGGAACGAGCCCGACGACGACAAGCCCGAGGAGCCGGGCACGGACGATGACCCCCGCGGCCGCCGCGGCGGGGACGCCCTGACGTGACGCCCGCCGGCTCGCCCGCGAGCGACGCCGCGGCCGCGCTGCTCGACGAGCTCGTCGCACGGGGTGTTCGGCACGTCGTCGTGAGCCCCGGGTCGCGCTCCCAGGCGCTGGCCCTCGCGGCCGCCGCGCTCGAGCGTGCCGGACGCATCCGGCTGCACGTGCGGATCGACGAGCGCGTCGCCGGCTTCACGGCGCTGGGCATCGGACGCGAGACGCGCGAGCCCGCGGCCGTGATCTGCACGTCCGGCACCGCCGTGGCGAACCTGCTGCCGGCCGTCCTCGAGGCGCACCACTCCGGCGTGCCGCTGCTGCTGCTCACGGCCGACCGGCCGCCCGAGCTGCGCGGCATCGGCGCGAACCAGGCGACGACCCAGCCGGGCATCTTCGGAGAGTTCACGCGCTTCGCGGTCGACGCGCCCGTCCCGTCCGGCGATCCGGATCAGGATGCCGCGGTGCGCGCGCTCGCGGACCGCGCCTACGACGCGGCCGTCGCACCGATCCCCGGCCCCGCGCACCTGAACCTGCCGTATCGCGAGCCGCTCGCGGGGGAGCTGCCCGAGTGGTTCACGGGTCCCCCGCAGGACCTCCGGGAACCGCGCGCCCACGGCGGAGAGGACGCCGCCTCCCACCCCGCGGGCTCCGGCGCGCACGCCCTCGCGCACGGCCCGCGCACGGTGGTCGTCGCGGGAGCGGACGCCGGAGCCGCGGCCGAGCAGCTCGCGCACGAAGGCGGCTGGCCGCTGATCGCCGAGATCGTGAGCGGATCGCGCTACGGGCGCCAGATCGTGCACGGTTACCGCACGCTGCTGCGCGATGCCGAGCTCGGCGGCCGCATACAGCGCGTGGTCGTCTTCGGGCATCCGACCCTGTCGCGCGAGGTGGCGGCGCTGCTGTCCCGCGCGGACGTCGAGGTCGTCGCGGTGCGCGGCCCCGGCGAGGATCTCGATCTCAACCATGAGACGACGCACGTCGACGCGGTCGCGGTGACGCCGGGCGATCCGGATCGCGCGTGGCTCGGGGCGTGGATGCGCGCGTCGGCCGCGCAGGTCGTCGACCTCGACGCGCCGGCACCGGATCTCGCCGGACTGTCGTCGACGGATCCGCGCGCCCGCGCGCAGGCGAACCGTGCGGAGCTCGACGCCGTGCGGCGACCGCTCGACCGGGAACAGCTCGTGGCGGCGGTGTGGGCGGCGACGTGGCCGCACGACCGGCTGATGTTCGGGTCGTCGCGCATCGTGCGCGTGGCCGACGCCGTGCTGCCCGGAAAGCGCGTGCCCGTGCACGCGAACCGCGGACTCGCGGGCATCGACGGCACGATCGCGACCGCACTCGGCATCGCGCTTGCGAGCCAGGACGGCGACCGCCCTGGCCTGACACGCGTCCTCCTCGGCGACCTCACGCTGCTGCACGACGTCGGCGCCCTGCTGCTGCCGGTGTCGGAGCAGGACCCCCGCATCCAGCTGATCGTCGCGAACGACGGCGGCGGCACGATCTTCGACGGTCTCGAGGTCGCGGCCCTCGCCTCGCGCGACGACATGGAGCGCGTGCAGTACACCCCGCAGGCCGCGGATCTCGCGGCGCTCGCCGCGGCCTACGGCTGGGAGCACACGCGCGTGACCACGCGATCCGCGCTCGACCAGGCGCTGATCGCCCCCGGGAAGCGCCGGATCATCGAGGTCCCGCTCGACCGCTGAGGGGCTCCTATCCGGTAGAAAAGGGCGCATGATCGCCCAGAGTCAGACCCACTGGACCGACGACGCCGTGCACGCGCTGCGGGTGACGAAGGGCGTGCGGCTCGCGGACATCGATCCGGAGTCGACGCCCGGCTACGCCGGTGACAAGCACGACGGGGCGGCCGACCTGAAGGCGGGGCTCGCCCAGCTCGCCGAGTACCAGGAGCGGCTATACGCGGCCAGCCGCGGCGGCACCGCCAAGGACTCGGTGCTGCTCGTGCTGCAGGCGATGGACTCGGCGGGCAAGGGTGGCGTGGTGCGCCACGTCGTCGGCGGCGTCGATCCGCAGGGGATCCAGCTCGCGGCCTTCAAGGCGCCGACCGAGGAGGAGCTCGCGCACGACTTCCTGTGGCGCATCGAGAAGCGCCTCCCCGGTGCCGGCCTCATCGGGGTGTTCGACCGCTCGCACTACGAGGACGTGCTGATCGGCCGGGTGCGCGGGCTGGCCGACCGGCAGGAGCTCGAGCGCCGCTACGGCGCGATCGTCGACTTCGAGCGGCGCGTGGCCGACCGCGGCACCCGGATCGTCAAGGTCATGCTGCACATCTCGCCGCAGGAGCAGGGGGAGCGGCTGATGGAGCGCCTCGAGCGCCCCGACAAGCACTGGAAGTACAACCCCGGCGACGTGGACGAGCGCGCGCACTGGTCGGCGTACATGGACGCGTATCAGACCGCCATCGCGCGCACGTCGACCGACGACGCGCCCTGGTACGTGGTGCCCGCGAACCGCAAGTGGTACGCGCGCCTGGCGGTGCAGGAGCTGCTGCTGGAGACCCTCGAGGCCATCGACCCCCAGTGGCCCGCTGCCGACTTCGACGTCGAGCACGAGAAGCAGCGGCTCCGCGCGACGCTCTGAGCCCGGGCCTAGGCTGGGCGGGTGAGCACCCGCGTCGTCATCGCTCCCGACAGCTTCAAGGGCACGTGCCCCGCCGCCGAGGCGGCGAGGGCGCTCGCGGACGGATGGCTGAGCGGGCGGCCGGGGGACGACGTCGTCCTGCGCCCCATGGCGGATGGCGGCGAGGGCACGATCGACGCCTTCGCCACCGCGATCCCGGACGCCCGGCGGATGCCGGTGCGCGTCACCGGTCCGGCGGGGATGCCCGTCGACGCCGCGTGGCTGCTGCTGCCGCCGAACGACGATGCGCCCGGCGGCACGGGTGTGGTGGAGCTCGCCTCGACGTCGGGCATCGAGCTGCTGGGGGCAGGGCTCCGCGGCCGCGACGCGTCGACGCTCGGCTTCGGGCAGGCGATCCGCGCGGCGCTGGATCACGGCGTCTCGCGGCTCATCCTCGGAATCGGCTCCAGCGCCTCCACGGACGGCGGCATCGGCGCCCTCACGGCGCTGGGTGCGCGGTTCACGGACGCGTACGACCTGTCGATCCCGCCCGGCGCGGCGGGCTTCGGCGAACTCGCGAAGGCCGACCTCACGCGGCTGCGCCCCGCCCCCGACGGCGGCGTGCTCGTGCTCACCGACGTGACCAACCCGCTCACGGGCCCGCGCGGCGCCGCGGCCGTGTTCGGCCCGCAGAAGGGCCTCGACGCCGAGGGGATCGCGCGCGCCGACGCGGGGCTTGCCCGGCTCGCGACGCTGCTCGACGCGGACCCGGAGACGCCCGGTGCCGGAGCCGCGGGCGGCACGGGCTTCGGCCTGCTCGCGTGGGGCGCGCGCCTCGTGGGCGGTGCGGCCGAGATCGCCGGGCTGACCGGCCTCGCCGGCGCGATCGACGGTGCGGGTGTCGTCATCACGGGCGAGGGCTCGTTCGACGGGCAGTCCGCGGACGGCAAGACGCCGTCGTTCGTCGCCGGTCTGGCGCGCGCGGCCGGAGCGCGGATCGCGCTGGTCGCGGGCAGGATCGCCGACGACGCCGACACGGACCACATCCGCGCCGTGTCCCTGACCGAGCTCGCCGGCTCCCCGGACGCGGCGATGGCGGAGCCGCGGCGCTGGCTGCAGGAGGCGGGCGAGCGGCTCGCACGCGACGGAGAGGACGACGACCGATGGATCTGACGAACTGGGCGGGCAACGTCCGCTTCCGCGCGAGCCGGATCGCGACGCCCGCGACGGTCGACGACGTCCGGGACATCCTGTCCCAGCCCGGCCACGTGCGGGCCCTCGGCACGGGGCACTCCTTCAGCCTGATTGCCGACACCGAGGCCACCCTGGTGTCGACCACGGGTCTCGTCGCGCCACCCGAGATCGACGCCGACGCGCGCACGGTCACGGTCGGCGCGGGCACGCGCTACGGTCACCTGGCCCGGGCGCTCGAGGAGCGGGGCTGGGCGCTGTCGAACCTCGCGTCGCTGCCGCACATCTCGATCGGCGGTGCCATCGCGACCGGCACGCACGGATCCGGCGACGGTGTCGGAACCCTGTCGTCCACGGTCGCGGGGCTCGAGCTCGTGACCCCGACCGGGGACGTCCTGACGCTCCGCCGCGGCGACGAGATGTTCGACGGCGCGGTCGTGTCGCTCGGCGCACTCGGCATCGTCACCCGCGTCACGCTCGACATCGAGCCGTCGTTCGAGGTGCGCCAGCGCCTGTACGAGCAGCTGCCGATCGAGACGGCGCTCGCGCACTTCGACGCGCTGATGGGCGCGGCCTACAGCGTGAGCCTGTTCCTGCGGTGGACGGACCCGGACGTGATCGACCAGGTCTGGACGAAGTCGCGCGCCGAGGAGGCGCCGACGATCCCGGGCGATCCCGCTCCCGCGACCGCGCCGCGGCACATGCTCGCCGGCGTCTCGCCGGATGCGTGCACGCCGCAGCTCGGCGACCCCGGCCGCTGGCTCGACCGGCTGCCGCACTTCCGCCTCAGCCACACGCCCTCGAGCGGGGCCGAGCTGCAGTCCGAGCACCTCGTGCCGCGTCGGCATGCGGTGGCGGCGATCCGCGCGCTGCGCGAGCTCGCGGACGACATCGCCCCGCTGATCCAGGTCACCGAGATCCGCTCGATGCGCGCCGACCGGCTGTGGCTGAGCCCCGCCTACGAGACCGACGCCGTGGGACTGCACTTCACCTGGCTGCCGGACCAGCCGGCGGTCGAGGCCGTCGTGGCGAGGATCGAGGCCGCGCTCGCCGCGTTCGACGCCCGCTCGCACTGGGGCAAGCTCTCGACGATGACGGCCGCGGCGCGCGCCGCGGTCTGGCCGCGCCTGGGAGAGTTCGCCGCGCTCACGCGCGAACTCGACCCCGAGCGGCGGATGCGCAACCCCTACCTCGGCTTCCTCGACGAGATCTGAAGCCGTCGCACCTGCCGCGGGCCGATCTACGCGAGGGCGTCCACGATGGGGCGGAACTTCACGCGGGTCTCGAGCAGCTCGGCCTCGGGCACGCTGCCCGCGACGATGCCGCCGCCCGCGTGCGCCGTGACGGTCCGCGTCTCGGCGCCGTCGACGGCCGGGCCGTCCTCCGTCTGCTCGCCGGGCGCACCGAACTGCGCGCAGCGCAACGCGATCGCCCACTCGCCGTCGCCGTTGCCGTCGATCCAGCCGACCGGACCGGCGTAGCGGCCGCGGTCGAACGGCTCGATGCGGCGGATCGCGGCCATGGCCGCGTCGCGCGGCGTGCCGGCGACCGCGGCGGTGGGGTGCAGCGCCCGCACCATGTCGAGCGCGGTGGCGCCGTCGGACAGCGTCCCCTCGACGTCCGTCGCGAGGTGCCAGAGGTTCGGCAGCTTGAGGGTGAACGGCTGCTCCGCGGCCGCCAGCGCGGACGTGTGCGGCCGCAGCGCGTCGACGACCGACCGCACGGCGTACTCGTGCTCGTCGACGTCCTTCGGGTTGGCGGCGAGCTCGGCGATGATCGCGGTGTCCTCGTCGGCGTCCGCGCCGCGCGGCCGCGTGCCCGCCAGCACGCGTGCGCTCACCTCGCCGCCGCGCACGGTGACGAGCGTCTCGGGGCTCGCGCCGATGATCCCCTCCACCGCGAAGGTCCAGGTATCCGGGTAGCCGCTCGCGAGCGCGCGCACGAGCCGGCGCAGGTCGGCGTCGACCGGCGCCGTGCCGGCGATGTCGCGCGCGACCACGACCTTCTTCACCTCGCCGGCCTCGATCGCCGCGAGAGCCCGGCGCACCGCGTCGCCGTGTGCGACCGGATCCATCCGGCCGGGACCGACCGTCGCCGACCAGTGCGGACCGTACTCGCGCGGTTGCGCGGCGGCCCAGCCGCTGTCGAACGCCTCCGACTCCGCGTGCCGCACCCGCGTGATCCACGATCGTCCGCCGCGCCGGCCGAGGATCAGCGACGGCACGGTCAAGACGCTCCTCTGGGCGGAATCGTCGTCGAACGCGAACGCGCCGAACGCCACGAGCCCCGTGCCGGGAAGCCGCACCTCATCGTCGATCTCGGCCACCGCCATCACCTGGCGCCAGGCCGCCGCGATCCGCGCGAGGCGGTCGGGACCGGTCACGTCGATGCGGAGCATCTCGCGCCCCGTCCCGACGAGCAGGTCGCCGCGTCGCTGCCACGCGAGCGGCCACGACGGGTCCGCCCACCGCAGCGGATCCTCGACGGGATCCACCTCCCGGGTCTCCGCGATCAGACGCGGAACGCGCTCCTCGGGCGGAAGGGAGCGGGGTTCGGGCACCCCTCCAGCTTAGATCCGCCGGTCGGGACGGGCCTTGCGGCCGACATAGGCTCGGACCATGCCCCGTCCCGCTCCCGGTACCCCGCTCGCCTTCCGCTGGCGCAAGTGGGACGGCTCTCCGCACTGGGAGCACGAGTGCGTCTACCTCGGCGCTGATCAGTGGGGCGACTGGGTCGGACAGCGGGCCGGATCGCACAGCTTCCGACCCGGGCGGGAGGTCACGACCACCGCGCCGAGCGTCATGATGCTGCCGTCGGGCCGTCAGGACTACGTGCTCACAGTGAACGGCGAGCCCGAGCTGACCCGCGTCTACATCGACATCGCGTGGGCCGTGCAGTGGCCGGACGGGGAGCTCCCCACGGCGATCGACATGGACCTCGACGTCGTGCGACGCCTCGACGAGCGCGGCGTCTACATCGACGACGAGGACGAGTGGGAGGAGCACCGCGTGCGGTACGGCTACCCCGTGCGTGTGATCGAGGCGCTGGAGGCGACCGCCCATGACCTTGAGCGGCGCGTGCGGGCCTTCCAGCCCCCGTTCGACGACGCGACCGCCGACCAGTGGCTGGCCAGGCTCGCCGAACTAGACTCGAACGCGTGAACTCTGCCGCCGGACGCCCAGGACACAACCGCGCCGATCTCGGCAAGGACCCGGCGCGCGTCAGCGGCATGTTCGACCAGGTCGCCGCGAAGTACGACGTCACGAACACGGTGCTGAGCGTCGGCAACGACCGCCTCTGGCGTGCGGCCACGACGCGCGCGGTCGCGCCGCGGCCCGGCGAGCGCATCCTCGATCTCGCCGCCGGCACGGGCGCCTCCTCGATCTCGCTCGCCCGCAGCGGCGCGCACGTGGTGGCGGCCGACTTCTCGCCCGGCATGATCGCCGAGGGCCGCCGCCGGCACGGCGACGTGCGCAACCTCGAGTTCGTCGAGGCCGACGCCACCGCGCTGCCGTTCGACGACGCCGAGTTCGACGCGGTCACCATGTCGTTCGGTCTGCGGAACGTCAAGCAGCCGCAGCGCGCGCTCGCCGAGCTCCTGCGCGTGACCAAGCCCGGCGGCCGCCTCGTGATCTGCGAGTTCTCGCACCCGCCGCGACCCGCCGTCCGCGGTCTCTACCGCTTCTACAACGACCGCATCCTGCCCCGCCTCGCACGTGCCGTGAGCTCGAACACCGAGGCGTACGACTACCTCAACGAGTCCATCAAGGACTGGCCGGATCAGCGCACGCTGTCGTCCTGGATCCGAGACGCCGGCTGGACGGACGTCGCGTATCGCGACCTGAGCTTCGGCATCGTCGCCCTGCACCGCGCCGGCAAGCCGAGGTCCTTCGACGCCGAACCGGAGGGCCGCCGTGGCGCGGGACCCGCCGGTAGGCTGGAGTCGTGACACCCCGACCGGCGACGGGCTCCGCCATCGCGAGCCGATTCGGCCTGAGCGACCGCGTTTTCGCCGGGCCCGGATCGAGGCGTCTCGTCGGCTCGATCGAGGACGGCCTCGAGATCGTCGAGGCGCGCCTCGCCGAGGAGCTGCACTCCACCGATGCGCTCGTGGACTCCACGGCCCGCTACCTCTACGAGGCGGGCGGCAAGCGTGTGCGGCCCATGCTCACGATGCTCGCCGCACAGCTCGGCGACGGGGCGAACCAGAGCGTGATCGACGCCGCGACGGCGCTCGAGCTCACGCACCTGGGATCGCTGTACCACGACGACGTGATGGACGGGGCGGACCGCCGCCGCGGCGTCGCGAGCGCGCATCGCGTGTGGGGCAACAGCATCGCGATCCTCACGGGCGACCTGCTGTTCTCGCGCGCCAGCCAGATCATGGCGCGCCTGGGCAACAGGGCCATGTCGCTGCAGGCCGACACGTTCGAGCGCCTCGTGCTCGGTCAGATGCACGAGACCGTGGGCGTGCAGCCCGGCGAGGACCCCATCCGGTTCTACATCCAGGTGCTCGCCGACAAGACCGGATCGCTCATCGCCGCCTCCGTGCAGGCCGGGGCGATCTTCTCCGACGCGTCCGAGAGCACGCACGAGCCGCTGCGGCTCTACGGCGAGAAGGTCGGCGTGGCGTTCCAGCTGCTCGACGACGTGATCGACCTCTCGGCCGATCCTGCCGAGACCGGCAAGGTGCCCGGCACCGACCTGCGCGCGGGTGTGCCGACGATGCCGTACCTGCTGCTGGCGCAGTCGGATGCCCCCGCAGACCGCGCCCTGACCGCGCGCATCGACGACGGCGTCGCGCGCATCGGCGCGGGGGAGGACCCGGCGATCCTGGATCAGCCGCTCGCCGATCTGCGCGACCACCCCGCGACCGCCCGCACGCGAGAGCTCGCGCTGACCTGGACCCGCGAGGCGATCGCCGCGCTCGAGCCGCTCCCGCGCGGCGGGGTGCGCGAGGCGCTCGTCCGCTTCGCCGAGTCGCTCGTCGACCGCAGCAGCTAGCGTGCCGGGCGAGCGCCCAGCCGCGGCGCGAGAGACTGTGCGCACATCCACGAAAGGCAATCAATGACCAAGCTGAGGCTGGCCATCGTCGGCGCAGGACCCGCCGGCATCTACGCCGCGGACATCCTGCTCAAGACCGAGCGCAAGTTCGACGTCTCGATCGACCTGTTCGAGCACCTCCCCGCCCCGTACGGCCTCGTGCGCTACGGCGTCGCGCCCGACCACCCGCGCATCAAGGGCGTGATCGGCGCGCTGCGCGAGGTGCTCGACCGCGGCGACATCCGCCTGTTCGGGAACGTCCGCTTCGGCGAGGACATCACACTCGACGACCTCAAGCGCCACTACAACGCCGTCATCTTCGCGACCGGCGCGGTGCGCGACGCCGACCTGGACATCCCCGGCATCGACGCCGAGGGCTCGTTCGGCGCCGCCGACTTCGTGAGCTGGTTCGACGGCCATCCCGATGTGCCTCGCACGTGGCCGCTCACGGCGTCGTCGGTCGGCGTGATCGGCAACGGCAACGTCGCGCTCGACATCTCGCGCATCCTCGCCAAGCACGCGATCGACCTGCTGCCCACCGAGGTGCCGCAGAACGTCTACGAGATCCTCGAGGCCTCGCCTGTCACCGACGTGCACGTGTTCGGCCGCCGCGGTCCCGCGCAGGTGAAGTTCACGCCTCTCGAGCTGCGCGAGCTCGGCGAGCTGCGCGACGTCGACATGGTCGTGTACGACGAGGACTTCGACTACGACGAGGCGTCGAAGGCCGCGATCGAGACCAACAAGCAGGTCAAGGTCATCGACCGCGTGCTGCAGTCGTGGCGTCAGCGCGACTCGGCGAACAACGCGGGCGGCACGGCGTCGCGCCGGCTTCACCTGCACTTCTGGGCCCGGCCCGTCGAGGTCAAGACCGACGAGGAGGGGCGCGTCGCCGCCCTCGTCTACGAACGCACGCGACCGGACGGTCAGGGCGGCGTCGCCGGCACGGGTGAGCTGCGCGAGGTGCCGATGGGTCAGCTCTACCGCGCCGTGGGCTACTTCGGCTCGCCGCTGCCCGGCGTGCCCTTCGACGAGAAGCACGGCGTGATCCCGAACCACGAGGGACAGGTGCTCTCGCACGACTCGAACGAGCGCATCCCCGGGATGTACGCGACCGGCTGGATCAAGCGCGGACCGGTCGGCCTCATCGGCCACACCAAGTCGGACGCGATGGAGACCATCCAGCACCTCGTGACCGATCAGGGCTCGTGGTGGCAGCCCGCCGACCCCTCGGAGGACGCCATCCCCGCCCTGCTCGCCGAGCGCGGCGTGGCGTGGACCGACCTGGACGGCTGGCACCGCCTCGACGCGCACGAGGTCGAGCTGGGAGCCCCGGACGGACGCGCGCGCATCAAGGTCGTCCCGCGCGAGGAGATGGTGCGCATCTCCCGCGACTGAGTGAGATCGCTCGCCGGAGCCCGGTCCCGAGAGGGGCCGGGCTTCGTCGTTCCGGGCGCCCGATGCGCGGCGAGAAGCGCCTGCGCGCCGCGCCGTCGGCCGTTCTCTTTGACGCGGGCCGCAGAGTGTGCGCTAGCATCCACTTGAACCGTTTCAAATCGGATCAGGAACCTCGAGGAAGAGAGTCCCGCGTCATGGATGCCGCCCGACACGATCCGCCCGTGGATGCGCCCCTGCTGCGCCTCGCGGACGTGACCAAGACGTTCGGCGCGGTCGTCGCGCTGCGCTCCGGAAGCCTCGCGCTGCGCGCGGGGTCCATCCACGCGCTGATCGGCGAGAACGGCGCGGGCAAGTCGACCCTCGTCAAGATCATCGCCGGGCTCTACCAGCGCGACTCGGGCGAGTTCGAGCTCGCGGGCGAGCCCGTCGACTTCGGCAGCACGGCGCAGTCGAAGGCCGCCGGCATCGCCGTGATCTACCAGGAGCCGACGCTGTTCCCCGACCTGTCGGTCGCCGAGAACGTCTTCATGGGCCGCCAGCTGACCGATCGGATCGGCGGCATCGACAAGCGCGCGATGCGCGACGAGGTCCTGCGGATCTTCGAGCGCCTGGGCGTCGGGATCGATCCGGATCGCGTCACGGACGGACTCTCGATCGCCGACCAGCAGATCATCGAGATCGCCAAGGCCATCTCGCTCGACGCGCGGGTGCTGATCATGGACGAGCCCACCGCGGCGCTCAGCGGCGTCGAGGTCGAGCGCCTGTTCGCCGTCGCGCGCAGCCTGCGCGACGAGGGCCGCGCGCTGCTGTTCATCTCGCACCGCTTCGACGAGGTGTTCGCGCTGTGCGACACCGTCACGGTGATGCGCGACGGCGCCTACGTCGCCACGACCCCGATCGCCGACACGACGGTCGAGGACCTCGTGCGCCAGATGGTCGGGCGCGATGTGACCGAGCTGTTCCCGAAGCTTCCGGCCGAGATCCGCGACGTCGTGCTCGAGGTCGAGGGGCTCACGCGCGCGGGCGTCTTCCGTGACGTCTCCTTCTCGCTGCGCGCGGGGGAGATCCTGGGGCTCGCGGGCCTCGTCGGCGCGGGGCGCAGCGAGGTCGCGCGCGCCGTGTTCGGCGTCGACCGGTACGAGTCCGGGTCCGTGCGGCTCCTCGGCCGCCCGCTGCCGAAGGGCGACGCGCGCGCCGCGACCGCGCGCGGGCTGGCTCTCGTGCCCGAGGACCGCCGCCGGCAGGGCCTCGTGCTGGACCAGAGCGTCACGCGCAACGTCGCGCTCGCGATCCGGGGACGACTCGCGCGCTGGGGCCTGATCTGGGACGGCCGCGAGAGCGCCGCCTCCCGCGAGTGGGCGAGCCGCCTCGAGGTCAAGACCTCGGCGCTCGACACCGAGGCGGGCACGCTGTCGGGCGGCAACCAGCAGAAGGTCGTGCTGGGCAAGTGGCTCGCGACGGACCCGGATGTGCTCATCATCGACGAGCCCACGCGCGGCATCGACGTGGGGACCAAGGCCGAGGTGCACCGCCTGCTGTCGCAGCTCGCCCAGCAGGGCATGGCGATCCTCATGATCTCCTCCGAGCTGCCCGAGGTGCTCGGGATGGCCGACCGCGTGCTGGTGATGCGCGAGGGCCGGATCACGGGCGAGTTCGCGCGCGAGGACGCGACGCCCGAGAACGTGATGCGGGCCGCGACGGCCGAGGCGACGGAGGGCGTGCGATGAACGGCGTGCTGGGGCGCATCCTGACCGCGCGCGAGACGGGCATCGTGCTCGCGCTGCTGATCGTCATCGCGGTCGCGACGGCCGCGAACCGCTCGTTCGTGTTCTCGGGCGACGGCTGGCGCGACCTGCTGCTGACGCCGTCGCTGCTGCTGCTCGTGGCCGTGGGCCAGGCGGTCGTCATCATCACGCGCAACGTCGACCTGTCGGTCGGCTCGGTCGTCGGCCTCACGGCCTACCTGACGGGCCGCCTCTTCATCGACCTGCCGGGCGTCTCGCCGATCCTCGTGTTCGCCGCCGGACTGGGACTGGGCGCGCTGCTCGGTCTCGTCAACGGCGCGCTGGTCGCGTTCGCGAAGGTCCCCGCGCTCGTCATCACGCTCGGCACGATGTACGTCTATCGCGGCATCAACATCGCGTGGACGGGGAGTGACCGGATCAACGCGTCGGACCTGCCGCGCGGCTTCCGCGACCTCGGCACAGGCGGGCTGATCGGCATCCCCTACCTCACGCTCATCGCGGTGCTCGTGCTCGTCGTGGCGGGCTGGTATCTCGCCACCCGGCGCTCCGGGCGGGAACTGTACGCGATCGGATCCGACCCCGCGGCCGCGCACCTGTACGGCCTGCCCGTGACCCGGCGGATCCTCGTCGCCTTCGTCGCGTCGGGTGCGCTGTCGGGCTTCGCGGGCGTGCTGTTCGCCGCCCGCTACGGCACGGTCGCATCCAACGCGGGCTACGGCTGGGAGCTGCAGGCGATCGGCGCCGCGGTGATCGGCGGCGTGGCGATCGCGGGCGGCGTCGGCACTGTGTGGGGCGCGGCCATCGGGGCGTTCCTGCTGCTCACCATCAACCGCGCGCTTCCCATCATCGGGATCGACGACTTCTGGCAGCAGGCCGTCGTCGGCGCCCTGATCATCGGCGCGATCGTGCTGGACCGCGTGCTCGCCGTGCGCCGCCACCGACGACTCGTCGCCCAGCGAGAGGAGCAGCGATGACCGTCACGAGCGACGCCACCACCGTCGTGACCACCCGGACCCCCGCGCACGCGCATCCGTTCTGGCGCCGCTGGCTGCTCACGCGCGAGGCGACGATCATCGCGCTGCTCGTGCTCGTCGTCGCGGTCTCGTTCGCGATCGTGCCCAACTTCGACAGCCCGCTGACGCTCACGTACCTGCTGCGCGACACCGCGCCGATCCTGCTGATCGCACTGCCGATGACGCTCATCATCGTGACCGAGGAGATCGACCTGTCGGTCGCGAGCATCCTGGGCCTGTCGAGCGTGCTGACCGGCGTGCTGACGGCCGCCGGCACGCCGTTCCCCGTCGCGGCGATCGTCGCGATCGTCGCCGGCGCCGTGTGCGGCGTGATCAACGGCTTCCTCGTCACCGTCGTGGGGCTGCCCTCGCTCGCCGTCACGATCGGCACGCTCGCGCTGTTCCGCGGCATCGCGGTGGGACTGCTCGGCACGACGGCGATCACCGAGTTCCCCGAGTTCTGGACGGACCTCGCGAAGGCCCTGATCCCCGGCACCCCGATCCCCGTCATCATGATCCCGTTCGCGCTGCTGGCGCTCGCGTTCGCGATCCTGCTGCATTTCACGCCGCTCGGTCGCGCGCTGTACGCGATCGGGCTGAGCAAGGAGACCGCGCACTTCTCCGGCATCGACGTCGCGCGCACGAAGTTCACGCTGTTCGTGCTGAGCGGCGCCGTGTCGGGCTTCGCGGGCGTCTACTTCACGCTGCTGTACAGCAACGCGCGCGGCGACAACGCGACCGGGCTCGAGCTGCAGGTCATCGCGGCCGTGCTGCTCGGCGGCGTGTCGATCTTCGGCGGCCGCGGAGCGCTGCACGGCGTGATCGCGGGCGTGCTGCTGATCGGCACGCTCGGCAGCGCCCTGCGCCTGGCGGGCGTCAGCGGCGAGGTCATCAACATCATCACGGGCGTGCTGCTCATCCTGTCCGTCGTCTCGGCGTCCGTGCTCGCCTGGGCACGCGGCCGGCGTTTCGCCGCGATCGGGCGTCGGCGCCTGCGACGCACCTAGTCCCTCACCACCCTGCAAGAACGAAGGAAGGCAACAACGATGTTCACGTTCCGCAAGTCCCGCGCCCTGCTGGGCGCCGCGGCGCTCACGATCGGCGTCGCGCTGGTCGCCACCGGATGCTCCGGCGGCGGCAACACCGGAGCCACCGAGGGCGGGGGAGGAGGCGGTGGCGAAGGCGAAGCCACCACCGTCACCTTCCTGCCCAAGAACCTCGGCAACCCGTACTTCGACACCTCCAGCCAGGGCGGCATGGCCGCCGTGGAGGAGTTCGGCGGCACGTTCGAGGAGGTCGGCCCGACCGAGGCGAGCCCCACCTCGCAGGTGCAGTACATCCAGACCGCCGCGCAGCAGGGCGTCAACGCGCTCGTGGTGTCGGCGAACGACCCGAGCGCGCTGTGCGACGCGCTCGAGGAGGCGCGTGCCGCCGGCACGAAGATCGTCACGTTCGACTCCGACACCGACCCGAGTGCCGCGACCTGTTCATCAACCAGGCCACCGCCGAGGGCATCGCCAAGACGCAGGTCGACCTGATCGCCGAGCAGATCGGCGGCGAGGGCGAGATCGCGATCCTGTCGGCGTCGGCCAACGCGACGAACCAGAACGCGTGGATCGAGCTGATGCAGACCGAGCTCGAGGAGAACCACCCCGACATCGAGCTCGTCGACACGGTGTACGGCGACGACGACGACCAGAAGTCGTTCGACCAGACGGCGGCCCTGCTGCAGTCGCACCCCGACCTGAAGGGCATCATCTCGCCCACCACGGTCGGGATCGCGGCCGCGGCGCGCTACCTGTCGACCTCGGAGTTCAAGGGCGAGGTCGCACTGACCGGCCTCGGCACGCCGAACCAGATGCGCGAGTACGTCGAGGACGGCACGGTCACGGCGTTCGCGCTGTGGAACCCGGAGGACCTCGGCTACCTCGCCGCGTTCGCCGCCCAGGCGCTCGTCGACGGCACGATCACGGGCGAGGCCGGTGACACGTTCGAGGCCGGCGACCTCGGCCAGTTCGAGGTCGGCGAGGACGGCGTCGTGCTGCTGGGCGACCCGTTCGTGTTCGACGCGGACAACATCGGCGACTTCGACTTCTGATCGAACGCCAGGAGCCCGGCCCCGTTCGGGGGCCGGGCTCCTTCGCGTGTGCGAGACCTCATCCCCGGCACGGGACATCACCGTGCGGCGATGCCCCGGCGGGCGGCTGAGGTCTCGCGGATGCCGGATCGCGCTAGCCTGCGGACAGGTTCACAACGGGAGGGGGCGCCGTGCTCGCACTGTCTTCGGTCGACCCGGAGGACATCATCGGACCGCTCGCGGGCTTCAGCGTGCTGGCGGTCCTCGTCGGCATCGTGATGTACCTCGGGATGCTCGCGCTGATGCTCTGGCTGTTCTACCTGGTCATCCGCACGGCCGTGAAGAACGGCATCCTCAAGGCCGACGAGGAGCGCGCGGCCCGCGGCTTCGCCGCGGGTCCTCTCGCTTCGCACATCCCGCCGGACGGCCGCGCCGGCTACGGCCCGCCCGTCCCGTAGGGATCCCGCGCGAGACCTCACGCGCACGACGAGACATCGCCGTGCGGTGAGGTCTCGTACCGCGGATGAGGTCTCGCGGCGGGGAGGATCAGCGCGCGGTGCCGGGCGCGCTGGCGCGGCGCGGGCCGCGCCGGCGCTGCGGCGCGGGGGCTCCGGAGGAGCCGCCGTGCGCCGGACGCTGCGGCGCCTGGCCGGTCGACGTGCTGTACATCGGCGTGGCGCCGGCCGCGCGGGGCTGACTGGAGCGCTGTCCGCCCTGGCCGCCCTGGCCGCGGCGCTGACCGCCGCCTCCCTGGCGCTGACCCTGGGCCTGGCGCTGCTCGCCGCCGCCCGAACCGCCGTTGCCGCCGCGGGCCGCGCGCTTGCGGCGCGCGTTGGCGCCCTGCGACTGGCCGCCGCCCGTCGAGCCCTCGGCCGGGGCGTTGCCCGCGCCGGGGCCGCCCGGACGCGGCGCGACCCGCTCGGCGACCTCGCCCACCAGCGCCACGACCTGCGTGCTCGCCGGCGTGACCGACTGCGGCCTGGCCTGGATCGCGGCGCGGCGCAGCAGGATCTCGGTGTCCTTGCGCTGCGACGGCAGCATGAGCGTCACCACGTCGCCGGCCGCGCCCGCGCGCGCCGTGCGGCCCGAGCGGTGCAGGTACGCCTTGTGCTCGGCGGGCGGGTCGACGTGGACCACGAGGTCGATGCCGTCCACGTGCACGCCGCGCGCCGCGACGTCCGTCGCCACGAGCACCTTCACGGCGCCCGACGCGAAGTCGGCGAGGTTGCGGTCCCGCGCGTTCTGCGACAGGTTGCCGTGCAGGTCCACGGCGGGGATGCCGCCGCTCGTCAGCTGCCGGGCGAGCTTCTTCGCCTGGTGCTTGGTGCGGGTGAACAGGATGCGCCGGGCGGTGCCCGACGCGAGCGTCTTGACGAGCTCGGTCTTGGCCTCGGGCGACGCGGCCTCGAACACGTGGTGCGTCATGTCTGCCACGGGCGACTCGGCCGAGTCGATCGCGATGTTCTCGGGGTTCGGCAGGAAGCGCTTGACGAGCTTGTCCACGCCGTTGTCGAGCGTCGCCGAGAAGAACAGGCGCTGGCCGTCGGCCGGAGTCTTCGACAGGATGCGCGTGACGCCGGGCAGGAAGCCCAGGTCGGCCATGTGGTCGGCCTCGTCGAGCACGGTGACGGCGACGCGGTCGAGACGCACGACGCCCTGACCCATGAGGTCCTCGAGGCGGCCGGGGCATGCCACGACGATGTCGACGCCGCGCGCGAACGCGGCCTCCTGCGGCTTCTGCGAGACGCCGCCGAACACGGTCGTGACGCTCAGGCCCGCGGCCTTGGCGAGCGGCTCGACCGTGCGGGTGATCTGGGTGGCGAGCTCGCGCGTGGGGGCGAGCACGAGGGCGACGGGCGAGCCGGCGCGGCCGGAGAGGCGCGCGGCGGCGAGCCGCGCGACGAGCGGGATCGCGAACGCGAGCGTCTTGCCCGAGCCGGTCTTGCCGCGGCCGAGCACGTCGCGTCCCGCGAGGGTCGACGGCAGCGTCTCGCGCTGGATGGGGAAGGGGGTCGGGCGCTCCATCGCGACGAGCGCGTCGACGAGCACGGAGGGCACGCCGAGGTCGGCGAAGGTGGGCTGCTCAGCAGCGGTCATGTGATTCTTTCGGGTGTTCCGGCCGCAAGCGCGCGGGGGCGCGGGCGCATCGGGGCGCGGGCCGGGTGGTGGGCGAACTCGGCGGATGCCGGATCCGTTCGCCGCGGCAGGATGGCGGGTCGTCAGCCGGATGATCCGGCGAGCCCTGGTCTCGGGGAGACCGGTCGAGACACGACGATGCGCCCGAGACTCGGACGCAACTCCCGACCTTAGCACCCCGGAGCGGCGGCGAGCTGACCGCGCCGGCCGGAAGCGGCGGCGATCCGACCGCGCCGGAGGGGAGCGGCGGGGATCCGACGGCGGCGGATCAGCGGACCTGGGCCCGCCACTCGCGGGGCGTGCACCCGTACGCGCGCCGGAACGCGCGGGTAAAGGTGGTCGGATCGTCGAAGCCCGACGCGTAGCAGATCTGCTCGACCGTGCGGCGCTCGGCCGTGTCGGAGAGGAGGCGAGCCGCGATCTGCAGGCGCTGCGTGCGCAGGTACGACGCCGGCGACTGGCCGGACAGCTCGAACGCCTGGTACAGGCGGCGCCGGGAGACGAGGTGCCTGCGGGCCACCTGATCCATGTCGAGCCCCGCGTCGTGCGCGTGCGCGCTCAGGTGCTCCTGCACGGCATGCCGGAGCCCACCCGACGTGCGCGGCACGGCCGCGCCCTCCCCGAGTGAGGCGCGGATCATCGTGCGCGCCAGGTCGCGCGTGACGTGCGCCGCCTCGGGCGACGGACCGGGGGAGAGCGTCTCGATGAACGAGAACAGGTTGCCCGCGGCCACGGCCCGGCGCCCGCCCGGCACCGCGAGCCGCGCGAGCGCCGCCTCCAGCATGCGCGGGGGCACGTCCAGCGACGCGCGGGACAGCTGCAGGATGAGATGGCGCTGGTCGGGCCAGGAGTAGTCGAGGCGATAGGGGCGGTTGGTGGCGTAGAGCACGACCGAGCCCGGCACGATCGCGGCGGCGCGGCCGTCCTGCGCCACCGTGCCGCGCGAGGACAGCTGCAGCGAGATGTGGATGTCGTCGGTCTCGGCCCGGCGCGCCAGCCGGCCGCTGTGCTCGGCGATCAGCCCGCACTCCGTCACGCGCGAGACCGAGAGGCGGTCGTCGACGATCGCGTGCTCCATGCGGGCCCGGAACGTCTTCTCGAAGCCGTCGCAGCGCAGGGGCACGAAGAAGCCGCTGACGACGGCCTCCCAGTCGTCGGCGCTCTCAGCCTCGAGAACTTCCACGTTCGCCTCCACGGTGCGTGGAGCGTAACCGGCGCGCGGAGCGCCGGTCAAACGAACGGCGCGCGGTCATGCACAAAACGCCGGATCGTCACCGCGCGCAGGCCCATACGTTTCTCAGGACCGTCGAGGACGACGGGGGAACAGGAGTGACGATGACGTTCTTCGCGCAGCAGCTCTGGGAGGGCCGCGGCTACATCGCCGGCTGGACCGAGCTCGCCGGCACCACGACCGTGACATCGCCGTCGACCGGCGCGCCGCTCGCGTCGATCGGCTTCGGCGGCGCCGCGGACCTCGACGACGCGGTCGCCCGGGCGGCGGCCGCGCAGCGCGACTGGGCCGCCCGGCCCGCCGACGAGCGCGCTGCCGTGATGCGCCGCGCCGCGGCGATCCTCGACGCGAACACCGACGTGCTCGCGCGCTGGCTCGTCGACGAGGCCGGATCCGGTCAGGGCAAGGCCGCGTTCGAAGCGGGACTCGTCGTCGGCGAGCTGCACCACGCGGCCGCCACGGCGCAGATGCCGTACGGGCAGCTGCTGCAGTCTGTCCACCCGCGCCTGAGCCTCGCGCGCAAGCGCCCCGTCGGCGTCGTGGGCGTGATCTCGCCGTTCAACTTCCCCGCGATCCTCGGCTCGCGCTCGATCTTCCCGGCGCTCGCGCTCGGCAATGCGGTGGTGCTCAAGCCCGACCCGCGCACGAGCATCGCGGGGGGCCTGTTCTTCGCGGCGGTCCTCGAGGAGGCGGGGCTGCCGGAGGGGCTGTTCGCGGTCGTGCCGGGCGGGGCGGACGTCGGATCGGCGCTCGTCGAGCACCCCGATGTGCCCGTCATCTCGTTCACGGGCTCGACCGCGGCGGGGCGGATCATCGGCGAGCGCGCGGGCCGCCTGCTCAAGCGCGCGCACCTCGAGCTGGGCGGCAACAACGCCATGATCGTGCTGCCGGACGTCGACGTCGCCGCGGCGGCATCGGCCGGGGCGTGGGGATCCTTCCTGCATCAGGGGCAGATCTGCATGACGACCGGCCGGCACATCGTGCACGCCGACATCTACGACGAGTACGTGGGGCTCCTGGCTGAGAAGGCGCGTCAGCTGCCCGTCGGCGACCCGTCGACGGGCACCCCGCTCGGTCCGATCATCGACGAGCGCCAGCGCGATCACGTGCACGACATCGTCCGGACGTCCGTGGACGCCGGCGCCCGGCTGCTCGCGGGCGGCGAGTACACCGACCTCTTCTACCAGCCCACCGTGCTGGGAGAGGTGCGGCCCGAGCACCGCGCGTTCACGGACGAGATCTTCGGTCCCGTGGCGCCCGTCCTGCGCTTCGAGGACATCGACGACGCCGTGGATCTCGTCAACGCGAGCGAGTACGGGCTGTCGGTCGCGATCCTGGCGGGCGACGCCTTCCGCGCCTTCGAGCTCGGCGACCGCATCCCCAGCGGCATCCTCCACATCAACGACCAGACGGTCGACGACGAGCCGCAGGCGCCGTTCGGCGGCACGGGATTCTCCGGGACCGGCGCACGCTTCGGCGGGCACGAGGCGAACATCGACGCCTTCACCGAGACCCAGTGGGTCACGGTGCAGTCGCAGATCCAGCGCTACCCCTTCTGACCCCCAGCTCACCCCGACCGGATTCGATCCGGACAACCCGACGGAAAGGACGTGCGACGATGCGCGGACGACGAATGCGAGGGCTGCACGCCGCGGCTCTCATCGCCACGGGGGCCCTCGCCCTCACAGCCTGCTCCAACTCGGCGGACACCGCCGAGCCCACCTCCGACGGCGGCGGCAGCGGCGGCGCCGATGTCGCGGCCGCGGAGGAGTTCCTCACTCCGTGGACAGGCGAAGGCGAGAAGAACCTGCTGATCGACGAGCCGCTGGAGGCGCCGGTCGAGAAGGGCACGCACATCGTGTACCTCGACGTCGGCACGCCCGTCAGCGCCGTGATGTGGCAGAACCTGCAGGCTCCCGCGGAGCTGCTGGGACTCGAGCTCGAGCGCGTCGAGGTGGGACGGGACGCCCAGAGCATCAACTCGGCGATGAACACGGTCGTGGAGCTGGCGCCCGACGGCGTTATCAACATCACGCTCGACCCCATCTTCTTCGAGCCGCAGATCGAGCAGCTGAACGAGCTCGGCATCCCGATCGCGAGCGGCTCGGTCATGAACACCGTGGAGCACGGCCTGCCCGAGGCCTTCAACGGCCCCGAGTGGATGAAGGCCAACGGCGGCGTCCTCGCGGCCGCGGCCGTCGCCCGGTCGGGCGGCGCGGCGGAGTACGTCTTCTACAACGTCCCGGAGTTCCCGTTCTCCGCGCTCGAGCTCGAGGGTGCGCAGGAAAAGCTCGCCGAGCTGTGCCCCGACTGCACGCTGCGCGTCGTGGACATCCCGATCGCCGAGCTCGGTTCGACGGCCGCCGACCGCGTCGTCAGCGACCTGCAGGCGAACCCCGACACGGAGTACTTCATCGCCGCGGTCGACGAGGTCCAGATCGGCCTGCCGCAGAAGCTGAGCCTCGCGGGCCTCGACACCAAGGGCATCGCGATGTGGACCGCGCCGCCGAACTACGAGCAGATCGTCGCGGGCCAGCAGGACGCCACCCTGTCCGTCGACCTCAACCTCATGATGTGGACCGTTCTCGATCAGCTGCTGCGAGAGATGGCGGGCCAGGACTACGAGTGGCCCGACGTCGAGACCCGCGCCGCGACGCTGACCCGCGTCACGGACCAGGCGAACGCGCCGGAGGACCCGGTGACCGGCTACGTCGCGATCGAGGACTACCAGGACCGCTTCGCCGCGAACTGGCTCGCCGAGTAGCGAGTCGCGTGATCGACCGGGAGGGCCCGACCCTGCGGGCCCTCCCGGTCCCGAACCAAGGAGAACCCATGTCCGACGCCGCACCCCTGCTGCGCGTCACCGACCTCGTCAAGGCGTTCCCCAGCCTGATCGCGCTCGACAGCGTGAGCCTCGAGGTCGACCCCGGCGAGATCGTCGCGGTGCTGGGCCACAACGGCTCCGGCAAGTCGACGCTCGTGAAGGTGCTGGCCGGCGCCTACACGTCAGACGGCGGCACGGTCGAGCTCGCCGAGGGCACCGACCTGCACTTCATCCACCAGGACCTCGCCCTCGTGGGGGAGCTGTCGGCCGTGGAGAACCTCGCGCTGGTCAAACGCACCGGAGCCGCAGCGGCCGCGCCCGTGCACCGGGCGGCCGAGCGTGAGCGGACGCGCGAACTGATCGCGCGCTTCGGCCCGGTGTTCGACATCGACGCGCCCGTGCGTGCGCTGACGCCCGCCCAGCGCGCCGTCGTGGCGATCAGCCGCGCCCTGGACGGCTGGGCGCATCCGGCGAACGTGATCGTGCTCGACGAGTCGACGGAGTCGCTGCACCGCAGCGAGGTCGAGGTGCTGTTCGACGCCGTGCGCCGCCTCGCGGCAGACGGCGCGGGCGTGATCTTCGTCTCGCACCGGCTCGACGAGGTGCTGAGCCTCGCGCACCGGATCGTCGTGCTGCGCGATGGGCGGAAGGTCGCCGACGAGCCGGTCGCGGGCGTCGACCACGCGCGGCTCGTCGAGCTGATCACGGGATCCGCGGCAGAGACGGTCGCCGGATCCCACACCGGCACCCGCCGCGACGACGCGGCCCCGGTGCTGTCGGTGCGGGGCCTGCGCGGCGGCACGGTCGAGCACTTCGACGTGCGCCTCCAGCCGGGAGAGGTCGTCGGCGTCGCGGGCGTGCTCGGCTCCGGCCGTGAGGCCGTGCCCTCGCTGCTGTACGGCGCGGCCGAGGCGACGGCCGACGAATTCGCCGTCGCCGGCGCGGAGCATCCGCGGCGCAGCCCGGCGTCGAGCCTGCGACGCGGCGTCGCCTTCGTCCCCGGAGACCGGGCGCGCCTCGGCGCCGTGCGGGACATGAACGCGCGCGAGAACGTGACGCTGCCGCAGCTGCGCACGCTCACGGGACCGGCGGGCGCGATCTCCTCCCGTGCCGAGAAGGCGGAGGTGAGCGCGCTCATGACCGAGTACGGCGTGCGGCCCGCGCTGCCGGAGCAGCGGTTCTCGCTCTTCAGCGGCGGCAACCAGCAGAAGGTCGTGATGGCCCGCGCCCTGCGCGACGATCCGGCCGTCCTGCTGCTCGACGAGCCCACCCAGGGCGTCGACATCGGGGCGAAGGCCGCCATCTACGAGGCGATCGAGCGTGCCGCCGCCGCCGGCACCGCCGTGCTCGTGAGCTCGTCCGACGCCAAGGAGCTGCTGCGCCTGTGCGATCGCGTGATCGTGATGCGCGACGGCCGCGGCGTCGCCGAGCTGAGCGGTGCCGACCTCACCGAGCACCGCCTGGTCAGCGAGGGCTACGGCCTCGCCTGACCTCTCCCCACCCCGTACCCCGAGACATCCCCGGCCGAGGAGGCCCCGTGAGCACACGTCGCAGCGACATCCTGCGCGCCCTTTCCTTCCGCAACATCAGCGCGGTCTACATCTTCATCGTGATCTTCGCGGTCTTCGCGATCTGGATCCCCGACAAGTTCCTGCAACCCGGCGTGTGGCGCTCGCTGCTGGATGCCGAGGCGCTCACGGGCCTCGCCGCCATCGCCGCGCTGATCCCGCTCGTCGCCGGATCGCTGAACCTCGCGGTCGGTGCGCAGGTCGGCTTCTCCGCGATCCTGTCGGCCTGGTTCCTGTCGAAGGCGGGCCTGCCGATCGCGCTCCAGCTGCCCGTGGTGATCCTGTCCGGCGCGCTGATCGGGCTCGTCACGGCGCTCGTGATCACGAGGCTCAAGGTCGAGCCGATCATCGCGACGCTAGGCATGAGCTCGATCCTGCTCGCGGGCATGGCGTGGGTCTCGGGCAGCCAGCAGATCCTCGATCTCGGACCGGACTACCGGATGATCGCCACGACCCAGTGGGGCGGCGTGACGGTGCCGGTGTACATCCTGTTCTTCGTCGCCGTCATCACCTGGTACATCCTCGAGCGCACGCCGGTCGGGCGCCGGATGTACGCGGCGGGCTACAACCCGGAGGCCGCGCGCCTGGCCGGTGTCGGCGTGGAGGGTTTGCGCATCTGGAGCCTCACGGCCGGCGGCGCGATCGCGGCGCTCGCGGGCGCCCTGCTGACAAGCCGCATCAACGCGGGCGACCCGACGGTCGGTCCCAGCTTCCTGCTGCCGGCGCTGACCGCGGTGTTCCTCGGATCCACGCAGTTCAAGGGCGGCCGATTCAACGTGTGGGGCACGATCGTCGCGATGTACGTGCTCGCCGTCGGCATCAAGGGGCTGCAGCTGGCGGGATCGCCGCGCTGGGTCAACGACCTGTTCTACGGCCTGGCCCTCCTGCTCGCCGTCGCCCTGTCGCAGTGGGAGAGCACGTCGCGCCGCGGCTCGGCGGTCGGGCGCGTGCTGAAGGGGATCGGGCGCCGCCGCTCCTAGGGCGGCCGACGATCGGGCGCTGCCCGGTCCGGCATGGCCTGTCAGGTCCCGCCTGAGCGCTCGCGCTCCAGCAGGGCGCCGAACCACTCCCGCGCAGCGCGCAGGCCCGTGAGCCCGTAGTCGAGCGTGGCGTGCTGGTACGGCGCGAGCTCGCGATGCCCCTCCGCGACCGGCATCCCGTTCAGCTGCGCCTCGACCGCCGTCAGGACGGCGAGCTCGCCGTCGATCCGATCGAGGATGCGCTCGATCACGGGCGCGCGCTCCTCGGGCGCCAGCAGGCCGAGGAAGAACAGGCGCGACAGCGCCGCCGTCTCTAGATCCGGTCCGTCGGGTGCCGAGCGCATCCAGTCGTGGAAGGCGCGCCGGCCCGCGTCGGTGAGGCGGTAGGTCTTCTTGCCGCGGGCGCCGGGCTGGACGTCCGTCGCCTCGATGCGGCCCTCGGTGTGCAGGATGTCGAGCGCGCGCTTGATGCTGCCGGTGCTCGCGCTGTAGAAGAGCGAGACGCTCGACTCGAACGCCTTCACGAGCTCGTACAGGCTCATCGGCGCGATCATCAGGAAGCCCAGGATCACGTGTGCCATCCCCGAATCCTAGCCGTTGCTTCTCATGGATATATCTGTTAGATATGTCTCGTAGATATGTCGCTCGACATGTCACGGGACCACGACAGGAGAGACCATGACGGATCGATCGCGCGCCGAGGCCGCGCTGCGGAGCAGCCTCGAGCGGATGGCGGGCCGGAGAGCGGGCATGCCCGCGCCGCTCGTGCGCGTGTCCGCCCCCGATTGGGAGTTCGGCTTCGGCGACGTCGACAAGCCGTTCCATGCCGCGAGCTCGGGGAAGCTGTTCACCGCGACGCTGATCGGGATGCTCGCGGAGCAGGGCCTACTCGCCCTCGACTCGCCGATCGGACGCCTCCTGCCCCACGCGGACGTCGCAGGACTGCCGGCGGCCGCCGGCGTCGACGTCGGTCGCGCGGTGACCGTCCAGCAGCTGCTCGCGCACACCAGCGGCATCCCCGACTTCTTCGACCCGCCCCGCGGTCGCGCAACCGAGGCGTCGGTGCGCACGCTCTCCCGCCACCGCGATCGGCTCTGGACGCCGGCGGACCTTCTCGACCAGGCCCGGTCGCTGCCGGCCGTGGGCAGGCCGGGCGAGCGGTTCCACTACTCCGACACGGGCTACGTCCTGCTCGGCCGGATCGCTGAGGAGGCCGGCGGCGAGTCGTTCGCCGCGCAGCTGCGCACGCGCCTGTTCGAGCCGACCGGGATGGAGCGCGCCTCCACGCCGTACGACTCCACCCTCATCCCCGACGACCTCTCCACGATCGACGTCGCCCCGTTCTGGATCGAGGGGGAGGAGTTCAGCCGCGCGCGGTGCGTGAGCCTCGACTGGGCGGGCGGCAACGTCGTCGCCACGGCGGACGACTTCATCCGGTTCCAGAGGGCGCTGTTCGGCGGCCGGCTGATCGATGCGGGGCTGCTCGAGCACCTGATCCGGCCGCGCCGGCGCTTCCGGCGGGGCATCCACTACGGCGCGGGCATCATGACCCTGCGCTTCGACGAGTTCATCCCGCTCGTGATGCGCGGCCTTTCCCAGCCGGTCGGGCACCTCGGCGTGTGGGCGTCGCACGTGTTCTCGCACCGCGAGCACGAAGCGCACGTCGTGCTGAACTTCCACTCCACGTCCATGCGCGAGATGAACGAGAGCTTCCGCACGCATGCACGGGTCGCGCGGATCCTGGCAGGGAAGGGCTGATCAGTCGCGCGGGCGGCAGACAGGGCCGTCGCCTTCGCGTCAGTTCCCGGCGAGCCACACGGCCGTGTCGCGCGGCAGCGCGAGCGATCCGGATCCGTCCTCCTGTATCGGGGCGCTCGAGACGAGCAGGCGTGCTCCTTCGGGAAGTGGGACCGGCTCGGCGCCCGCATTCGCGATCACCGTGACCGCGCCGCTGCGGAAGGCGAGCGCGGAGGCGGGGAAGCCCTCGACCCACGTGAAGTCCTCCGCCGCGCCGAGCGACAGCTCGCGGCGCAGGCGCAGCAGCGTGCGGTAGAGGTTCAGCGTCGACGCGGGGTCGTGCTGCTGGCGGTCGCGCGCGAACTCCGCCCACTCGGCCGGCTGTGGCAGCCACGAGGCGCCGCTGGTGTTGAACCCGTAGGCGGGGGCGTCCGCCTCCCACGGGATGGGCACGCGGCAGCCGTCGCGCCCGTAGCGCTCGCCCTGCGTGCGGAACCAGGTGGGGTCCTGCCGCGCGTCGTCCGGCAGGTCGATGACCTCGGGCAGGCCGAGCTCCTCGCCCTGGTAGAGGTACGCCGATCCGGGCAGCGCCAGCATGAGGGTCGTCGCAGCGCGGGCGCGGCGCAGACCGACGACCGGATCGGGCTTGCCGGCGGACAGCGGGCCGATGCCGTGGCCCTGCGGTGCGTCGGCGCCGAGCGCCAGGCGGGAGGCGTGGCGGATCACGTCATGGTTCGACAGCACCCAGGTCGTCGGGGCGCCGACGCCGCCGAACGCGCGGAGCGACTCGTCGATGATCCCGCGCAGCTGCGCGGCGTCCCACTCGGCCATGAGGTACGGGAAGTTGAACGCCTGGTGCATCTCGTCGGGCCGCACCCACAGCGCGGTCTCCGCGGCGGTCGGCAGCCACGCCTCGGCGCACAGGGCCCGATCGCCGTCGTACTCCTCGAGCAGGCGGCGCCAGTCGCGGTAGACATCGTGCACGCCCTCCTGGCCCCAGTACGGCACCGGCTCCTGGCCGCCCATCGAGTCGGCGTCCTCGGCGGGCACGTAGTCGGGGAGCTCGTCGTGCTTGACGAGGCCGTGCGCCACGTCCACGCGGAAGCCGTCGACGCCGCGGTCGAGCCAGAAGCGCAGGATGCGGCGGAACTCGTCGCGCACCTCCTCGCTCGCCCAGTCGAAGTCGGGCTGGC
This sequence comes from Microbacterium sp. JZ31, assembly GCF_016805985.1. Lineage (NCBI taxonomy): Bacteria > Bacillati > Actinomycetota > Actinomycetes > Micrococcales > Microbacteriaceae > Microbacterium > Microbacterium sp. JZ31. The sequence continues at coordinate 632,846 of NZ_CP017661.1, forward strand.
TGGAGTCGAACAGGTGCAGGTACCACTGGCCCGGGGTGCCGTCCGCCTCGGTCACGCGCGTCCAGGCGTTGCCGCCGAACACGGACTGCCAGTTGTTCGGCGGCAGCTCGCCGTGCGCGCCGCGGCCGTCCCGGAACATGTAACGCGCACGCTCCGCGCTGCCGGGCGCGGCGGCGAGGGCGGCCTGGAACCACGGGTGCTGGTCCGAGGAGTGGTTCGGGACGAGGTCGACGATGACACGAATGCCCCGTTCGTGCGCGCCGGCGAGCATCTCGTCGAAGTCGGCGAGCGTGCCGAACAGCGGGTCGACGTCGCAGTAGTCGGCGACGTCGTAGCCTGCGTCCTTCTGCGGAGAGGTCATGAACGGCGAGAGCCAGATGGCGTCGATGCCGAGGTCGTGGAGCGCGTCGAGTCGCGAGGTGATGCCCGTCAGATCGCCGATGCCGTCCCCGTTCGCGTCGGCGAACGAGCGCGGGTAGATCTGGTAGATCGCGGCGGTGCGGTACCAGGCCGAGCCTTCGGCCTCGGCCTCTCGGTCTGACTCCGTCAGTGTCGAGTGCAGGGTGAGTGCGGAAGTCATGAGACGAGATGCTAGGCGATGTCAGAGGCCGAACTGGGCGCGCACCAGGCGCTCGGCCGTGTCGTGGTCGCGCCGCCGGATCGCGTCGCGCAGCTGTGCGTAGTTCTCGCGCAGCTCGTCGTCGGTCGCGACAGGGCCGACATGCCGCAGATTGCGCTCCAGGGCCACGTCGAGATCCTGCAGCTGACGGCTGTAGACGGTCTCGGGCACGATCGAGTCGATGAAGCGCGAGAAGGCGATGCGCGCGGTGATCGACGCCTCCGCGTCGCCCAGGGCGGCCTCCATCGCATCGAGCAGCTCGAGCGCGCGTCGCTCCTGTGCGACGGTGAGGTGGGGCAGCGCGACGCGCAGGTCGATGCCGCACTTGTATCCGGCGTACGCGAGGGAGGATCGCACGATCTCGTCCGTGACGACCGTGACCCGTGTGTACCGGCTCGGCATCATCTCGACGAGGCCGATGCGCTCGAGCCGCTGCAGGGCCTCGCGGATGGGCATGCGCGAGACGTTGAGCTGCTCGGCGAGGTCCGCGTCGCGGATGCGCTCACCCTGCTCGAGAGTGCCGTCGATGATCGCCTGGGCGAGGTAGCGGAAGACCCTGTCCGCCAGCAGCCGCTTGCCCTTGTCGATCGGGGTCAACTCGCTCATGAATCTTCCGCTCGTGGATGTCGAGGCCGCGCGCGGAGGCGCCGTGCCGCGCACGCCGGTCACGCCCGCGGCGTTGAGAACTCGGTCATCCTACGCGAGTGCGCCGAACGGACGACGGGACGCCGACGGCGGGGTCCGGGCGTCGATGCGGGCGGGCGCAGGGGCGCGCTTGACGAGCGATATCAGCGGTAGTTGATGAACTGCAGGTCGACGTCGAGGTCGGCGGCCTTCAGCACGCGGATGACCTCCTGCAGGTCGTCGCGGCTCTTGCTCGAGACGCGCAGTTCGTCGCCCTGGATCTGCGACTTCACGCCCTTCGGTCCCTCGTCGCGGATGATCTTTCCGATCTTCTTCGCGTTCTCCTGCGAGATGCCGTCCTTGAGGCTGGAGACGAGCTTGAACTCCTTGCCGCTGGCGGTGGGCTCGCCCGAGTCGAGGCTCTTCAGCGAGATGCCGCGCTTGATGAGCTTCGACTGGAACACGTCGAGAACGGCGTTCGCGCGCTCCTCGCTGTTGGCGGTGATCAGGATCTGCTCCCCGCTCCACGCGATCGAGGCGCCCGTGCCCTTGAAGTCGTAGCGCTGCTCGATCTCCTTGCGGGCCTGGTTGAGCGCGTTGTCCGCCTCCTGCTTGTCCACCTTGCTGACGATGTCGAAAGAGCTGTCGGCCATGGGGTCAGCCTAGTGCGGCAGTGTCGTCGCGCCGAGGCCGGGTGTCCGCTCCGGTTCGTAGAATCTTCGCGGGAGTCCGGCACCCCGCCGGGCCGACATCCGGGAGGTTGCATGCGCGCGCTCACCGAGGCGGAGCTCCGCCAGTCGTTCGTCAACGCCGAGAAGACCGACGCATCGGTCATCGCCCTGCCCCACGACTTCCTGCTGACGGAGTGGGATCATCTCGACTTCCTCGCGTGGCGCGACCCGCGCTCCCGCGGCCGCGGCTACATCGTCGCGGAGGTGGGCGGCGAGGTCACCGGTGTCGTGCTGCGCGCGGCCGAAGGTGCCTCGCGCGCGCGCTCGGCCTTCTGCAACATCTGCCGCACGATGCAGCCCGGAAACCAGGTCGCGCTGTTCACGGCGCGCAAGGCGGGCGACGCGGGCGAGCACGGCGACAGCGTCGGCACCTACATCTGCGCCGACCTGTCGTGCCACGAGAACGTCCGCCTCGCGATGCCACTGGCGCCGAACGAGTACCGCGGCAGCGTCGACATGAAGATCGACGGCACGACCCGTCGCACGCACGAGTTCGTCGAGCGCGTGCTCGCCAAGGCCGCCTGAGCCGGCATCGTCCGCACTGCGGGTCCGCCGCGCCCGGTCGCACCGCGCGATTTCGACGCACGGCCGAGTGCGGGTAACATTGGCTCCTGCGTCTCCGGTTGGCTGGAAAAGTCGGTCGGGTGCGCCTTGGCAAGTTGCCCGAGCGGCCAAAGGGAGCTGACTGTAAATCAGCCGCGTAATGCTTCGGGGGTTCGAATCCCTCACTTGCCACCGCCGAACGAAGCCCCCGGTACTCCCGGGGGCTTCGTCATTCCTGCCTTCGACGAGGAGCGCGTCAACGTCGATCGCGCGACGATGCCCGGCCTCCGCGGATGTGCATCCACGACAGCGCGAGCGTCAACGGCGCGGACAGCCCGATCAGGACCCCGAGCGCGATCGGCGCGCCGCCCACCGCGACGGTGAGCACCGCGATGGTCACTTCGGCGAGCACCAGGAGGGCTGTCCAGATCCATGCGGAGACGTCGTCGCGCATCCTGTCATGGTGTCGGACGATGAACCCACGCGGTAGGGGACGTCATCCGACGAGAGGTCATCGCGCCGGTCCGAGCGTCGTCGTTCCATGCGCCGGTAGCGTGAAGGCATGACGTCTCCGCTCGAGCTCCAGGACCTCGCCCTCGAGATCGCGAAGGAGGCAGGCGAGCTGGCACAGCGGCGCAGGCGTGAGGGAGTTTCGATCGCCGCGTCCAAGTCGACGATCGCGGACATCGTCACGGAGGCGGATCGCGAAGTCGAGGCGCTCATCCGCGGGCGCCTCGCCGAGGCTCGACCCGACGACGGCTTCCTGGGCGAGGAGTCGGGCGACGCCGACGGCACCAGCGGCATCACGTGGGTGGTCGACCCGATCGACGGCACCGTCAACTACGCATTCGGGATGCCGTCGTACGCCGTCAGCATCGCGGCGGTCGAGGGATCGCGGGATCCGGGGGAGTGGCGTGCGCTGGCCGGCGTCGTGCACGCCCCCGCGCTGGGCGACACCTTCCACGCCGCGTCGGGCGAGGGGGCCTGGCTCGCCGGCGAGCGGCTGCGCGTGACGGAGGAAGCGCCCGCGGGCGCGCTCGTCGCGACGGGCCTGGGCTACGACAAGGCCACCCACGCGGGCGACCTCGACACGCTCGCGCGCGTGATGCCGCTGGCGCGCGACATCCGCCGGATCGGCGCGGCATCGCTCGACCTGTCGTTCGTCGCGGCCGGCCGGCTCGACGGCTACTTCGAGCGGGGTCTGAAGCCCTGGGACGTCGCGGCCGGCCGGCTGCTGGTGGACGAGGCCGGCGGACGCACGGGCTGGTTCGCGCCGGACGAGTACGGTCGTTCGCTCACGATCGTCGCGGGGTCCGCGCTGTTCGAGGAGCTCCGCGCGCGCATCCTCGGCTGATTCCGGCGCCGCCCGCCGCCGCGCTGAGATCGCTCCCATCCATCCCGGCGAACGGGAATCTGCGGATGGCGCTTTCAGCGTATAGCGGTTACTGTTTACTGAATCGTTATCCAGTCGCCCGAGACGCGGATGACGAACCCGACCCGTGTTTACGCGCCCGCTCCCCAAGCTTCCCGCGGCGCTTACCCCGAAAGTTGACTGTGCCCTTCGACGTCCCCCCGACTGAGCCCGCGCCGCTCTCGCGCCGCTCACGTCGTGTCGCAGCGGAGCGCCCCGTGGCCGAAGCGCCACTGACGCGGCGTCAGCTTCGCATCGGCGACGCGAACGCCCTCATGCAGTCCGGCGAGGCCCTTCCCTCGGTGATCGCCGCCCCCGTCGCCTCCGACGCGGCAGTGCCCGCTCCCGTCGTGCCGGCCACCCGCCGCTCGTCGAAGGTCGCCGCGCGCTCCGAGGCCGTCGTCCTCCCGGTCGCCCCGCACCGCTCGCGCCGCCGCACTCCGATCGACGTCCCCGCCGTGCCGGTGCCGCAGGAGCCCGTGGCGCACGTCTCGCTCGAGACGGTGATGACCGCCCCCATTGCGATCGCGCCCGCCGCGATGCCCGTCGCCGACGAGCCCGTCGTCGACGAGGTCGCGCCCGAGAGTGCCGCGCCGGAGGAGCCCGTCGACCTGTTCGCCGAGGCGGCCCGTGCCCTCAACTTCACGGGCGAGACGCCCGTCGCCTCCGACGAGCCGCGGCCGGCCGCTCCCGCCGCTCCGCGCGTCGGTGCGCACCACAGCGCCCGCCGTGCTCGCCCCTCCGCCGCACGGCGCGTCGCAACCGTCACCGCCTCGCTCGGCGCCTTCGGCGTCGTGGGGCTGATGGCCGTCGGCATGACCACCCCGTTCGCGGCGCTGGCCTCCACCGAGAGCGTCGACGTCCGCGAGATGTCGATCGCCGCCGGTCCCGCCGAGGACACCGACGAGCAGATCCAGGCCTTCGTCGCGCCGGCCGAGGTGCAGAACGCCGAAGTGCAGGGGTCGGGCGGCTACGAGACGACCACGTTCGCCGAGATGGCAGCGGTCACCGGCATCAACACCGCCAACGCGTTCTACGTCAACGACCCGACCGCCGACATCCAGTGGCCCATTGTTCTCGGCACGAGCAAGTCCTACTCGTTCGGTCAGCGATGGGGACGTCTGCACGAGGGAATCGACTTCACGCCGGGTGCGGGAGCTCCCGTGCAGGCGATCGCCGCCGGAACGGTGCGCATCGCTACCGAGTCGGGCGGCGCCTACGGCGTGAACGTCTACATCGATCACGTGATCGACGGTCAGCTCATCACAAGCCACTACGCGCACATGCAGTACGGCTCGCTCAAGGTGTCGGCGGGTGACGAGGTCGAGGTCGGCGACACGCTGGGCCTCGTCGGCAACACGGGTCGTTCGTTCGGCGCGCACCTGCACTTCGAGCTCCGGCTTCCGAGCGGGCAGGCGATCGACCCGATGCCCTGGCTCGAGGAGCACGCCGGCACGCACTACACCGAGGAGCAGGCCGCCGAGGTGGCCGGTGCTCCGGCCGAGGATGCGGGCGAGTGAGACGCGCGCGGGAGCGGGCTCGGTTCGAGTCCACGCCCGGAGGATGATATCCTCGTCTGGTTGCCCCGGCGCGGGCAGCACGCCCCGATAGCTCAGTGGCAGAGCACTTCCATGGTAAGGAAGGGGTCGTCAGTTCAATCCTGACTCGGGGCTCTCGACATCCGACGGATCACTCCGCGAATGTCTGTGCGGCGGAGTAGCTCAGTTGGTGAGAGCGCACGACTCATAATCGTGAGGTCGCGGGTTCGAGTCCCGCCTCCGCTACAGGAATCAACCCCCGGAACCTGATCCGATCAGGAACTCCGGGGGTTTCTTCGTGTCCAAGCGCAGGGGTACGTCTGTGCGAGGAGAAGCCCCGGTGGGGCGAAGCCCACGGGGGCTCGGTCCGGGGTCTCGATCAGCGCCGGCGGTCGCTGTCGTCCTGTTCCAGATCCACCTCCTCGTGAGCCACGTCCTCCGAGACGCTCCGCTCGTCGGTGACCGTGTTCTTGTCGAGACGCACGCGCTCCACGGGCACCGTCTCCTTGTCGACGACGACCTGCTCCTCGTTGAGCGTCACCTCGTGGTCGCTCTCGGTCAGCTCCGGTCCG